>JBKBIX010000043.1:0-12393 GCA_046293845.1 Bipolaricaulia bacterium | reverse complement strand
TTGTGCGCATTGAGAAAGCCGGAAGCTGAAGCATCCGGCTGAGCAGATGAAAGCCCACTGAAGAGGGCTCTTCAGCGTGCTTGAGCACGCTTTCACTTTCTGAGCCGGCGACTTCAGTCGCTGGCTTAGTCGGGAGTTTATGGAGATGGAACAACCACGCAAGAGAGGCCTCACCTACGGGCGCTTGCTGGTCGTGCTTGGGGCCGCGATCGCTCTGGCACTCGTGATCGCCTGGGTGCAGTCGCTCTTGCTCGCCGATCATGTGAGCTTTGCCGAGATCACCTTCGCTATGGTTCAGCAGGCTGCTTATGAGAAGACGGAGCTGACGCGCAAAGAGTTGGATACCCACAACGGCGACACCGGCAAGATCCAAGGCACGGTCATCTACGTCAGGACGAGCGAGGGCAACTATGCCAAGCTCGCCGTTGAATTTGGGTATCGCTTCTGGAGCCCCAAGTTACAGTTCGTCATCTATCAAGGGATTGTCTATGACAAGCGGGGCAACGAGCTGCGCAAGCTCTTTAATGTCTACATCCCCTTGAATGTGCGGTACGACGTGGACGCGGGGCTGATGGACACCGAAGGCGCAAGCGAATTTGGGGTTGATATGGCGTTTGAGGAGCGCGGGCCTGCGGAGCAGACCCTGCGCGCGCTCAACGGCGCGGCTTTTTATCTTCCCAAAGCAGAAGAGCTCCGCCGGTAGAACCGACAGTCTCGCGAGAGCACACACTGCGCGCATCGGGGTTTTGGGCGACAGACTTCCTTGCCGTGGCACACGATCAGCGCGTGATACTCATTGAAGAGCTTGGCGCTCCGGGGAAGCTGGATCAGAAAGAACTGTTGAAGCTCTTCGTAGGAGATCTTTGGGCTGACAAGCCCAAGGCGCGAGAAGATGCGCTTCGTATAAGCGTCTACGACGAAGACCGGCCTGTGCGCAGCGTAGAGCAGGATCGAGTCTGCTGTCTCTGGACCGATGCCCCAGATCGAGAGCAGCTCGGCTCGCAGTCTCTGTGTGGGCTGGGCGAGCATCGTGCACACATTGCCGCCGTGATGACTATACAGATGCTCGATGAACGCTTTGAGTTTCCTCGCTTTCTGGCGGAAGTACCCAGCGGGGAGGATCAGCTCCGCGAGCTTTTCTTCGGAGAGCTGAGAGAGTCTCTCAGGCGTGAGGGCGTTGTGCTGTTTGAGATTCCCTATGGCGCGCTCGACGTTCTGCCAATTCGTAGATTGGGTTAATATCGCGCCGATGATCACCTCGAAGGGCGAGTCTGCCGGCCACCACTGCTGGGGGCCGTAGCGAGCAAGAAGCTGACGATAAATACGCAAAATATCAGGATACATTAATGCCGGATGCGCAAGCGACCTCGCTGATAAACGGAGAAACTTCCTACAAGCTGTTGGGCATAGCGTGTAAATATCTTCTTAACGATGCTGACTTTCTTGCGGCTATCGGCCTCATCTAGCCGCAGCAAGAGCACTCCAGCATGAGGTTGCCCTGACTGGTAGACGAGCTCCCCAAAATCTTTGTCCATTGTGATCACAAGTCGCTGTTCTATGACTGCTCGGTGTAGTATAACAGAATCTGGCAAGCGCGGATCCAGGTCTCGTACAGCTAGAACGTCATAGCCCTGCTTTCTCAACCACTCTTCGACGGCCTTACCTACACCTACATCGACAAGGATTCTCACCGCTCACCTAAACAGGGAAGACTTGTTCTTCAGCTATACGTTCGGCGGCATAAGCCAAAACAGCTCGGATATCCTCGGGTTCTAGCTCAGGATAGTCTTTCAGAAGGTCCTCTTCGGGCACGCCTGCAGCTAAAGCACGTAAGATTTGCTCCACACTAATCCGTAGGCCTCGAATTGTCGGCTTGCCTAGCAGAACTTTCGGATTTACGGTAACACGCTCTAATAGCTTGTCCTTGGGCTGTAAGGCCTTCATAAAAAGTCACCGCTGTTATTCTAACTCACGATCGAAGAGAAAGCTACTAGAACATTAGGTAATTTGAGTGTATACTCAAGTGTATGACCGATAAGAAACTACCAACTTTCACGGAGCAAATTAGAGAACTTATGAAGCGAGGAAGCTTAGATCAACTTCTTGAGCATGATTCTCTACTGCATAGTTTTAAGTCACTTGTCATCGCTAGTGACTATTCAGGGGAAGGCTCTGGCTTCAAGGTCAGGACCTATGCCTTTCTCTTGAGTAGTCTTCCAATGCTTCGGCTATGGAGCGAGGAGGCACAAAATTTACGTAAGAAATATGGGGTGGTGGGTCTTATGGAATACAAGGATCTTGATGACGGGAAACGCCAGCGAGCGCTCCCCGACTGGATTTCTCTTTAAAAAGCAGCCCAGATCTCATATTTGAAGAGATCTTGACTATTCCTGATTTAGTCTGCGGTGCCGTGACCAAATACTGGAGTACGGAACCAGCTCAAAAATGGGAGAAATACTGGGAGACAAGAGCACCTATATACAAATTTTTGAACGAAGAGCAATCCAACCTTCAAAAGCATTGTTTCTATATTCATCATGTCAAGGTGCAAGGGAGAAGCGCTATTAAAGCATCGCGATATAAGTTTGAACTTTCTGAAGAGTTACAAGAACACTTAAAGAGAAAATCTACGTGCCGAAGGGCTCATAATCCCCAACAAACTTCACATGCTTGCACCGCGCCTTCATCGCATTATACAAATGCTTATCCCCTGTCAAGAAATCTACGACCAAGTGCTCCGCCAACGCCAGATAGGCCGCATCGTAAGCGCTCCGGTGATGCCCTTGGCTGAGTTTCACAATCTGCTCCTCCAAGCCTGTGATATCGTGCTCTTCCAGGGCGAGCTTGCTCATAGCTGTCATGATCTCGAGAGCATCATCTACCGAGAGCTTTCGCTTCCCCTTGACGCCGCGCACCGCGCTGGAGAGCACGTTCAGAACCTCATAGCGCGTGAGGGTCGGCACAACGAACCTCACCAAGCCGGCAGTCGCATCACCCAACAGTACCAAGGCTTGCGCTTTGTAAGGCTCCGCAGGCAGATAGAACGCCAGAAGCACACTCGCATCCACGACAACGCGGGTCGGGGCTTTGCCCTTCATGCCGTGCGCTCCTCTAGCTCTCGTCGCGACCACCGCACCAGACTGGGAACGTCAAGGTCAAGATGCTCAAACTTCTTGGAGAGCCGCAACGCTTCAACGTAGGCGCTCAACTGCTCATAACGTTCGTAGTCGTCTGGGGATAAAATCGCTCCGACAAACTCGCCCTCACGCTCGTTAAAAACTAGGATAGCGATATGTTTCTCCCGAGCTTCTTTGAGCAGTTGTGTAAAGCCCCTCTTGCCCTCAGCGACAGAGACCCGTTTCGTAGTCATGACTCTCTCCTATAGGACTACTTTGATAGTCATATTCTAAGACCATCATAGAGATCTGTCAAGATGGCTGACAACGCGCATCTGAACATGTGTTTGCGCCCTCCTCTCCCATCCCCTATAATGCTTGGGACTTAGTTATTCCAAGGGAGTGAGGCGCTATCGCGGTCACGACACGCGCAAAACCCGGTTGGCTCAAGATCCGACCACCGGCGGGCCAGAACTATATCGCGATCAAAGAGACGCTGCGCAGGCACGGCTTGCACACCGTCTGCGAAGAAGCTCACTGTCCTAATGTCCACGAGTGCTGGGGCGGCGGCACCGCAACGTTGATGCTGATGGGGGCTGTCTGCACCCGAGGCTGTCGCTTCTGCGCCGTCACCAGCGGGCATCCCAACGGTTATCTTGATCCCATGGAGCCGTGGAAGGTCGCTCAAGTCGTGAGCGAGTGGGGCTTAAATTATATAGTGTTGACGAGCGTCTGCCGCGACGATCTGCCCGATGGCGGCGCCGAGCACTTCGCCAAGACCATCCGAGCTATCAAGCATAAGACGCCCACAACGCTCGTCGAAGTGCTCATCCCCGACTTCCGCGGGGATATCAATGCCCTCAAGAAAGTCGTAGACGCACAGCCCGATGTCATCGATCACAACATCGAGACTGTAGAGCGCCTCACCCCCAAGGTCCGCGACCGTCGTGCCACGTACCGTCAATCGCTGACAGTCTTAGAGAACGTCAAGAAGCTCGACCCGCAACGCTATACGAAGTCTTCGATCATGGTGGGCTTGGGCGAGACTGACGCAGAGATCCTCCAGACGATGCGCGACCTGCGCGCCGTCGGCGTTGACATACTCACTATCGGGCAGTATCTGCGCCCCAGCCCGCGACACATAGAAGTCGTAGAATACGTGCACCCGGAGAAATTCGCCCAATGGAAAGAGATCGGCGAAGCGTTGGGCTTTCGCTACGTCGCTGCTGGACCATTGGTGCGCAGTAGCTACCGCGCCGGGGAGTTTTTCGTCAAGAGCTTGCTTCGGCCTTAAGGAGGGAGCCCAAGAACATGGCAGCTAAAGCTATTATGCAACGTGAATCGCTCGTCCCGTTCATTCAGATTCTCGACCCTGACGGCATGGCCAACCCCAATGATATTGTGGAGTTGGGCTTGAAACCCCACGATTTTAAAGCGCTCTATCGCTGGATGGTGCTGGCGCGCACGTTCGATGAGCGTGCCTTAGCCTTGCAGAGACAAGGGCGCTTAGGCACCTATGCGCCCCTGCTGGGACAAGAAGCTGCTCAAGTGGGCAGTGGCTACGCCCTCAAGCCCGAAGACTGGGTCTTCCCCAGCTATCGTGAGCACGCCGTGCTCGCCATGCGCGGGCAGAGCTGGCTCCAGCTCTTCACGTTCTGGGGCGGCAACGAAGAGGGCAACCGCATCCCTGAGGGCATAAGAAACTTCATGGTCTGCGTCCCCATCGCCACCCAGATCTTGCACGCCACGGGAGCTGCGTGGGCGGCCAAGCTCAAGGGAGAAAAGTCTTGCGCCATCGTGTACTTTGGCGACGGGGCCACATCCGAAGGGGACTTTCACGAAGGGCTGAACTTCGCGGGGGTCTTCAAAGTCCCCGTGGTCTTCTTCTGTCAAAATAATCAGTACGCGATCTCCGTGCCGCGCACGCGCCAGACGGCTTCAGAGACCATCGCCCAGAAAGCTATCGCCTACGGGTTTGAGGGCGTCCAAGTCGATGGCAACGACGTCTTTGCTGTGTACAAAGCGACCAAAGACGCGCTAGAGAAGGCGCGCGAGGGCGGCGGGCCAACCCTGATCGAAGCCGTCACGTATCGTCTGACGCATCACACGACGGCTGACGACTGGACGCGCTATCGTCCTGCCGAAGAAGTCGAGATGTGGAAGCAGAAGGACCCAATCAAGCGCTTGAGACTCTATCTGGAGAAGCAAGGGCTGTGGAGCGAACAAGACGAAGCCAAACTCTTAGAAGAAGCCAAGGCCGAGATCGCGCAAGCCGTGGCCCAATACGAAGCCCTGCCCCAGCGCGACGTCGAAGATATTTTTAAGTATATGTACGCCGAGATGCCGTGGAATCTGAAAGAGCAGCTCCAAGAACTCAAAGAGTATCTCGCTGAGCACGGCGGCGACTTGCCGAAAGAGTAATTCTATGCCCCAGCTCAATATCGTCCAAGCGATCAACGACGCGCTGAAGACGGAGATGCGTCGCGATCCGACGGTGCTTGTCCTAGGCGAGGACGTCGGTGTCAACGGCGGCGTCTTTCGCGCTACAGAGAATCTCTATAAAGAGTTCGGGCCGGATCGCGCGATTGATACCCCGCTCTCTGAAGCAGGGATCGTGGGCACGGCGATTGGGATGGCGCTCAACGGGCTGAAGCCCATTGCAGAGATTCAGTTTGACGGCTTTATGGCTCCGGCGTTCGATCAAATCGTCTCGCACGCCGCGCGGATTCGCTGGAGGTCCCGCGGGCGCTTCCATGTGCCCTTAGTCATTCGCGCGCCCTATGGCGGCGGCATCCGCGGCCCAGAGCTCCATTCTGAGAGCCCCGAAGCGCACTATGCGCACACGCCAGGGCTGAAAGTCGTCATCCCGTCAAACCCCTACGACGCCAAGGGCTTATTGATCGCCGCGATCAGAGACCCCGATCCCGTGATCTATCTGGAGCCCAAACGACTCTATCGCGCGTTCCGCGCTGAAGTCCCTGAAGAAGATTATCTCGTCCCTATCGGGAAAGCGCGCATTGCCCGCGAGGGCTCCGACGTCACCCTCATCGCCTGGGGAGCAATGATGCCCATCGCGCTCGGCGCTGCCGAGAAGCTGACAGCACAGAACGTCAGCGTCGAAGTGATTGACTTGCGCTCACTCGTCCCTCTGGATATCGAGACCGTGATCGAATCGGTGAAGAAGACCGGGCGGGTCGTGATCGTACATGAGGCACCCAAGACTTGCGGGTTCGGGTCTGAATTAGCAGCGTTGGTGAACGATAAAGCATTTGAGTATCTGAAGGCTCCGATTGTGCGCGTGACTGGCCCTGATACGATCATTCCTCAGGCGCGTTTAGAAGACTATTATCTGCCCGATGTCGGGCGCTGTGTACGAGGCATAGAGAGAGCGTTGAGTTACTGAAAGAGTGATCGTGTATGCCCCAGATGACATTAGTTCAAGCGATCAACGACGCGCTGCGCACCGAGATGCGCCGCGACCCAACTGTAATTGTGATGGGTGAGGACGTCGGGGTCAACGGCGGCGTCTTCAGGGTCACAGAGAATCTGTATAAAGAGTTCGGGCCGGATCGAGCGATTGACACGCCGTTGGCCGAATCAGGGATCGTGGGCACGGCAATTGGGATGGCGCTCAACGGCCTCAAGCCCGTCGCGGAGATCCAATTTGATGGCTTCATGCCTCCGGCGTTCGATCAGATCATCTCGCACGCCGCACGGATTCGCTGGCGCTCACGGGGACGATTTCACGTGCCCATAGTGATTCGCGTGCCCTACGGTGGGGGCATCCGCGCTCTAGAACACCATTCTGAAGCTCCTGAAGCGTACTATGTGCATACGCCGGGCTTGAAGGTCGTCATCCCGTCGAACCCCTACGACGCTAAGGGCTTGCTCATCTCGGCGATTCGCGATCCCGATCCCGTGATCTTCTTCGAGCCGAAGAGACTCTACCGCGCGTTTCGTCAGGAAGTCCCCGAGGGCGACTACACCGTGCCCATCGGAAAAGCATCTGTTGTGCGTGAGGGCACTGACGTCACCGTGATCTCGTGGGGCGCGATGGTGCGCGTCTGCCTCCAGGCGATCGAGCAGCTTGAGGGCGTCAGCGTCGCGCTGATAGATCTGCGCACGCTTGCGCCTCTAGACGCCGAAACAGTGCTGAACTTGGTGGCCAAGACTGGACGGGCCGTGATCGTTCAAGAGGCTCCGCGAACGTGCAGCGTGGCTTCGGAGCTGACGGCACTCATCAATGAGAGGCTGCTTTTACACTTGCAAGCGCCGGTGATGCGCATCACGGGCTACGATACACACATGCCCTATCTCACGATGGAGCAGTACTATCTGCCCGATGCCGGGCGGGTGAAGAAGGGCATCGAACGAGTGTTGGGCTTTTGAATCACGGAAAGCACAGAAGTGCCACGGAAGGCACAGAATAGGTCGTTTCCGTGTAATCCGTGATTCAAACAAAGGAGCTGATTTTCTATGGTCGTGGGCGAGATCGCTATGGGGACAGAACTCTTAATTGTGGGCGGCGGGCCGGGGGGCTACGTCGCGGCTATCAGGGCCGCGCAGCTGGGCAAGGACGTGACGCTCGTTGAGAAAGACGAGCTAGGTGGGATTTGTCTTAATGTCGGCTGCATCCCGTCTAAAGCGCTGATCTACGCGGCCTATCTCTACGAGAAGATCCAGCACGCTGAGGCATTCGGCATCTCCGCGAAAGACGTGCAGATAGATTTAGAGCGTCTGCAAGCGTGGAAGGAGAGCGTCGTCAAGAAGCTCACTGGGGGTGTCAAGCAGCTGTGCCAGGGTAACGGCGTCACGGTGATGAAGGGCAAGGCGACGTTCGTCTCGGCGAAAAAGTGCTTAGTGGAGAGCGAGCACGGCACCCAGACGATCGAGTTCAAAGATTGCATCATTGCGACGGGGGCTGTGCCCATGACGCTCCCTGGCTTTGAGATCGACGGCGAAACTGTTCTAGATTCTACCGGCGCGCTGGCGCTCAAAAAGCTTCCCGAATCGCTGATTGTCATTGGCGGCGGCTATATTGGGCTGGAGCTGGGGATGGTCTACGCGAAGTTCGGCACGAAAGTCACGGTCGTCGAGATGCTAGAGAATCTCCTGCCCGGGACTGACCCGGAGCTGACGCGCGTGGTCGTCCGGAAAGCCAAAGAGCTGAAGATCGATATCCATCTCAAATCCCAAGCGAAGGAACTGAAGAAGGGCAAGGATGGCGCACAGCTTGTGGTGCAAACGCAAGAGGGCGAAGTCAAGCTTTCAGCAGAAAAAGTCTTAGTGAGTGTGGGGCGCAAGCCGAACACGCCGCCGGAGCTGGGTCTTGAGAGACTGGGGCTCACGCCCGATCCCAAGGGCTTTCTGAAAACAGATGCGCAGATGCGCACGAGCGTCCCGCACGTCTACGCCATTGGCGATGTCGCGAGGCCGCCACTGCTGGCACACAAAGCGTCTCATGAAGGGATCGTTGCGGCTGAGGCGATCTGCGGGCACAAGAGCGCTGCGGATTGGCAGACCGTGCCCGCCGTGATCTTCACCGATCCGGAGATCGCCTACGCGGGGATGAGCGAGTCTGAAGCCCAGCAAGCGGGCTATAAAACTATCACCGGGAAATTCCCGTTTGCGGCGCTGGGGCGGGCGCTGACGATGGGCGAGACCGACGGGTTTATCAAGATTATCGCTGACGCCGAGACTAAGGTCGTGCTCGGCGTGCAGATCGTCGGGCCAGAAGCGTCGACGCTGATTAGCGAAGCCGTCTTAGCGATCGAGATGGGCGCGACGGTGGACGATTTAGCCCTAAGCATTCATCCGCACCCGACGCTGCCGGAAGGTCTTATGGAAGCCGCTGAAGCCGCGCTGGGCAAGGCGATCCATATTCTCATGCCCAAGAGGAGAGAGACAGCGCGGATTGAAGGAAAGTGACGCCTATGCCCACAATCGCCCCTTACGGTTCATGGAAATCGCCGATCACAGCAGACCTGATCGCGCGCGGCGCGGTGCGCCTCATGCAGGTCGTCCTCGATGGGGAAGATATCTATTGGCTCGAATCGCGCCCCGCCGAAGGCGGTCGCTACGTCATCGTCAAAAGATCTCCCGATGGCATGGTGAGCGACGTCACGCCCGTGCCGTTCTATGCACGCACAACCGTTCACGAATACGGCGGCGGCGATTTTTTGGTGCACAACGGCACTGTCTACTTCTCGAACTTCAAAGATCAGCGACTCTATGTGCAGAAGCGCGGCGCTGCCCCACAGCCTATCACCCCTGCAAAAGAACTTCGCTATGCCGACGCGGTGCTCGATTCTTTCAGAAATCGCTTGATCTGCGTCCGCGAAGATCACACTGTTGCTGGGCGCGAAGCTGTGAATACAATTGTGAGCGTGAAACTCGACGGGGACCCTGACGGCGGCACTGTGCTCGTCTCCGGCAATGACTTTTACGCTTCCCCTCGACTGAGCCCCGACGGCTCGAAACTAGCATGGCTGACATGGAATCACCCCAATATGCCCTGGGACGGCACGGAGCTGTGGGTCGCCCAGATCGCCCAAGACGGCTCGCTCATAAACGCTCACAAAGTCGCCGGAGACCCAACAGAGTCAATCTTTCAGCCCGAATGGTCCCCTGATGGCACGCTCTACTTCGTCTCCGACAGAACGGGCTGGTGGAACTTATATCGCTGGCCCTCACCCCGCCTGCGGCACCCCTCATACCCCCTCACCCCTTCCCCTCTCCCTCGGAGGGGAGAGGGGACTCGAGGGATGAGGGTGAGAGGGGCTGGGGGTGAGGGCCTCACCCGGCTCCAAGCCGAGTTCGGCCAACCCCAGTGGGGCTTCGGCATGTCCACGTATGGATTTATCTCCGAGCGCGAGCTTGTCTGTGCCTACAACGAGCAAGGCGTTTGGCACTTGGCGCGCTTGGACACAGTGACGAAGAAGCTCGAACCCATCGAGACGCCGTATACAGAGATCAGCTACGTGCGCGCGAATGCGCATCACGTTGTCTTTCGCGGCGGCTCCCCAACGGAGATGCTCTCCATCGTGCGACTCGATCCCAAAACACACAGATATGAAGTGCTGCGGCGCTCCAGTGAGCTGACTTTTGATGAGGGGTATCTGTCGCGTGCGCAGCCTATTGGGTTCCCCACCGAGGGCGGAAAGAGAGCCCATGCGTTCTTCTATCCCCCCAAAAACAGGGATTTTCAAGCCCCGCCGGGCGAGAAGCCCCCGTTATTAGTATTGAGTCACGGCGGGCCGACCAGTGCTACGACGTCTACTCTAAAATTAGAAATTCAGTATTGGACGAGCCGCGGCTTCGCTGTCGTTGACGTCAACTATGGGGGCAGCACCGGCTATGGACGCGCATACCGAGAGAGATTGAAGGGCCAGTGGGGTGTCGTAGATGTCGATGACTGCGTCAACGCTGCCAAATATTTAATCAAACAAGGGCTTGTTGATAGCGAGCGCGTCGCCATTCGTGGGGGCAGCGCCGGTGGGTACACGACGCTCTGTGCGCTCACTTTCAGAAAGTTCTTCAAAGCCGGGGCAAGTTACTTTGGCGTGAGCGACCTCGAAGCATTGGATAAAGACACGCACAAATTCGAGTCGCGCTACAATCGCAGTCTCATCGGGCCGTATCCCGAACGACACGATCTGTACTATGCGCGCTCGCCGATTCACTTTGCTGATAGAATTTCGTGCCCGGTGATCTTCTTTCAGGGCTTAGAAGACAGAGTCGTTCCCCCAAGTCAATCCGAGATGATGGTCGAAGCTTTACGCAAGCAGGGCATTCCCGTAGCGTATATAGCTTTTGAAGGGGAGCAGCATGGCTTCCGCAGAGCCGAAAATATCAAAAGAGCGCTCGAGGCCGAGCTGTACTTCTACTCAAAAGTCTTCGGGTTTGAGATCGCCGATGCTGTCGAGCCGGTGGAGATCGAAAATCTCTAACTATTGCTGAGAGGAGGTCTAGGGTATGGCGCGCGGTCTTGTGCTGGTCGTGCTTGCAGTCGTTGGGAGTGTGTTCTCGGTCTTCGGGCAGGAGAGCGCACAGACCTTGCGATCCTTCGGGGTAGGCTGGATGGTACTGGACCTTGCCCAGCTGAATGAAGCGCTGCAAACTCAAGGGTATCCAGCCTTAGCGGCTGCTCTCTTCCTGTGGGGTGGCGGGAACACGGCTTTGCCCTCCGGTGTGCTCGGGGAGTATAGCTTGGCAGTCTCCAATTGGTACGGGAGCGCGTCAGCACAGCGAGACGACAAGCTCACGCGATTCACACTGACGTGGTTTGGAGGCATAGCTGAGCAACCTTTGCCACAGATTGCGCTCATGCGCTGGGAGCTGCGAGCCGGCCTCGCGGTGGGAGTCGGGGTTGCCAACCTGACGGTGTTGGACCATCGCCCAACGAACTTTTCAGAAGCTCTGCGCAGCCCCGCAGCAGCCTTCTTCACGCGTTGGTTCTTTACTGTGAGTCCACAGCTCAGCGCGAGTTTTCCTGTGATCACGTTCGAGAAATCTCACGCGCTCCTGCTCACGCTCTCTGCGGGCTACACCCTGACATTCGATAACGGCGCATGGGATCAAGAGGGTCGCGCCCTGAAAGGACCGCCGGCAAACTTCAACGGCTGGATCGTGCAGCTTAGCGTGGGCCTGTGATAAGCGTGCAAAAAAGGGGAGACAATGCGTATCATTGCCCTTAGTCTGCTTGGACTCATCTGGCTGATAGTACACAGTATCTCATTAGCTCAAGGTGGGTTCTGGACGCCTACACCGGGGACGACGTGGCAGATTCAGTTTACAGGGCTGCCCGTCGATCAGTCGTTCAATGTTCAAGTTTATGATATTGATCTGTTCGACAATGATGCCAGCGTCGTTGCTGCTCTGCACGCCCAAGGGCGAAAAGTCATCTGCTATATTAATGCTGGGGCGTGGGAGGCCTGGCGCCCCGATGCCGATCAGTTCCCTCCAGAGGTGCTGGGCAATGACTATGCTGGCTGGCCCGGCGAAAAGTGGCTCGACATCCGACGCATTGATCTACTCGCTCCGATCATGCGCGCCCGCTTGGATCTGTGCAAAGCCAAGGGCTTCGATGGCGTCGATCCCGACAATCTTGACGGCTACCAGAACAACACGGGCTTCCCCTTGACGTACCAAGATCAGCTGACTTACAACATTTGGCTTGCTAACGAAGCACACGCCCGTGGTCTCTCCATCGGGTTGAAGAACGACCCTGATCAAGTCTCTGATCTTCTGCCGTACTTTGAATGGGCTGTTGTTGAGA
>JBKBIX010000042.1:0-12409 GCA_046293845.1 Bipolaricaulia bacterium | reverse complement strand
TTTGGTCACGAGGGCTCAGCCCTTGGGACACAATAACGAGCCCCTTGCCGTCGGGGAAGCTCACCCACGGGCGGGTGGGGTCGCTCTTTAATCTATAGAAAAATTCGACAGCAAAGCGCGGCGCGGGGCTGCTGCCGGTGTTGACAATCTTCGCACGCGCGAGCAGAGAAACGCCCTTGTCTATGGGGGAAGCGGGGCTGAGCACTAGACTGATAGGGTGTAGCTCTGGCAAGGCAGGAGCACCCGCTTGGCTCCACACCATCAAACGGCTTGATCCCACTCCCCACACCAAAACAGCGAGGACAACGATCAGAATTACCCCAAGACTACGCACCCACGTTCGCGATCTTTCCCCAGTGCACCGCGCCAAGCGACCCATGAATGCCACCTCCTTGATGGTGTATGCCGAACACGTTCTCTTTTGTAAAGATTATTTTAACGCTTAATGTCTTCAAAGTCTAATCCTTTAACGTCGAGCGACGTAGAGTCCGCCGTCATCCGCGCCGACATAGATATCTATGGACGAACTGGGGCCGCTAACGTAGAGCGCTGGGGTGGTGCGGATTGCCGCACGCGGATCAGTGCCAGCGCCTGGCACGGCGAGAATAAACTGAGCGCGCCCGCTGTCGGGGCTAATCCCGTAGAGCCTGCCGTCCACAGACCCAACGATGATCGTCCCTGTTCCGGTGGCTCCCAAACGGCGGTCAACGACTGGCGACGAGCGCGGCAGATCGCCGTCGAAGGGATTGGGGTTGTTATCAGTTACGATAGCGACAGCGAACCTCTGTTTGCCGCGCTCGCGTCCGGGGATGACCTGGCCTTTGCTATCTTTCTCGTCGCTGCGGAAGAGCGCATAGAGCTTCCCATCATCGGAGACAAAATAGACGGCATTCTTTAGGGAGTCGACAGCGGCTTTGGTGCGGATCGGCCCGAAGGTCTCGAATTTGTAGATTGGTTTGCCGTCGCGGTCATACGCGTAGAAGACGCCGTTGTCCGCGCCGAAATAGATCGCAGCGCCCTCAGTTCCAACGATATCCAAGAGCGGGGAGCCGCGGATCGGGATGCCGATCTCTACAGGGCCGAAGACGTCCCTCCCAAAATTCTCCCGGTCAATTGCGTAGAACTTGCCGTCATCAGAGCCGAAGTAGACTGCATTCTTGAAGAAATCGATGATTGGTGCAGCGCGAATAGCCCCCTTGGCCTTGTCAAATCTACTTTCCCCAGGGGCAAGCGCGCCATCAGTAGTATTGATTGCCAGCACCCGTTGGTCATCAGCGCCCACGTAAAGCACCCCACGAGGCTGATCCAAGGCTGGAGGCACACGGATGGGAGCAGTCCGTGGAGGAGAAAGCTGTTCCGGAGAAGGAGTAAAGCCCTCTACGGCTTGTCCGGTGTCCCGATCAACGGCGTAGAGCTTGCCGTCGTCGGCCCCGATATAGATTCTGTTGCGCGCTTCGTCAATGATGGGGGGTACGCGCATGGGGCGGCGCTTGGCCGGATCAGGGTCTGGCGAGAAGACCCACTTAGGTCGTCGAGGTTGCTCAGAACTTATTAACGGGATCGCGTAGAGATTCCCGTCATCGGCCCCAAAATAGATAGCGTTCTTCGCTAAGTCAATCACGGGCGAAGAACGGATAGCACTACCATCAGGTACCTTAAAGACCAACTGCAGACTGCTCTGCGCTAGCCCCGCTGATACTGTGCTGAGCGCACCCAATACGATAGCGACAGCCAGCACTCTCGCGATACGACCCATAGTCGCCTCCTTGGAGCTATTTTAAGTCCCCTAATTTTTGCACGCGGTTATTGAGCAGCTCGACAATATAGATATTGCCCGCGCTGTCTATAGCAATGTCTTGCGGCGCGTTGAACTCCCCTTCCCCAGTGCCTTGCACGCCCCAGTGCCGCACGAATTTGCCTTCACTATCAAACTCCTGAACGCGATGGTTATTCTGGTCAACGACGAGCAAGATATCTTGACTGGTGAAGGCCAAGCCGCGGGGGATGTCAAACTGCCCTGCATTCAAGCCATTGCGCCCCCACTTGAGCAGAAACTCGCCGGTCTCTCTGAACTTTTGAATGCGATGGTTCCCCGTATCCGAGACGTAGACATTCCCTGCTCTATCGACAGCTACCGCTTGGGGCTCGAAGAACTGCCCATCGCCGACTTGGCGTGGGCCAGCACCATCAGGATCAACGCAGCGCCCCGTGGGAGGCGTCACCGTGAGATTGCACTCACTCCCCCATTGCGCTACAAATTGCACGGGAGAGCGACTGACGTCAAATTTCTGGATGCGATGGTTCCCCTTGTCGGCCACGTAGGCGAACTTCCCGGTGCTGTCCAGGGCGATGCTGATAGGGGTCTCAAATTGGCCAGGGCCACTGCCCCGCGTGCCCCATTTGCTCAAAAACTTCCCATTAGAGTCGAATTTCTGGATTCTATGATTGCCACTGTCCACGACGTAGACGTTGCCCGTGGCGTCGACGACGACATCTGTTGGGCCGTTAAACTGTCCGTCGCCGGGGACGAGCGGCCCACCGCCATCGGGATCGCGACACCCATCTCCGGTGCGCAAGAGACACTGACTGCCCCACACAAAAGAAGGGAGCTTCTCGTTCAGCTTGAACGTCGCAGGATCGAATCGCTGGATACGATGGTTTTCTGTGTCCGCGACGTAAATATTCCCCTTGCTATCTACAGCGATCCCTTGAGGGCGACGGAATGCCCCAAGCTCGCTGCCGTCCTGCCCAAATTGATCGAGGAAGAAGAGCCCATCCGCGACCTTCCGCCCCGCAATAAACTCAAATATGTCATTCTGGCGTAAGACGCTCTGCTCGCTGCTATTGCCTTGGCGGTCCACGAGGACGACCCTAAGGATGAGTCTCTGAGCACTGTTGCACGAGATCGGAAAGCTCAGTTGCCCCTCCTTCTCCCCCAGGACTTGCTCGCTTACGTCGACGCCGTTGGGATTGGGCAGAGCGCAGTCTCCTACGCGCTTGGGATCGAAGTTCATAAGCTTGAAGAAGACATGGCTCAGTTGGCCCTCACGATCTATGAAACCGACCAGGACTTTTTGCTCAGCCCCCAGAGGAATCTCTGTAGGGGAAATGATCTTGCTGATGATCGGCTCTGGGCCCACAGCTTTAAACGAAAATATCTTGGGTTGGCTGACGTTCTTCTTCGCGTCTTCGAGCGTCACCTCGAGGGTGACATCCTGAGGCACGGTCGTGAAGATGCGAAAGCCAAACTCCCCTGTGTCACTCGTTTGGGCTGGAGGCTCGAAGCTGAAGATCTGCCCAGCTCTGAACGTCCCCGGCGGGGCGTCTTTCACTTCAGTTGCTTCAATGACGCGAAACGTCACTTTGATTATGTCTTTATTGATATCCCTGTACCCAACGGCTCCCTCAAAGTCGCTCCCGTCTGCAGCGATCCAGTTGATAGACGTCTCTGTGGGAGGGAGGGTGCCTGGGGGGCAGTTCTCAGCGGGCAAAGCCGGTGGCGCGATGACACATCGGGTCTTGGGTAAGAGCACATACGTCACACGCGGGGCTTCTGGGCTTTCGATCTGCGATTGCGACAGCAGCCCCGGGGTGTTCAGACCAACAATGACTAACAGAAGCGTGAACGCCAGCACTCGACCAATACCATTCCCCCTGCGTCTCATTTTTTAACCTCCTTCACCAGGCTTCGCCTGGACCGTACGCCTTCGCCCGCCCAAGGGCGGGCGAAGATGAAGGTCAAGCGAAGCTTGTCCAGGCAAAGCCTGGTCACTTAAAATGCGGCGGCAAGATATACGATCCCGTCGCGTACTCGTTGGGGTAGAGCACGACCCGTGCCCCGTTGGGCGCGATCTGGGTGTAAAACGGCCGCACCCCGTCGAACGCTGGTGCTCCGCCTGTCTTGTTGAGCCCGTAAACCTGATCGTGGGCGACGGCGATCTTCAGCGGGTCGCGTTGCTGCTCTTCGACACTGTAGAATCTTATCAAGCCCACGACACCACCGACTTGAGTCTTTTCTAGAGCATTGACGAAGGCTTCAGCCTCGGTCGTGCGGGCGCGCGCGAGCGCATCGGCGAGTGCATAGACGGCGTCATATGTCGTTGCGGCTGTGAAAACCGGCCGTACCTTGAACTGCGCTTGATAGTTCTTATAGAACTCGGGTGTCTTGGCTCCCACTTTTGCGGTCTCCGCAGCAAAATCTGTGACGACGTAGCCCGCGGCTGCACCCTTGAGATCGTCAGAGAGCAACGCTTCGTTCCAGCCAAAGAGCGCGACTTTCACTTTGTTCGCTGACCAGCCCTGAGCGAATTCCGCCCCGATCTTGGCCTCGAAGAACGCCGTGATTGCTGCGGGCACATTGATCTTCTGCAAGCGCTCTAAGAGAGCCCCGGCTTGGCTGTCAGCAAGATTGCCCACGACGTCCAAACCGGCCCGCGTGAGCCGGGGCAGCAACGCCGCGCGAAAGTCCGCGCTCTGCTTGGACAGATCGCCTACTATAGCCACAGCGTTCGACCGCAACACCTTGTCCTTGATCAGATGTCCGACCAAAAACTCCCGGCTGAACTCGCCGCCATCAAACGCTTGCGCGAGAGCGCTGACGATGCCCGCGCGAAAGATATATTTAAAGTTCGCAAAGTTCCCAGCGACTTGATCCGTCCCCAACAGCGGCGTCCCCGTAATGATAAAGGGCTTCTTCACACGGGGGATGTCGAGCAGGAGCGCAGGGATTGTGTCTGCGCGGGAGAGGCCTACGACAGCGTCAGCCCCTTTACTGATGAGATCGTTCAGCACGGCCCGAGCGCGGGCGGGATCGGTCTCGCTCCCTAAATCTCCGGGGATGAGTTTAAAATTCAGCTCACTCGCTGCGAGCTGCGCCCCGTTGAGAATCCCTTGCCCCAGGGGCGAACTCGTACTGCCTAAAACCCCGATAGTCATCGTCTGCTGGCTGTAGCCCCGATAGCGCCCAATCAACACAGCTCCTGCTGCGACCCCGAGGGTGTGCAGAAACGTGCGTCGGCTCATGGCTGCGCCCATAGATAGCCTCCTTCGCCTGCCCCATTATAGCACGAGGCAGCCCCTCGTGACTAGGGGCAAGACTCACTTATAAATACCGCCATAGCCGGGCAAAAGTTTCAAGTGTTATCTACACTACAGACAAGTAGCAGGACAGAACGCTATACTCAAGTCTCTCTACCATCCTCTCACCACCACCTCAAGCGGGTGGGATGGAGCCCCTCCCCCAAGGGGCTCCTTATCTTTTTAGCTGAGAATCTCTTGAAGTGCCTGGGCGGCCCGCAGGACGTCTGCTTTCGTTACGTCCAGATGCGTCACGAGACGCACACGGCGCGGCCCAATCGCCAACGCCAAAATATCGCGCTTCTTCAGCTCAGCGATAAGCTTTTCAGCCGGTGTTTTAGCGAGCTCAAAGATCAGAATATTCGTCTCGACCGGTTCCAATCGCACTTGGGGGATCTTTTTCAGGGCGTTGGCCAAAAGCTGAGCATTCTCGTGATCTTCGGCGAGACGCCCAATATGATGCTCGAGCGCGTACAGCCCTGCCGCGGCGAGAATCCCGACCTGGCGCATCCCCCCACCGAGCATCTTACGCACCCGTCGGGCTTTCTCAATGAACTCGTTCGAACCGACGAGCATCGAGCCCACCGGCGCTCCCAACCCCTTGGAGAGACAGAACATTACAGAATCAAAGCCCTCTGTCAGCTCTTTCGCCGAGCGCCCTGTGGCTACAGCCGCGTTCAAGATTCGTGCCCCGTCTAGGTGCACGGCCAAGCCGCGCTCGTGTGCCCTCTCTATGATCTCTCTGGCCCATTCGAGGGGATAGACGCCCCCACCCTTGAAGTTATGGGTGTTCTCCAGACAGATGAGTCGTGTCTGGGCGTAGTAATAGACGTTGGGGCGGATAGCCGGTTCGATCTGCTCCCAACGCAGAAACCCGCGCTCGCTGGGGATCGGTCGGGGGATCACCCCCGAAAACGCCGCCATCATCGCCATCTCAGAGTTAAAGATATGAGAAGCTTCTTCTACGATGACTTCATCGCCTGGGTGGGTATGCACTTTTATAGCGATTTGATTCCCCATCGTCCCTGAGGGGACGAAGAGCGCGGCCTCGCGCCCGAAGAGCTGCGCCGCGTACCCTTGGAGCTTCTTCACTGTCGGGTCTTCGCCGAAGACGTCATCGCCGACTTCGGCTGCAGCCATGGCCTGGCGCATCGCGGGCGTAGGCTTAGTGACTGTGTCACTGCGCAGGTCTATAATCTTTCGCATAATATTTAAGGCCCTCACCCCGCCCTTGGGGCACCCCTCTCCCGTGATGATTCACGGGAGAGGGGCTGGGGGTGAGGGCCTCTGCTCTTTACGGCTGCACGATGATCTTGCCCTTCATGCCTAACGCCTCATGGGGGAAGCAGAAGTACTCGTATTCCCCAGGGACGGTGAACGTATACTCATACGTCTGGCCCTGGGCGGTCAGCAACGTCGAGTCGAAGGCTTCTGCGCCCGCGGGGATCTTGTCGGGATAGGCTTGAGCGGAGTGCGTGCACGCCACGCCCTCCTCGCACTCGTTGACCCAGCGCACCGTATCGCCGACTTTGATCGTCAGCTCCGCCGGATCGAAGAAGTTCTTCCCGTCTTTGGTAGTCACCATCTTGACGATGTGCACTTGCCCCTGCGATGACTGCTGCGGCGCCGTGACGGTGATCGTCTTCTCCGCCGACGCGGTGCTGCCGTCAGGAGCAGTCACGATGAGCTTCACCGTGTACGTCCCCTCGGTCGTGAACGTGTGCGTTGGGTTCGCTTCTGTGCTCGTAGAGCCGTCGCCGAAGTCCCAGTTGTAGCTGGCTGCCGTGCCTTGAACTTCAGCAGTAAATGAGACCTCAAGCGGCGCTGGCCCCTCGGTGACGCTCGCCGAGATCGCTACCGAGAGAGCTGCTTTCACCGTGATCTCGATCTGCGCTGTCTGTTTGGATTCGAGTTTTGGGCTGGTCTCTTTCGCTTGCGCTGCCGTCTTGACCGTCAGCTTCACAGTATACGTCCCGGCAGCGCTGTAGGCGTGCGAGGCCGTCTGGCCCGTGCCTGTGGAGCCGTCGCCGAAGTCCCACTCAAAGACGATATCTTTTGTGACCTCCTTGCCGGCATCGTCCTTGGCCGATCCGCTAAACTCGACAGATTGATTGACCGCAAACTGCGCGCCGCTCTGCGGACTATTGATGACTGCTGTCGGCGGCTTGACTCCCCCGCCGCAGCCCGTCACAAGCGTCCCGATGAGAACAAAGATCCCGACAACAAGTAGACTAAACTTCGCTCTTTTCATGTGCTCCTCCCTTGTTGTATCTGGTGGTTCTTAATATCGAACTTCGAACTCGTTACTTTGAACGTGTCACATGTGAACTCGTTCTCATCCCTCCCTCCCGATAGCTATAAGAGATGGTGGAGCCAGGTCTCTTCGTCCGGCCAGCCCTCTTTCCCCACGAGCGGGAGGAAGCTGCACGCGCACAGCTCCTCACGGCGGAGTTTTCCGCCCTCTTTGGTGAGGGCCAACAGCGTCTGCACCTGCCGCCCGCCCACGGGAATAACTAACCGCCCTCCCTCCGCAAGTTGCTCGACCAACGCTTTTGGCACCTCCGGCGCAGCCGCCGTGACCATAATCTTCTCGAACGGCGCCTCCTCAGGCCACCCCACCGTCCCGTCGCCTACACGAAAAGTGATGTTCGTATACCCCGCTTCTGTGAGAAGCTTTTGCGCTTTTTCAGAGAGCTCCGGGAAACGCTCTATCGTATAGACGTGCTGGGCGAGCTCAGCCAAGATCGCCGTTTGATACCCCGAACCGGTGCCGATCTCCAGCACCCGGTCGCTCTTTTCTAGTTGGAGCGCTTGGGTCATCAAGGCGACAATATACGGCTGGGAGATCGTCTGCCCATGCTCAATGGGCACAGGATGATCGGCATACGCATGATCCCACAGCGCGTTAGCAATGAACAGATGCCGTGGGATGCGCCGCATGACCTCCAAAACATTTTTGTCAGAGATGCCTTGGGCCTCCAAGCGCCGCACCATCTCCAGACGATCTTTCTGCGGTGACCCGCTCGATTCCACGTCCCTCAAAAGACCATCTCCATACTCAGACATAATTGTACCCCTCTAAACTCAACAAGACAACTGTATTATGGAGGCAGCTGAATGTGCAAGATATGCTGGGTCGTCTTGGGCGGGAAGAGCTCCCCGCTCAGGGCGCGACGGATCACCTCGTCCTTGGAGACGGCAATATCGGGCCGGCGCGACCGCACCGACACTATATCTGACTGATAATCCACAAGCACACAGGGGATCGTCTCAAACCCTAGCTCCCTATACGCGCGAAACCGATGGTGCCCATCGAGAATAACTCCAGAACGCTTGTCTACTAAGATGGGGTGGCGTAGCCTCCCCTCGCGTTGGATCTCTTCACAAATCTGGTGCAGGCGCTCGCTTTCGACCTGCTCGTGCTCGCGCAACAACACCAGCGAGACCTCTCGAACCTCGACAGAGCTATCAGCCATATTTTGCATGATCTTATAACAAAGCGCCAACAGGTGCAAGCCCCGCGCGCAGATCCAGTTCATTATGCACAATGACAATGCAGTGATCAGCGTGGAGCGAGAGAGGCCCCACGCTCACCCGAGGGAACCCCCCTAAGATCGCTTCTTCTTCTGGGAGAAATCCGAGATGGTCACTCAGCACAAACGCCGCGTCGGGACTGAGCTGAGCTTGCCGGATGGCAAATCCCCGCTCATGCAGCATATAGATCGCCAGCCCTGCCCTCTGCACCCTGTCGAGCACGTTCGCTAGTCCCCCAGAAGCGACAAGAATCCCTGGCGTACTCTCGATCTCGCGCCCTCCGTTCTCAGAGAACGCTTTGAGGGCTTTCTGAATGAGAGCTGCTGTGGAGCGTTCGTCGGGGTTCAAGTGCTTGAGCCGGCTGCCATCGAAGCGTATCGTGATCTGATCTTGCAAGATCAGATAGACTATGACATCACGGCGAATCCCGTGCGACAGACAAAACGCCGCTGTCACGCAGCGGCAGAGAATATCTAATCTCCCGGCGCTGCCGGGCAGATCATTGAGCGAGAAATTGGGATTCAACGGGACGCGATGCCCCAGCACGATAAACGCCCGCATTCTGTTACCCCTTCCAGTAGCTGCGCACAAAGAGCACGAGCACGGGGAAAAGCTCCAAGCGCCCAGCCCACATGAGAAAGACTAATAAGATTTTAGACGTCTCGGGGAGCTGCGCGTAGGTGCTCATCGGGCCGACGATCCCAAAGCCCGGCCCGACGTTCCCCAAAGTCGCCGCGACGGCACTCGCAGCTTCGATAATCCCCATATTCAGCCCCGCCCGCGCCACGTCCCACAATAATACTATACTGCCAAACGCGAAGATCGTCACATAGAGAATAGCGAAGATCGCCACGGCGCGCACGATCTCTTCGCTGACTACACGCCCGCTGACCCGGATGGGCAGGACAGCCTGGGGATGGATGACGTTTCTCGTCTCGCGCACGATAAACCGAAAGACCAGCCACGTCCGAATCACCTTAATCGAGCCAGCCGTGCTCCCCGCGCAGCCTCCAAGAAACATCAAAACTAATAAGATCATCTTGGCTGCGGGATTCCAGCTCTCAAAGTCGGTGCTGGCATAGCCGGTCGTCGTCATGATGCTCACGGCTTGAAAGGCACTATGGCGCAGGTTCTCCGCATCGATGCCTAAGCTCAACAGAATGAATAGAGCCGCGCCGAGCAAGAGCGCCCCATAGAAGCGCGCCTCGGTATCTGTAAGCAGAGCGCGCCAGTGGCGACGCGCTATAGTCCGATAGAGCAGCGCGAAATTCAGCCCACCACAGATCATAAACAGAATGGTAATCCATTGAGCTGCTCCAGAGAAGCTGACAAACCCAGCATCGCGAGTCGAGAACCCCCCAGTCGAGAGCGTGGTGAACGCATGGGCGACGGCGTCAAACAAACTGAGCTTCCCGACGAAGACGAGCAGGAGTACATCCAACGCCGTCAAGCCGACGTAGATACCCCACAGCAATCGGGCGGTCTCGCGAATACGGGGTGTCAGTCTCTCTAGAGTTGGCCCTGGGGCCTCCGCGTCCATCAGCTGCGAGCCGCCGACCCCAAGCTTAGGCAGGAGCGCCACCGCTAAGACGATTATCCCCATCCCGCCGAGCCATTGGGTGAACGCTCGCCACAACAGCAGCGCTTTGGGCAGCCCTTCGACATGGGCGATCACGCTTGCGCCCGTTGTGGTAAAACCGCTCATCGCCTCAAAGTACGCGCCTATAGAATCTAAAACTCCCAGCAGCACGAAGGGCATCGCTCCCAGCCCGGCTACGATCAGCCATGCTAAAGCGACGACCAGAAAGCCCTCGCGCGGGCGGATGTCCCTCTCAGTGAACGCAGCGCGCTCGACGGCCCAGCCCCCAATCAGGGCAAGAACACCCGGCACGACGTAGGGCCACCAGGCTTCTCGAGCAAAGATCGCATAGATCAAGGGCAGCGCAAACGCAACGCTGAACCACTTGACCAATACGCCCACCAGATGGAGCGCCGCCCGCAAGTCTACCGAGAGATCCCAGCGCTGCATCATAGGAGCTTTTCGATCTGACGGGCAGCTTCTTTTGTGCTGAAGACGATGGCGTGATCGCCGGGCTGCAGCGCATCCGTCCCGCGCGGGATGATGACGCGCTCGCCCCGCACAATCGCGCCGATCAGGACCCCATCTGGCAAGCTCGCCTGGGCGAGCTTCTTCCCAATAAGAGGGCTCTCACGAGAGATCTCGATCTCCAACACCTCGGCGCGGTCTTGCTCCAGCGAGAGCGATTTCTCAACGCGCCCCCGCGTAAACCCAATGATCTCTTCAGCGATCAGCCGTCGGGGGTTGATCGCAAGATCAATCCCGACGCGCTCAAAGATCGCCATGAAATTGGGGTCTTCCACGCGGACGATGACTTGAGAGACCCCCATGCGCTTGAGCAGCAGCCCACACAGCAAATTGCGCTCATCTACACCGATCACACTGACCGCGACATCGCAGCGAGAGAGCCCCTCGCGCTCTAGAAGCTCTACATCGGTGCCGTCGCCGTGGAAGACTAGCGTGTGTGGGAGATTTTCCGCGAGCCAGCGGCTACGCTCCTCGTCAAGTTCAATGAGCTTTGGCCTCAGCCCGCGACTCTGCAATATCTGGGCGAGACGGAAGCCAATGCGGCCCCCACCCACGATCAGGACTTCTTTCACGGCGGGATAGAGGCTGAGCCGCCGGTTGAATTCGTGCACAGCGTGCGGTGTCCCAATAAGCACCAGCCGATCATGCGCCGCGAGCTGATCCTCCCCACGCGGGATGATCACCGAGTTCTCGCGAATGATGCTCGCAACGTTGCACTCCTTGGGAACAGCAGCTTCCCGCAAGCGCACCCCAATGAGGGGGGAGTTCTCTTCAATGACCGTCTCAGTCATTAAGATCTTGCCGTCGGCGAACTCGTCCGAAGCGCGCACGCCGCGCAGCCCGATCACGTCGGCAATCGCATGGGAAGTAATGAGCTCGCTACAGACCATCTCGTCTACTCCTAAATACCCGCGCTTCCATGTTTGGAGATACTCAGCGTCTTGCACACGGGCGATCGTGACCGTGGCGCCCAACTGCTTTGCTGCCGCGCAGGCGACGATATTCACCTCGTCAATATCGGTGCTGGCGATGGCCAAGTCGGCTCCTGCAGCTCCGGCTTCCTTGAGGACTTTCAAACTCGCGCCATTGCCCAAAACCCCAAGCACATCAAGTTTTTGGAGAAGCTGGAGCCGCTCTGGGTCCTTCTCGATGACGACGACGTCGTGAT
The DNA here is from genome assembly GCA_046293845.1 of Bipolaricaulia bacterium. Lineage (GTDB taxonomy): Bacteria > Bipolaricaulota > Bipolaricaulia > RBG-16-55-9 > DRXL01 > JANXCC01. The sequence continues at coordinate 524 of JBKBIX010000042.1, read as the reverse complement.
CTGTTTGCAGGGCGGCAGCGATGCTGCGCCCGACCTCCCCCGCCCCAATGATGACTACACGCATATGAGACAGTTTAAAGTGAAAAGTTCAAAGTTACAAGGTATACTGAGGGGCCGGGGCAGGCACAGGGGCCTGCCCCTACCTCACAATTGTAGGGGCAACCCCCTGTGGTTGCCCAGGGGGATGCGATGAACTTTCTCGAAAAACTGCGAGCTGCCGCGCGCCGCAACGACAGTTGGCTGTGCATCGGGCTTGATTCAGAGCTGTCAAAACTCCCTGCATTCTTGCGCGAGAGATTTGGCCCTCACGCCGTGTTAGAGTTTAACAAGGCAATTATAGAGTCTACAGCTGATCTCGTCTGCGCCTATAAGACGAATCTGGCGTTCTACGAGATGCTCGGCCCGGTGGGCCTTGAGATTCTCCACAAGACACGCGAACTGATCCCTCCGCTGTCTCGCTGCATCAGGCCCTTGAGCTACTGACTGAATATTCCAATTTTGCGCCTGGCTGCCCCACACGACGA
>JBKBIX010000041.1:0-12423 GCA_046293845.1 Bipolaricaulia bacterium | reverse complement strand
CTGATCTGCCCAGCCCCTTGGCGCTCTTACTTCCCTCCTCCAAAGCCTGTCGGGAATGTGCTTGTCTTCCCGCATAGTTGTCCGCCTGCGTTCTCCGAAATCGTGTTATTCTGCCCCGTCACGGAGGGGATGTCACCGTCCACGAAGACCCCGCACTGGCCGTTCTTCTGCACTGTATTCTCAGAGATCTCAGCTTGGACGGCCTCGCCCGACAAGTCCGTCGCACCGAGCTGAATGCCGGTCCCTATGTTGTTCGAGGCGGTCGTCTGCTTGATCGTGATGCTGGCACTCAGAGTCGCATAGACCCCGTGAAAGCCATTGTCTCTGACGGTGCTCTTCTCAAGAGTGACTTTAGCGAAATCCGTCGCCCAAATACCAGCGTCTTCACTCCCCGTTATGGTCACATCATTCAAAGTGACTTTGCTCTCTTCACCAGCGAACAGGCCGATCCCATTCTTGTTGTCTCTATCTTTCTTAGTGCCGGTGATACGATTCCGAGCCAGAGAAGCAGTTGGGTCGAGCAGTTTTGATCCAGCTTGGCCAACGATTCCAAAGTGCCAGCTCCCGGAGATTGTATTCTTCCTAATCACAGCTTCTCCAGGATTCGTGTTGATCCCCTGCCCGTGGAAGCCATCTTGATCTGGCTTGGTGTCTCCGATGAGATTGCCGACGATCTCGGCTTGGGATCGTTCTAGAAAGATGCCCTGACGCAAATTGTCCTTGAATCTGTTATTAGTGATCACCACGGTGGTCGAGCCAATCGCGTGCACGCTGCGACGGCTCTTGACGATAGTGATACCTGATAGAGAGCCAGCGTCACGAAAACGTCTCGGAGATTGTGCTGATTGGCTTTGTAGAAAACCAGTTCAAGGATTTCTACAAAGCCGCAAACGTCGCTCTGGCCGCCGGATTTGACTGTTGCCAGTTTGATCGCGGGAAATGCGGTTGACTAGCCCTCAGCTAAGAAGCGGAACACCTTGCTAGCCGCTAGAGCCCCCTGATAGATGCAGTCGGGGAGACCAATGCCTCGATAAGCTGCCCCCGTAAGTATAACCCCGGGCTGCTCGGCGAGGGCTCTCTCCAGCGCGGCCAAACGCTCCAAGTGCCCCACCAGATACTGGGGCATGGAGCGCTCCCAGCGATAGATGCGCACCAGAACCGGCTCTGCCGTCACGCTCAAGAGTGCGCCCAGCTCTTGGAGCACCGTCTCAAGGAGTGCTTCATCGTCGAGCTGCACGGCATCCTCATCCCCGGCCCGGCCAAGGTAGCACCGCATTAAAACGTGATCGGCTGGGGCATGCGACGGCCATTTGGAGGAGGTCCAGGTGCAGGCGGTGATCTTGCGCCCCTCGGTCCGCGGCACGACGAAGCCATAGCCGTCCAGCGGGTGTTCAACGTCGGCGCGCTTGAAGGCCAGCGAGACGGTGGCTGTCGAAACGTAAGGGATGGCCTGTAAGATCTTGGCCGCCTGGGGATTCAGCTGTTCTAACAACTCGGCCGTCACGTAGGCAGGCGTGGCCAGTACCACGGCGTCTGTCTGTAGAATCGTTCCATCTTCAAGCTGCAGCGCCCACGAAGACCCTGTGCGCTTTAAGGCAATGACCCTTCTGCTCATGAGAAAAGAGACGCCCTCCAAGCGGGAGACTAAAGTGTTGACCAGTTCGCCCAGCCCGCCGCGCAGCGTCATGAACATCGCCTGATTGGCCCCTCCAGCGCCGGCTGGGGGAGCCTTAATGGCCTCGCGCTTGCGAGCCAGCATGCCGGCGATCAAGCTGCCGTGCTTGAGCTCAAGCTCGCGAAGCTGCGGGAAGGTCGCCTGCAGGCTCAACCGCTCGGCGTCGCCGGCGTAGATGCCCGCCAACAAGGGCTCTGCGAGTCGCTCAAGCGCTTCGCGGCCAAGCCGGCGCCGCAGGAAGGCCGCCAGAGGTTCATCGTGCTCGTCGCGCTTCGGCGGGATCACCAGATCCAGAGCCATCCGCAGCTTGCCCCAGGGCGAGATCAGCCCGCTGCTCAGAAGGGGCATGATCCGTGTCGGGGGCATGGTGCCCTCGGGCAACTCCCACAATCTCCCCTTATGGAGCACGTAAGTCTTGCGTTGCTTGGGGTTGGGGCCTAGCAGGCGATCGGAGAGCCCCAGGCGCTCGCACAGCTCCAGCGCCCACGGCTTCAGCGTCAGGAACGAGTCCGGCCCGCCTTCAATAATAAAATGACCTATGCGCTCACTAAAGATCTTTCCGCCCAGTCGGCTACTGCTTTCGATCAAGACACAGTCAACGGCTGCTCCTGTCTCACGCGCCTGCTCACGCAAAAAATAGGCGGTGGCTAACCCCGAGATCCCACATCCCACGATGGCCACCTTTTTGGCGATCCCACTCATAGGCACCTCTGAATGATGCCCGCGAGCACCTCGATAAACTGAACATCGTCGTTAAGCGATTCAGTCCGCTCCAGCTGCATGCCCAGCGAGTCTGCCTGCTTCCGACACTCGACGTCGATGTCATAGAGGATTTCTAGATGATCTGCCACAAATCCGATGGGGCAGATCAAGACGGCCTCATGCCCTTGTTGGCCCAGATCAGCGATCACATTAAGCACGTCTGGCCCGAGCCAGGGCTCAGGCGTATGGCCCGCACTTTGGTAGGCGAAGCGCCAGTGTTGCAGGCCGACCAGCTTTGCTACGCCCTCGCAGCTTTCGCGCAGCTGAGTAGGATACGGATCGCCCCATTTTAAAATGCGTTCAGGGAGGCTGTGCGCGGTGAAAATCACGGGTACCTGGGCGCGAAGCGAATCGGGAAAGCGCCGCAGGGCTGCATCAATGCGCTGAGCTATCGCGCGCAGGAAGAGCGGATAGTCATGCCAACTCTCGATGAACGTCACAGGGAAGGGCATGGCTAACTTCTCCAGCGCCTCTTGCACAGCTTGAATATAGCCGCCCACGCTCAGCCGCGAGTAGTGGGGCGCCAGGGCGAGCGCGATGGCTTGCTGAATGCCCTCTCGGGCCATCTGCTCAGCGGCTTCTGCAATGAACGGGTGCCAGTGCTTCATGCCGACGTAGACGCGCCAGCGCTTTGGGCCGGTGGCCTCGTTGAGGTACGCCTCGAGGGCTTGTGCCTGGCGGTGCGTGATTTCCAGCAAAGGGGAGCGACCGCCGATGGCCCGATAGCGCTCCTTCAAGCCCTCTAGCTGTTCGGACGTGGGCTTACGCCCCCCACGGATATGCGTGGAATAGGCCTCGACGTCGTCGAGTGAGGCCGGGCTCCCGTAGGCCATCAGCAGCACGCCGATCCTCTCATTGGCCATCGTAGCCACCTCTTTTGGTGTATTCGTGCACGAATTCGACCAGGCGGCGCAGGTTGTCCACAGGGGTGTCAGGCAGAACCCCGTGGCCCAGGTTGAAGATATGGCCGGGTCTGCCCCCAGCGCGTCGCAGTACCTCGAGCGCCCGCCGTTCAATGAGTTTCCAAGGGCCTAAAAGCACGGCAGGATCTAGATTTCCTTGGATCGCCACGCCATTGCTAAGACGCGCCCAGGCTTGATCCAGTGGCACCCGCCAATCGATCCCAATCACGTCACCGCCAGCCTCTTTCAGCAGCTCCAGCAAGCCACCAGCCCCCACGGCAAAATGAATGGCGGGCATGCCCATACCCCGCAGCCCCTCGAAAATCTGCCGCACGTAAGGCGACACGAACTCTTGATAATCCTCGGGGCTCAGACACCCCACCCAGCTGTCGAAGAGCTGAACAGCCTGGGCACCGGCAATGATCTGTGCCTTAAGATATTGCAGCACGGACTGCGCAAGCCGTTCCATCAGGACCTTCCATGCCTCCCTCTCGCAGTACATGAAGCTTTTAGTTTTTGCGAAGTCACGGGAGGGCCCGCCCTCAATCAAGTAGCTGGCGAGCGTAAAGGGCGCGCCCGCAAACCCGATGAGCGGCACGTCAAGCTCCCGACACAGCAGCCGAATCGCCTCGGGTACAAAGCTAAGATCGGCGGGCTCGAGGACACGCAGGCGCATGACGTCAGATGCCCGGCGGATCGCATTATGGATAATCGGGCCGACGTTCTCCCGAAGCTCGAAGTCCACCCCCATCGCTCCCAACGGGAGCATAATGTCAGCGAAGAGAATCGCCGCGTCTACTTTGAGTTTCTTCACCGGCAGCAGTGTCACCTGAGCGCAGAGCTCCGGGGTGTGACAGATGGTCAGAAGATCGTACCTCTGGCGGAGCTTTTTATATTCAGGAAGATAGCGGCCAGCCTGGCGCATGAACCAGACGGGCGTGCAGTCGACCGGCTCGCAGCGACAGGCCCGTAGGAAGCGATCATTCATGCTTCATCGTCTCCTCTGCCGCCTCCAGGGTTCGTTCAATATCAGTTTGGGTGTGCGCCAGCGAGACAAAGAGCGCTTCGAACTGTGAGGGGGGCAGATAAATCCCGCGCTCCAGCATCCCCCAGAAGAACCGCGCATATTGATGTGTGTCTGCCCGCCGCGCTGAAGCATAATCATATATTTCTTGTTCGGAGAAAAACACCGTAAGCATCGAGCCCACGCGGTTTAGCTGAACGGGCACGCCGGCTTGGCTCGCGGCGGCCACCAGCCCTTTTGCCAGCTGATCAGAAAGCGCTTCAAGCTTCCCATAGACGCCCGGCTGTTGCAAGAGCTTGAGCGTTTCGATCCCTGCGGTCATCGCCAACGGATTCCCCGAGAGCGTGCCCGCCTGATAAACAGGCCCCAGCGGCGCGACGAGCTTCATGATCTCTTTTCTCCCGCCGTAGGCGCCCACGGGTAGCCCGCCCCCGATGATCTTCCCCAAGCAGGTCAAATCGGGCTCAATGTTGTAAAGCTGCTGCGCCCCGCCCAAAGATACGCGAAAGCCCGTTATCACTTCGTCAAAAATCAAGAGCGCGCCATGCTCCCGGGTGAGCCGGCGCAGGCCCTCCAGAAAGCCCGGCCTTGGAGGCACGGTGCCCATATTGCCCGCGACGGGTTCGACGATGACTGCGGCGATCTCATTAGAAAATTTTTCGAAGAGAGCTTCGACGGCGCTCAGGTCGTTATAGGGCGCGACGAGCGTGTCTTGGGTTGTGCTGGCGGGCACACCGGGGCTATCGGGCAGGCCCAGCGTCGCCACGCCTGAGCCCGCCTTCACGAGCAGAAAGTCCGCATGGCCGTGATAACAGCCCTCAAATTTTATGATCTTATCGCGTCGGGTATACGCTCGCGCCAGACGCAGGGCGCTCATCGTGGCTTCGGTGCCCGAGCTGACAAAACGAACGCACTCGATCGAGGGCATCACGGCTGTGATGAGCTCGGCGAGCTCAAGCTCGAGCTCCGTGGGTGCGCCGTAGCTCGTGCCGCGCTCAACGGCTTTCTTTAACGCTTCCGTGATCTGTGGGTGGGCATGGCCTAAAATGAGCGGACCCCAGGAACAGACGTAGTCGATGAATTCATTGCCGTCAACATCGTAAATCTTTGACCCTTGGGCGCGCGCGATGAAGAGTGGCTCGCCACCCACAGCCGCAAAGGCCCGCACCGGGCTGCTCACCCCGCCCGGCATCAATCTCTGAGCTTCTGCAAAGAGTTGCTTCGATCTCGCTTGGTTCATGATGCCCGGGGCTGATAGGGGCAGAGCGGGTCGCTTTCTAGGTAATCACGAGTGGAGGCATAGGCTCGCGCCCGCGAGCCGCCGCAGATCGCTTTAAATTCACAGCGCCCGCATTTCCCCTTCAGTCTATCTATATCCCGAATGCTGATGAATAGATCTGCATTGCGGTAGATCTCCACGGGGCTTCTCTGCCGCACGTTTCCCGCCGCCAAGGGCAAGAAGCCGGAGGGATAGACTTGCCCGACATGCGAAATGAACATGATCCCATTGCCGTCGCGGATGCCGAAGCCCATGCCAAATGAAGTGCGGCGGATGCTCATCACATCAAGCCCCTCGGCCCGCATCCTCAAAAAGGCCACCCGCCGGAAGTGAGGGGCCTCCGTCGTCTTCACGGCAAACGGGGCTTCTTTCGAGAGATCATAAAGCCAGTGGTGCAAAGCCTCACACCGAGCTGGTGTCAATTCGCGCAATAGCCGACCTCGGCCGACGGCGACCAGAAAGAACAGGCTCCAGCGCATGATCCCTAGACCCTTGAGGAGTTCGTAGATGTGGGGCAGATCCTCCGCCGTATCCGCGGTGACCAGCGTGTTGATCTGGAGCGGCAGACCTTCTTCGTGGGCATACCGGGCGGCCTGCAGCGTCCAGGCGAAGCAGCCCGCAACGCCGCGGAAGGCGTCATGCTTCTCAGCTGTCGAGCCGTCCAGGCTGAGCGACATGCTTTGCACGCCGCACGCCTTGAAGTGAGCGATGACGTCGCGCGTTAAATTATTTGTCCCACTGGGGGCAATCGAGACCTTCAAGCCTAGGTGGATCGCGTGCTCGATCAGCTCGAAGAGGTCGGGCCGCTTGAGCGGGTCTCCGCCCGTCATGACTAAGTGCGGGGCTGGGGTACCAAAAGAGCGCAGTTGCCCCAGCAACGTCTTAGCCTCGGCCGTGCTCAACTCCCCGGGATCGCGGTGCGCGATGGCCTCCGCCCGGCAATGCTTGCAGGCCAGATCACAAGCACGCGTGAGCTCCCAGTAGACGAGCATGGGGGCTTCGGAGAAGACCAGTTGACTATCTCCGCTTGCTCTCATCAAGACTTTGTGGGGGTGCATTATTGGACTCCTTTCTTGGCTTCACCCTAGCAGTGCCAATCCTCCTCCCTAAGCCAGCGCGCGACATCTTTGGCAAAGTAGCTGAGGATAATGTCCGCACCCGCTCGCTTAATGGCCGTCAAGATCTCGAAAACAACGCGCTTTTCTTCGAGCCAGCCCCCCTGCACCGCAGCCTTGACCATGGCGTATTCGCCGCTCACGTTATAGGCCGCCAGCGGCACATTAAACCGCTCTCGTGCCAGACGGATCACATCCAAATAGGCCAGAGCAGGCTTAACCATCACGATGTCCGCCCCTTCCCTGATGTCGAGTTCGATCTCTGTTAAGGCCTCCCGCGCGTTTGGCGGGTCCATCTGGTAAGCTTTGCGATCTCCGAACTGGGGAGCAGAATCGGCCGCCTCCCGGAACGGCCCGTAGAAGGCCGAGGCGTATTTGGCTGCATAACTCATGATGGGCCTGTCTTCAAACCCCGCCGCGTCGAGTGCTTCTCTAAGTGCCTGCACTTGATGGTCCATCATCGCGCTGGGGGCCATGACGTCTGCCCCTGCAGCAGCCTGTGAGACGGCCGTTCGAGCCAGAAGCTCTAACGTCTCGTCGTTTAGCACCTGCCCGTCCCGGACGATTCCGCAGTGTCCGTGGTTCGTATACTCACACAGACAGACGTCCGTAATGACGATCAGCTCCGGCGTATATTTTTTAATCGTCCGTACGGCTTCTTGGACGATGCCATGCTCATCATAGGCGCCGCTGCCGACTTCGTCCTTACGAGAAGGCAGCCCGAAGAGCAACACGGCTGGGATGCCCAACCCAAGGATCTCCTCAGCTTCTTTGGGTAGCTGATCGACGGAAAGGCGGTACTGGCCTGGCATTGAGCGAATCTCTTCACGTATCTTATGGCCATAACGCACGAACAACGGATAGACGAGATTGTCCGTGGCCAATCGAGTTTCTCGCACCAGGCGACGCAAAGCCTCGCTCCGTCGCAGCCGTCGCGGCCTATGTGCCTCACGCATGGCATCTCACCTCCTCAACGATGGCCCTTACGAGGCCATCTATCGTGTGCTCTGCAGCTACAATGTGCGCCTCGATTCCCAGCTCCTTTGCGACTTTGGCCGTGACCGGCCCGATGCACGCCACTTTGACCTCGCTCAAGACTTGAGCGAGATCGATTCCATCTAAGAACTGCACAAAGTGGCGCACGGTGGAGGCGCTGGTGAATGTGATGAGGTCTATTTGGCCGTTGCGGAGGAGATCTTTAAGCTCGGTTGCTTTCGAGCCTGCAGGCAGCGTCCGATAAACGGCCACTTCGTCCACAGAAGCCCCTTTAGCGCGTAATGCTTGTGCCAGCTGCTTTCGAGCAATGTCCGCGCGAGGGAGTAAAATGCGTTGCCCGCTGACGTCGCCGAGTCCCGCTGCGAGCTCTTCGGCTACATAACGCGTCGGCATATAGCGGACTGTAAGGTCGTGTTGGGCAAGGGCTTCGGCCGTCGCTGGGCCGATCGCCCCAAGCTTCACACGGCTTAATAATTGGGCCTCATAGCCTAAGGCTTTGAGCCGCTCGCAGAAGAGGCGCACACCGTTTGTGCTGGTGAAGATAGCCCAATCATATGAAGAGGCGGCAAGACGCTTGATGGCGCGATCTAAGAGTGAAAAATCTTCGAGCGGAGCGATAGCGATGGTGGGGAACTCGACGGGCTCGGCTCCCAGCGCGCGCAGCCTTTCAGCTAAAACTCCAGCTTGCTCCTTAGCTCGCGTAATTAAAATTCTCTTGCCCTGAAGCGGTAAATTGGTCATATTAAACCCTTTAAAATCGCTTCCACTCCTTGAGCCAGCAGGTGTTCGGCTAGCTTTTCCCCAACTTCTTCGGGCCGCATGGGATCGCCGATGAGCTTCTCCCTGAAAAGCTGTGTGCCATCTACACTGGCGACCAGGCCTTCGATCACCAGCTGATTATCAACTAAGCGTGCGTAAGCGGCGATTGGGATACGACAGCCGCCCCCCAAACGCCGCAGAAACGCCCGTTCGGCCGCAGTAGCCGCCCGCGTCGGGGCGTGATCTAAAGCCGTCACGATCCTTCTGATGCGCTCATCGTCCTCGCGTATTTCCACGGCCAGCGCGCCCTGGCCCGGCGCAGGCAACATCACGTCCGTCGAAAGATATTCCGTGATTCTTTGTTGTAGCCCTAAGCGCGTTAACCCGGCCGCAGCTAGCACGATCGCATCGTATTGGCCCTTGTCTAGCTTGCGCAGTCGCGTGTCCACGTTGCCGCGCACAGGCACAATAACAATATCTGGCCTTACGGCTAAGAGTTGGGCGGCCCGCCTCGGACTGTCCGTCCCCACCCGTGCCCCCATCCGCAATTCCATAAGTTTCAAACCATCGCGCGAGATCAGCACATCTCGCGGATCGGTGCGCTCCGGCACAGCCGCGATCGTCAAGCCTTCGGGGAGTTGGGTAGGCATGTCCTTCAAGCTGTGCACGCACAGATCGATCTCGCGCCGGAGCAGCGCCTGTTCCAACTCCTTCACGAAGGCGCCGACCTCCCCCAGCCGACCCTGATCGCCACTCGTCTTGATCACTTTCGTTGTGAACTCTATCGACGAAAAACTCTTTCTCAAGTGTTCGATAACTTGCTGAGTTTGGGCCAGCGCCAGCGTACTCCCCCGCGTCCCCACGATCAGCTTTTCATTTCCTATCTCATCCGGCCTAATGCCAAAGAGCTCTGAAAACAGCTCGACAGGCCGCTCACTTCGTTGGGCTAATAGCTTCAGGCGCTCGGTATGCCCGTGCAAGAGCTTGTTTGTAAGGCGCACTGTCAGCTTCTCGATGACCTCGCGCTGCCGCGAATCGAGGGGGTCGAGCTTGGGCAACGCCCACCGGAGTTGCTCTTGGCGGATTGCTTCGGCCCGCGCCCTAAGGAGCGAAATCCAGGGGGCTACTTGCCGCTCGCGCAGCCAATTCATGAATGCTTGAGCTTCCTCCTGGATGATCCTCTCCGCTTTTGGAACCTCCTGCTGCCGCTGCTTAAGATCGGCATCAACCACAGCCTTCAAGTCGTCGAGGTCGTAGAGAGCAACACCCTCCAATGCCCTCACTCCAGGATCGATATTGCGGGGCATGCCCAGGTCAATCAGCAAAAGCGGTCTACCGCGTGTCTGCAAACTCTCCGCCACCGTCGCTGCTGTGAGCACGAACCCGGCAGCTTCTGTCGCGCTGATCACGATGTCCGCCCGTCCGAGCACAGACGATAACTGATCTAAAGAAACCGCTTGCTCACCCCCCTTGCGGCGTATCTCCTCCACCCGTCTAGGTGTGCGGCTGACTAGGAAGAGCTGTTGGACACCCCGCTTGCGCAGGAGTTGGGCCACCAGATCGCCCATTTGGCCTGTACCTATCACTACCACGGAGGCACACTTTAGGTCAGAGTGCAACCGACAGGCCAGTTCCACCGCCACGGAGGCTAGTGAGGGGGCGTGACGCCCTAGCCTCGTCTCGCGGCGGACGCGTTTGCCCACGTAAATCGCCCGACGGAAGAGCTCCGACAGTATCGGCCCTATGGCTTTATGTTGCAGCGCCAGCTCATAGGCCTCCCGCACCTGGCCTAGAATCTGAGGCTCACCCAGCACCTGCGATTCCAAGCCCGCCCCCACTGCGAACAGGTGCTCCACCGCTGCCCGGCCCTCGTACACGTTCAGATAAGGCCGCAGTTCCTCCGGCCGTAGCTCACCACCATAGCCCGCCAGGAACCGGGCCAGCGGCTCAGGACAGTCACCCAGGGCATAGATTCCTGCGCGGTTACACGTCGACAGAATGGTAGCTTCAGCGATCGTTATATGGGGGCAAGTGCGGCATTCACCCAACTCGCACGCCGCCAACAGAATAGGCTCGGCGCCCAACTTATGCCCGTTAAGCAGCAATTCTAACTTCTCTCCCAGCTGCTCCCTTGGAAAGCTCAGCCGCTCACGTAGCTCCACTGGTGCCTTCCGGTAACTGACCTCTACGCTTAGGACCTGCTCCACCCTTGGCATCTCACTCCAGCCTCCGTTTCGACCAATGAGTCGATTTTCGACTCAGTAACTATATCTGTAACAAGGCGCAGCTGTGAGGACGTTCAATCTTCAACTTCACGGTCGAATTACTGGTTACTGCGCTTGGAGAACTTCGTGCATACACACGTCGGTAGACTTTAGCAGCTGGGAGGAGGAAGCTGTCGCTTTGGCCTTCCCCACCACCTTGGAGTACAATAGCGTGATCGCTATGGAACAGAAAGCGTTTCAAGACTACTATCCCGACAATTTAAGCTATTGTTACGGCTGCGGCCGATTGAATGAGCACGGGCTGCATATTAAGAGCTACTGGGACGGCGACGAGACTGTCTGCGTCTTCACGCCGAAGCCCTATCATATCGCGATTCCCGGCTACGTCTACGGCGGGCTCATCGCCTCGCTCATTGACTGTCATTCGACGGGCACGGCTTCGGCAGCAGCTTATAAAGCGCACGGGCGCGAGATGGGCACCGAGCCCCCATTACGGTTCGTCACGGCATCGCTGAAAGTTGATTATCTGCGTCCGACGCCGCTGGGCGTGCCGTTGGAAGTGCGCGCACGGGTGAAAGAGCTCAGCGGGCGCAAGGTGATCGTCGAATCGCGACTGATCGCCAACGGGGAAGTCTGCGCGCGCGGGGAGGTCGTCGCGGTGCAGATGCCAGAGCACCTGCTTAACAGATCATAATGGTGTGTTATGGCGAAGGCCCAGAGATCGAAGCATCAAAGGTCTCGTAGGCGTCATAGTGAATGAGCTCATAGAGCTCAGAGCGCGTCTGCATCTGCTCAAGATATTCTTTGGTGGAGCCGTGCTGAGCTAAGTGCGCGTAGAAGCGCTCCAGAGCGCGGGCCGCTACCCGCAACGCCGACACGGGGAAGAGCACCATCTCGTAGCCTAGCGCAAAGAGCTCCGAGGCCGTCAGCGGGGGCGTCTTGCCAAATTCTGTGAGATTCGCAAGCAGCGGCGCAGCGATGGCCTGCCGCACCCGACGGAATTCTTCAAGGCTCTCTAAGGCCTCGGGGAAGATCGCATCAGCGCCGGCATGGAGATAGCGCTGCGCGCGGGCGATCACCCCGTCAAGGCCCTCCAGGGCCCGCGCGTCAGTGCGCGCCACTACAGAGAGCGTAGGGCAGACGCGCTTGATCGCGCGGATCTTCTGCTCAAGCGTCTTGGGGGGGACGAGCCGCTTCCCAGAGAGATGCCCACAGCGCTTGGGCATCTCTTGGTCTTCCAGCTGTACCGCGGCAACGCCGGCTCCGACAAGCTCGCGTGCCGCCCGCACCACGTTGAGCACCTCGCCAAACCCCGTGTCGATATCAACGAGCACGGGCAGCCCTGTCCCATGCACTATTCTCTCCGCGCGCCGCACGACCTCCTCGAGAGTCAGCACCCCCAGATCGGGCAGCCCGTAACTAGCCGACAGCGCCGCCCCGGACAGATAGAGCACGGAAAACCCCGCGCGCTTGGCCAACAGCCCCGCCAAGGGGTCATGCGCCCCCGGGATGATCAAGCGCCCCTGCGCGACCAACTTCTTCCATCGCTCAGCTAGCTCGGCCTGCGACGGCACCGGCTCAACCATCCACGCCATACAAGACCTCCCTTAGGCCCTCACCCCCAACCCCACAAGGTAGGGGCAGGCCCCTGTGCCTGCCCCGGCCCCTGTGCCTGCCCCTGGGCAA
>JBKBIX010000040.1:0-12771 GCA_046293845.1 Bipolaricaulia bacterium | reverse complement strand
AGGCTCCGCCTGGACCGTTTGCCGTGCCGCCTCCGGCGGCACGATGAAGCCCACGCGCAGCGTGCAGGCGAAGCCTGGGGGTGAGGGCCTCAAGCAACCCGCTCAACCTGAGCAGCACAAACTTTCAGCTCCGTGATCCCGCAGATGGGGTCTACCGCGTCGTTTGTTAAGATATTGGTGGGGCTTTCTGCGTAGTGAAAGGGCATCCAGATGACGCCCTCGGCGATCTCGGCGATCTGCGCTTTGACAAGAAGCTCGCCGCGGCGCGTGCGCACCCGCACCCGATCCCCGGCTGTAAGCCCAAGCTTCTGGGCATCACGAGCGCTGAGTTGAACGAAGTTCTCCGGCTCGGCCCGCCCAGCTTTGGTGCGCCGGGTCATCGTCCCGCAGTTGTACTGCATAAAAGTTCGGCCGGTCGTCAGCAAGAACGGATACTCTGAATCGGGCAACTCTGCCGGCGGGAAGTAGTCTATGCCGATCAGCTGCGCCCGCCCGCGCGTAAATTTTTCTTTGTGCAAGAATTTCGTGCCCGGATGGCTCACATCGGGGCAGGGCCACTGCAGCCCGTATTGCTCGTCTAACCGCCGATAGCTGATCCCAGCATAGATGGGAACTAATCTTCGGATCTCTTCAAAGATCTCTTCTGGGTGCTTATAATTCATTGGATACCCCAAACGTTGAGCTACCTCACAGAGAATTTGCCAATCGGGTTTGCTCTCGCCGATGGGCTCGAGCGCTTTTCTGATGCGCTGCACCCTGCGCTCGGAGTTCACAGACGTCCCGTCTTTTTCGGCGAAGCTCGCTGCGGGGAGCACCACATGCGCAAACTGGGTCGTTCGGCTGGGGAAGATGTCCTGAACAATGACGAGCTCGGCGCTCTGCAGCGCCTTCTCGACTTTCTTCACATTGCCCTCGGTGAGCGCCGGGTCGGAGCCGATGATATAAAAAGCTTTGAGCTCGCCGACAAGCGCCCGCTCCCACATGCGCGAGCAGAAGAGAAACGCATCTGAGCTTGGGACGGGGAGCTTCACGCCCCACGCTCGCTCAAACTTCTCGATGGCTGCTGGGTCTTTCCAACTCTGATAGCCCGGCAGCGTCTCGGGACGACACATATCTGTTGCGCCCTGGACGTTGTTCTGCCCGCGCAGCGCGTTGATCCCGCTCGATTCTCTCCCAAAATTCCCCGTGATGAGCGCGAGATTGCAGAGCGCCCGAACGTTATCTGTTCCCGTGCGGTGCTCCGTCACCCCTAACCCATACGCGATAGACGCGGGCTTCTCGCGAGCATAGAGTTCGGCAGCCTGCTTGATCTGCGCTGCGGGCACGCCACAGAGTTTTTCTACAGATTCAGGGGTATACTGCTGCACAACGTTCCAGAACTGCTCAAAGTTCTCGCAGCGCTCCTTGATAAAACGCTGGTCGTGAAGATTAGTGGCGATGATGTGCTGAGCCATCGCGTTGAAGAGCGCGACTTCGGTTCCAGGCTTGATCTTCAAATGTACAGTCGCGAGCTTAGCGGGCTCGGTCGTTCTGGGATCAATGACGATGAGCTTCGTCCCGGATTTAATAGCTCTCTTCATCCAGACCGTCCAAATGATGGGATGGGCATGCGGAGTGTTGCTCCCGACGAGCAAGAGAACTTTGGGGCCAGGTTCGGCAAACTCTGAGATAGAGTTGGTCATAGCGCCGCTGCCAAGTGATAAAGCCAGCCCCGCTACCGTCGCCGAGTGACAGATGCGAAAGCACTGATCTACGTTATTGGTGCCGAGCACGGCGCGCGCGAACTTTTGCGCCACATAATTCTCCTCGACCGTAGCCCGCGAGGAGCTAATCACACCAATAGAATCGGGGCCATATTTTTGCTTGATACGCTGCAACTCGCGCGCGATATAGTCATAGGCTTCGTCCCAGGTCACTTCCGTGAGCTTTCCGTTCTTGCGCAGCAAGGGCTTCGTCAGCCTATCGGGATGATGGACGAACTCATGGGCTGTCGCACCTTTGGGGCAGAGTGTGCCACGGTTGACCGGGTGATCTGGGTCAGGCCGCAGCCCTGTCAGCCTGCTATTCTCAGCTTTCAGGATCACCCCACAGCCGACGCCGCAATAGGGACAGACGGATTTGACCTCGCGCATCGGGTGCCTCCTTCAGTTAATAATCCCCCAGCTCCTTCTTAAACGCATCGCACAGGGCCTTGCCCCAGTTATCTAGCGCTGTCAGCTTGCCGAAGAAGAACCGCAGCACCGGCGGCTCCTGTACGAACTTCAAGCCCTTCACCACATCGCGATGCTTGTAGAGCCAATTGATGCGATCTACGGCGTACTCGATGTGCGAGATCGTGTAGACCCGGCGGGGCACAGCGATGCGCGTCAGCTCCAAGTCCGCTAAGATCTCTTTGCCGGTCTTGGGATCGCGATCCGTAGAGATCGTGCCGCGCTCCATCGTTCTGATCCCCGAAGCGAGATAGACCGCCGCTGCCAGGGCCCCCGCAGGATAGTGCTGCTGGGGGACATGGGGCAAGAAGCGCCTGGCGTCTAAGTGACAGGCTAAGCCTCCCGGCGGCGTGACCACGGGGACGCCGTTCTCTAACAGTCTGTTAGCGAAATACTTCACTTGCTCGACAGCGCAGCCAGCGACTTCTGGAGCGACCATCTCCCGCAGCCCGATGGCCATCGCCTCGACCTCCTTGACCGACATACCCCCATAAGTCAGAAACCCTTCGTAGACTGGGAGCCAGTCGCGCAGCTGCAGATAGAATTTTTCGTTATTGGTGGCGATCATGCCGCCGCGCACGCTCGTGTTCTTACGCGCGCTCATATAATAAATATCTGCGAGCGCACACATCTCCTTGATGATCTCGGCGACGCTTTTCTTTTCGTACCCCTTCTCGCGCTGTCGAATGAGATAGGCGTTCTCGCTGATGAGGCTGCCATCGAGCACGAGCAACAACCCGTGCTTGTCGCAGATCTGCCGGACTTGACGCATGTTCTCTAAAGAGAACGGCTGACCACCTAAGAGATTGGTCGTGGCCTCCATGCGCACATAGGCGATCTTCTCCGGCCCGTATTTTTTGACGACGTCGTGGAGCTTCTGAATATCTATATTGCCCTTGAACGGATGAGTGCTCTGGGTATTCAGGGCTTCATCAGCGTAGATTTCGAGCATGGTGCCGCCGAGGATCTCGATATGGGCGCGGGTTGTAGTGAAGTGATAGTTCGTTGGGACGACTTGGCCTGGTTTAAGAAAGACTTTGTCTATCAAGTGTTCAGCAGCGCGCCCTTGGTGCGCCGGCAGCACATATTTGTAGCCCAGCACTTCTTGCACGGCGTCCACCAAGCGATAGTAGCTCTCGCCGCCGGCGTAGGCGTCGTCGGCGACCATCATCCCGGCGAGTTGATTATCGCTCATGGCGTTGACGCCGCTGTCGGTGAGCATATCGAGAAAGATATCGCGCGTGCGCAGGAGAAACGTATTATAGCCACCCTCTTCTAGAGCTCGTAGACGCTCCTCCACGGGGCGTAGGTTGATCTTCTGCACGATGCGCACCTTGTGCATCTCGATGGGGATCTCCTTGCCGCTAGCTAGCCGTATGGTCATAGAATACCTCCCGTGCGTTTTGGTGCCCTTATCTTACTACACTCACGCGGCGCGAATCAATTGATCGCAGATCATTGCCCCCAGATGCGCCAGCATCTCCAAATGGTGATAATGCCCTGCGGACGCGTCAAACAAAACTTGGGCGTTCGCGGGAAACTCTTCTCCACCTGACCAATAGACGACGGCCAACGGGATTTTAGGGAGCGCCCAGAAGCGAAACGCAGCATCCCCCAGATCGAGGGGCTCGCCGCCGAGCACCAGCGCTGCTTTGCGAAAGCCCTCGACATCGCTCTTAAAATGGCGCGCGACTAAATTCCCTGAATAACTTTGAAACGCGCGCTCGTAGAACGTCCCATTGGGCAGCTCCCTGAGAGAAACCCACTGATGAGCCAACGGTGTGCCATCAGCGAGCACGAGATACTGCAAGAGCGCGGCTTGCACGGGATTCGAGCAGCTCTGCCCCTGCGGGTCGAGCACTTCTAATTCCGGCCAGGTGATCGTATAGGGGCGGCCAAAGAAGCGTAGCTGAACCCGTCCTTGGCCCTCTTCGATCTCGTAGTAGACCGCCCCGGAGTTGTCTGCAACTACGCGGGGATCGCGCTGGCGCAGCGCCTCGCGCGCCTGTGCGATCTGGGGCTCTAAGCTCTGCTCCCACACTGGGTTTGGTTTCATGCGTACACCGGCGTATACATTGGTTCTCTGAGCTTCAGCTCGGCGCGCTTCTTGTCGATGTGCTCGATCATGAGACGCGCGGCCTTGATCGGGTCCGGCTCGAACGCGAATCTCCCGCCGACAAGCTCTTCGATCTCTTCAGTCAAGAACTTTGTCACGTTGCGACTGCCGTAGATTGGATGCGGCGTGCCAAAGACCGTGAAGACGCCCGAGGCGACGACGTAAAACCCAATAGCGATTGCTTTTTCGCTCATCCATTCGGGGGCTGCACCTGCAACGGGGAGCTTGGAGAAGTCATCCCCTAGACCGCCCTCGCCCACGATCTCGATGAGCGTCGTCAAGATCCTTGAGTTATCCACGCACGCTCCCACGTGCAGCACCGGTGGGATGCCCACAGCTTCACAGATCTCTCTCAGGCCCGGCCCGGCATACTCAAACGCCGCTTCTGGTCGCAAGAACCCGCACTTGGCGTCAGCGATGGCCGCGCACCCTGTCGTCACGACCAACACATCGTTCTTGAGCAGTTCTTTGGTCATCTCGATATGGGCCCAGTCGTGGGTGATATTAGGGTTGTTGCACCCAACGATTGCGGCCGCGCCGCGCAGCCGCCCGTCAATGATCGCGTCGTTGAGGGGTCTATACGTAGCGCGGTAGCGCCCACCTAAGAAGCGAAAGACGCTCTCTGACGTGAAACCCGCGATCAGGTCCATCGTGTGGTGCGGGATGCTCACGCGCTGATGGTCCCGATTGGGGAAGTTCTCGATAGCACGCTGAATAATCTCTTTGGCGATCTCGTAGGCGCGCTCTTCGTGAAATTCGATGTGTTCCACGCCGGGGAATTTGGCCTTGGGAGAGGTCGTGATCAGCTTGGTATGGAAGCACTGGGAGAGGCTGCTAAGCGCGGGCATGATGCACTGCACGTCGACGATCATGGCGTCGACGACCCCGGTCGCTAACGCTAACTCTTGCTGTAAAAAATTCCCGGCGATGGGAATGCCGTGGCGCATTAAAATCTCATTGGCCGTGCAGCAGATGCCCGCCAAGTTAATGCCCTGAGCGCCCTTGTGATGCGCTAACTTTTGCAGCTCAGGATCACGACTAGCGGCGACGAGCATCTCTGAGAGTGTGGGCTCGTGGCCGTGGACGACCACGTTCACGTCGTCTCTTTTGAGCACGCCGAGGTTGACGCGGGCGCGCAAGGGGGTTGGGGTCCTAAACAAAATATCTTGGAGCTCAGTGGCGATCATCGAGCCGCCCCAGCCGTCGGCCAGAGCTGCTCTCATCCCCTGTAGGAGAATATTTCTGTAATCGTTATCCACACCCATCGTCGTGCGGTGCATGATCTCGACGATCTCGCGATCTATGCCGCGCGGCATAATGTTCAGTTTTCTCCAGAGTTCTTGGCGGGCCTTGGGAGCGCGCTTGGCAAACGTTAGTTCGCCCTCTTGTTGGCCGAACTCTGCAAGGACTTTGTCGGCGAGCGCCTTGGCGACCTCAGCGTCGCTCTTAGTATCCGGGCCAATGCCAAACTCAGCAGCAATTCTTCTGAGTTTGACTGGGTCTTTGATCTGGTAGCCGCCCTTGCCCTCAGCAGCCAAGAGTAACGTATAGGCGACGTCGCGCCCGTGATCGGAGTGGGCTGCCGCTCCGGCAGCGATCATCCGTGCTAAATTGCGGGCGACGATGGTATCAGCATCGGCGCCGCAGACGCCGCGCTGCGGGCCCCTGCCGAAGGGATCAATGCGACAGGGCCCCATATTGCAGATTCTGCAGCAGATGCCCAACTGCCCGAAGCCGCACTGGGGCTGTTGTGCCTCCCAGCGATCCCACGCCGTCTCCAGACGCTCAGACTTGGCGCGCTGGAGCATCTCTTGCGTTGCGCGATCTACGCTTCGCTCTTTCATAGCTCCTCCTTTAGCTTCTCTTGCGATATGCTTTCAGATAGTCATCGCTATAGATCTCTTTATTGAGAATCAGCTCAGCCGTCGCGATGGCGTTCATCAGCTCCGTGTCGCAGACATTGCAGATCGCTGCGTCACAGCCTGCAGCCATCGCCATCACGAGAAAAGTCCGATTGATGAGCGAGCGTTCTTTCGCCTTGGAGCAGATGTTGCTCAGCCCAATCGAAATATGCGGCGGCGGGTCGGAAATCATCGCGAACTGTCTGATCGCTTCTAGGACGTTCTTCGCCTGCTCTTGCATGAATTTCAGGGGCATCACGATTGGGTCTAGATAGATTCTGTCTGGGGTCAAGCCCGCTTCGCTGGCGACAGCGAATATCTTCGCCCCAAGCTCGACACGTCTGTCTACATCTTGTGGGCTGCCACGCTCATCCATCACCACGCCGATCAGCCCAGCGTTGTACTGCACCGCCAGCTCGACTAACGGAATAAGCTTACTGTCTTCGGCCGTCGTGCTGTTAATAATCACGGGACGACCGCCCCCGAATTCTCTGTACGCTTCCAGCCCCGCGCGCATCAGATCGAGCTTGTTATAATCAACCGAGATCGGTGTGGGGACGGCCTCGCAGACAGTTTGTATTAACCAGCGAAAGTCGTCCGCGCTCTTGGAGACCGCCCCTAAATTGACGTCGAGATAGTCTGCGCCCGCTTCTGTTTGCTTTCTCGCCCATTCTTGAATTGGGGCTTTATTCTTCTCTTTGATCGCCGCGCCGATGTCTTTGAAACTTCCGTTGATGCGCTCCCCTATCAGAATCATTGCAGACCATCTCCCATCAACTGTTTAATAACTTCGCGCACGCTCGCGACGGCTTGAGGATGGCGCAGCACCAAGATATCCGCGCCCGCTAACAGATAGACATACGCTGTCGTGGCTTCCCATAAGGGGCCGCGCTCTTTTTGTGCGCCCCATTCGGGCAATTCTTGCTCGCTCGCTTTGGCTTCTTTGACACCCCAGACTTCGATCCCAATATCGCAGATCATGGGCTGCGAGAGCATCTTGTCCCCGCGCAGCGCCGCTAAGCGCGCGCGCTCCATCACCGAGTACACGTACTCTAGTCCGTAGCCCAGCGCCGCGCTCGTGGGATAGATCACGATATCTTCAGGCTTGAACCCCATATCGTTCGCCAAAATATTGACCTGCTTGGCAATATTGACATCACACGGCGATTCGGCGATCACCTTGTGCTTGTACGCGGTGCAGAGCGCCACTAAAGTTTTATAATTATCTTCAGTAATCGTGCCGAGCAGACAATTCTCGCCTGAGGCGGCTTCAGCGACAGCAGGGAAGACCTCGTTGTCTTTGTCGTCGTTGCCCGTGCCCCAGACGATTAGCGGCACGCCCACGGACTCTAGCACGCGCTTGACGGCTTGCGCAGCTTCGTGAGGGCCGCGATTCTGTCTGACGGGGTCGCAGCCTGCAAGTCTGAGACAGATCAGATCCGCGCCGTACTGCTCGACGCACTTTTTGGCCCACAGCCCCGGATCGTGCCAGACGCCCCGAAAATGCTCGGCGAGCACCTCAGGCCAATCTTGTGGAGCGACGTCCCAGACCTCCATCGCGATCACGGGCGGGTGAGGCATCTTGCCCTCAAAGTGATGGAACGGCAACGACGTCGCTCCGCCGACGGTGACTTTCACGGTGCGGGTGCCGCCCTCGTCTTTGGTTGCGCCTAGTGTTACAACATTGATCGCATTGGGCCAGGTCTTCTTGACATCGGGAATAGCGACGGGCATCTTACGATCCTCCTCCGTTGCGCAAAATCTTCTCTAAGATCTCCTGTACGGCGCGCTTGGCCGGAGAAGAAGCGGGCAGCTCACTGAGGGGCTTCCCTTCGAGGCTGAGACTCCACAGTATCTCATCTGTTGGGATCTCCCCGATGAGAGCAAGCCCCGTCTGCGCGAGCTTCTCCCGAAAAGATTCTGTTCCCAGCCGAGCTCGCATACTCTCACTCACGTTGTTCAGAGCTAAAAATCTCGTGCGGATGCGCAGCTGCAGCTCGTCAGCTAATCTGTTAATTCGGGCCGCAGCTTGCAGGGCGATGGGGTTGGCATCGCTGATGACTAATAAGACGTCGACGTCTTGGGTCGTGCGCCGCGATAAGTGCTCTAACCCCGCCTCGTTGTCCAGCACGACGTACTTATAATTTTTGCTGAGCAGATCTATATATCGTCGCAGGACGTGATTGACGGCGCAGTAGCAGAATGGCCCCTCGCCCCGCCCCATCGCCAACAGATCGATCCCGTTGCTCTCGACAAGACACTGCTGCAGCCCATACTCTAAGTACTGATCTTTCGTGACCCCTGGCGGGAGGTCTTTGATCTTTCTGAGCGTCTCTTCGCGCAGATCGCCGATGGTCTGTTCTATATTCAGCCCCAAGACTTGATGAAAATTCGTATTGGGATCGGCGTCGATGGCGAGCACCGGGCCGCCATTGCGCTCGACGAGCGTGCGCACGATTAGGCCTGCTACCGTCGTCTTCCCGACACCGCCCTTGCCGGCAACGGCTATCGTGAATGCCATAGTTACTGGCCCTCACCCCGCCTTCGGCACCCCTCTCCCCTAGGTCACTACGGGAGAGGGGCTGGGGGTGAGGGCCTTAACCCCTTTCGCGTTTAATCTCCCTTGTACCGACGGGAATCGCTCTAACTCCGTGTGGGGCAAGAACTTCGCCGCGAGAAACTCCTCGTAGTAGTGCGGGAAGCTTATCAAGTCATAATACGTCGCGCTCTGAGCGATCTCTTCGCACTTCTCCCAGGCCTCCCGCGACAGCAGCGCCATCTTCGCCCCAATGATAGAAGTGTTGCCCACAAAGCGAATCTTCTCCAACGGCAAATCGGGGATAAGCCCGATCATAATCGCTTTTTCGCGATCAAGATAGTTTCCAAAACCCCCGGCGAGAAAGACCCTGTCTATGTCTGCGATCTCGAGGTTGAGCGACTTGAGTAAAATCAACGTCCCGGCATAGATCGCTGCCTTGGCCCGCAAGAGATTTTCAATGTCAGCTTGGGTGATCACGATATCTTTCTCCGTTGCGGAGCGTTGCGCTGGGACGACGACGAATTCTAATATCCCGTCGCGCTCGCGGATGCGCGGGCTCGCTTCGGGGATAAGTCTTCCAGAGCGATCGATAAACCCAGCTTCTAAAAGCCCCGCGACCAAGTCTATCAGCCCGGAGCCGCAGATCCCCTTGGGCTTGACGTTGCCCACGGTCTTATAAATGACGTTCCCATCAGGGGAAATTTGAACCCTCTCAATGGCGCCGCGGCTCGCTTTCATGCCGCATTTGACACCGGAGCCCTCAAACGCTGGCCCGGCCGACGCCGAGCACGTCACCATCCAACACGAGCTGTCCTCGCGGCGCCCGATGACGATCTCCCCGTTGGTGCCCACGTCTATTAACATCACGGTCTTGTCAGACTCATAGAGCCCGGTCGCTAAGATTCCCGCGGTGACGTCGCCGCCGACCCAGCCACCAATAGCCGGGACACAATAGAGCAACCCCCGCGGGTTGATCTGAATCCCAACTTCAGCGGCGCGCACCGGCGGGGGCGCCGTCGAGCACGAGACATACGGATCGCGCCGGATCGAGCTGGGGTCAAGCCCAAGCAACAAGTGCATCATCGTTGTGTTGCCCGCGCAGACGACAGCTAAGCAATCGTGCAGTGCAATGTTGTTGCGCGCCACCAGTGCCGCAATCAAGTTATTGATGTCATTGACGATGGTCTTCTGGAGTTGTTCTAAGCCGCCGCGCTCAGCGTAGATGATCCTTCGCGTGACTTCTTCACCGTAGGCCCGCTGGGAGTTGTACATGGCCTCAGCGTCTACAGTGCGCCCGGTGTTCAAGTCCACCAGATGAGCGACGACGGTCGAAGTGCCGACATCGACAGCAACCCCGTAATTGCGAGAGGACGTGTCGCCGCCTTCAAGCTGCAAGACCTCGACAGTGCCGCCACGCCAGCCCAGCGTCGCCGTCACTTTCCACCTGTTGTGGCGCAAGAGCTTGGGCTGGGCCCGCAAGATCTTTAACCCCGTCTGCATGATTGGGTAATATCTGTGCCTGCGGATCTCCCGATAGAGTCGCTGGTGATCAGCTAAATTATCGTGCAGGGAGGGCGCAGGCAGCTCTACATAGAGCTTCTGCACCAGGGGCTCGTGTTTGAACGAGACCCTCTCTTCTTGGTAGAGGGCGCGGAAGCGCTGCGCGTCTATATCTATTAAGATCTGCCCCTCTTCAGCGCGGGTCTCGGGAGGGACTTCGACCTCGACGTCACCGAAGACTTTCGTCTGACAAGCGAGCACGTAGCCCTTCTGGATCTCATCGCGAGTGAGGAGCGTTGTCGGCGCAGCTTCGATGTTGCCGTTTTTCACAATCACGCGGCAGCGGCCACAGATGCCATCGCCGCCGCAGATACTCGCCAAGGCGACTCCGGCGGCCTTCGCCGCGGCTTGGAGAGTGACGCCGCGCTCGACCTCGATGCTCACCTCATCGGGATGAAATCTCACTCTGGGCATAATAACCCCTTCCCATCCCCTTCCCGTTTCGGGAAGGGGTAGGGGTTTAGGTCTTCCATTCGTTCTTCAGATACGCGGGAATCCCCGCGGCTTCCTCCGGGCCGACTAAGACCTCCCAGCCGCCTAAATCTTCGATCTCGCCCTTGAGCACCGCTACTAAACCCGGAATGACCAACTTCTTGTGCGCAACTTGCTCCATAACCCCATAGCTTTTGACGGCCTTGACGATAGCTTCAGCCGTGAGCTTGTCGTCGGCGTAGGCGTTCAGCACGCCCAGGCCGCCCGTGTCCACAACACTGATATACGCGGGCACACGGCTGTTCTCGACCTCGCCCTCGACTGTAAAGTACGTGAGCGCGAAGTTCGTCGTGACTAATACGGGCGACTGCGGTCCTGGCTCGCCGACCTTGTAGAGCTTCGCCTCGACGGCGTTGGGCACCTGCGGGTCGGTGAAGATATTCTGTCTGACCGTGAGAATGGGCAGCAGCTGCGAGCGCTCCGCGCCGTCCATAACTATAAGACTGGCGTACTTGCACACAAACATTGCTGCGTATGCCGTCTCGACTTGCGGGTCACTGCCGTGCAGGGCGACCATCACGGGGTAGCCCACGGCTCGGAAATTCTTCTCCAGGGCGAGCCGACGCAGTTGCGTCAGCTTCGCCAAGCCGTCAGCTAACCCGGAGACCTCCGGCTGGAGCACTATATCTTCGACGCCCAGCGCTTTAATCTGTTGCGTGAGTTCGGCAAGTTCCTCGAGCGTCGCGGCACGCACGGCGAGCGGGCACTTGGACGCTTTGGCAAGCGCTGCGAATTCTTTGAAGTTCTCTTTCGTTGCAGCGCAGAGCAGCGGTCGGCGCTCGGCGCAGATCTCCAGAGCCGCCTTGAGCGCCTGCGCGTCAGCACTCGATAAGACAAGCGCCAACGGGGTCTTTTCTGCCGCAACTTTGACAGCTTGTGCGAATCTGCTCGTATCTCGGGAAGTCTGCTCGACGGCAATGGCGTTAACCCCGATAAGTTGTCCCACGCGCACAAACTGCAACTGATTGATCTTCTCGATGCGCTGCGTTAGTTCACTGTCAGAGAGATCGTCTCGCACGCGAATAGCGATCACCGTGGGGTGGTGGAATTTCTCTTCGTGTCTAAAGAGCACAGTCTCGCCGCCGAGCTTAAGAGCGCGATCTCCCGCACCGATCGTGACGGTGCGCATCGGCGGGGCTTGGGCTTCTGACAGAGCAGCCTTCGCTTCCGCTGAGACGTGCGGGCACTGCTCGAGCCCGACTTTCTTGGCTGCGACCTGCATTGCAAATGCCATGCACGTTGGGAAATTACAATCCCCGCAGTTGGTCTTGGGCAGATGCTTGTAGATCTCAATCCCCGTGAGTTTGGCCATAGCGAATCAGCTCCTATTGGACAATCGGCTCCATCTCCAGGGCCGGGTGCCCGACCCTCTGCAAGAACTCCAGCAACTCTTCGCTGGTCGTGGCGTCTTTTTCTGTAGCGATCTTGTCGAAGAGTTCGGGCATCCCGATCTCTTCCAAGCGCTTCTGTAAGCGATCTTTGATCTCTTCTTTCAGTTCGCTGGGCATCCACACTAATCGCTTGATGCCGCCCTCTGCTGAGATAAACTTCTCGCTCGTGAGGTAGAGCTTGCCCACGCCCAAGAAGCCCGGCGTCTGCACCCCGCCGCCGACCTCGCCAGCCATAGTAGAAAATGTCATGCCGATGGGCGTCTCGCCCTGATACTCGCGACTGACGACCATCACACCGTTGGTCTCGGGCAATACAGCGACAATGCACTCGAAGCACCCGCAGTTCTTAATTAGGATGGTGTTGGCGAAGTAACAATGGATATCTGCGAGGGTCATATTATAGACATGCTCATAGCATCCCCTGCCTATATTGTTTACAGGCTCAACGGTGGTCACGGTATCTAAGAAATAATCCGTCTCCAGCGCGGCCTGCAGTTGCTCAGCCTCTGGAACGGCCTCTAAGACTCTTTGCACATTGGAAGCCACAGGTCGTGAGCGACCT
>JBKBIX010000003.1:0-39001 GCA_046293845.1 Bipolaricaulia bacterium | reverse complement strand
ACCGGCTGCACCATCAAGCGATCATAATTGGGCGCTTGCGCCCGCAAGGAAGTTGGCAGGAGCGACGCGCCAGAGGGCTGCATAGAAACGGAGGAGGCCTCGCCCCTGGACCCCCCAGGGGCGAGGGCTTTTATCTTATCTTTGAAATAGTTCGAGCAGCCCGCGCTCGAAGTCCAGACAGAATTTAAAATTTCTCAGAAAGCTCAAGCCCAACAAGCCGTCCACAAAGCTCCGGGGCGGGAGGTCATGCACGAGCGCCTTGACGCGCTGAGCTTCAAGGCCAGCCAAGCGCACTGACTGTAATGTGATGAGCGGAGCACGCTCCACTCCGCTGGCCGTGACCATCTCGATGCGCTCCCGAGAGCGCCCCGGTTGGTAGCCTAGAGATTCTGCAAGATCCCACGGGATCATGACATATGTAGCTCCCGTGTCTAGAGCCATACGAGCGGTCTCGACGATCCTCCCCTTGATCTTCACGGAGAGAATAATAACTGGAGCTGTGGGGTCAAAGCTCACTGCTGGCATAGAAAGACCACCGCGTAGCCCTTCTTGGGGATTTCCCCGGTGTAGAGCGTGCACACGTGCTTGCCATCGGGCACGGTTCTTAAAGCCCTATAGACTTCATCGCGGTTCTTGCTGTGTGCGATGAGCCGCACTCTTGTCGGATGCCCTTGCGCATCGGTCTCCAATACTTCTGCTAAGACCCACTCGTCCTTGTACTTGCGCTTCAACGATTCTACAGTCATGACTATCACCCCTGTACTCGCTCAATTATAGAGATACTCTTGCCGGATGACCATCGTCGAAGTGATCGCCGTGCCGTCCATGAAGGACAGACGGCCTTGCCCCCACACCAGAAAAAACTCTAAAATATCACGACAGCCTATGAGCGCAAAAATACGGTGTGCCACAGCTATCGTGCTCAGCTTCGCAGGGATCGCTCTTCTCTCTTCAAATAACGCTCTGCGCGCCCAACAGGCCCTCACCGAAGTCAGCGTCGAAAGCAAAACTGTCACGCCCAATTCGACAAGCTCTGTCAATATTATCATCGCTGAGGGCCCCGACGCCGGCGTCGCTGATATTCAGGGGCTGCTCAAGTTCGACCCCAAAGTGCTGAAAGCGACTAAAGTCGAGGGCCAGCAGGACTACGAAGTTTTCGCGTCGAAACTCGATAACAACGCTGGGGAAGTGAAGTTTCTCGTGACGAAGCTGCGCGCCCCTTATGCTAAAGCCGGCCCACTTCTCAAGATAGAGTTCCAAGCCATCGGCAAGGCCGGAGATAAATCAGATCTGAGGCTGACGCTCGATGTGCTGCGCGACCCCGATGGACGCAATATCCCAAACAGAATTATCAATGGGCTGATTACCCTGGGGGCTGTGCAGAACCAGCCGCCCACAGCTAACTTCAGCTTCACACCTGCTGAGCCCAAAGTCGACGAAGAAATTTCTTTTAAAGACGAGTCTACCGACCCCGACGGAGCCACAGACATTGTCAGCTGGGAATGGGACTTCGGCGACGGCACCAGGAGCACCGAACAGAACCCCAAGAAAAAATATTCACAAAAGAAAGTTTACGACGTCAAGCTCACGGTCAAAGACAGAGCGGGGCTGCCCAGCTTTATAGTGAAAAAGGTCCCAGTGGGCATCGTGCCGCCGAAAGCTGACTTCTCTTTCAGCCCCACCAGCCCCGAAGTCGGCGATGAAGTGCAATTCACAGATAAGTCTACTGACGACGGCCAGATCGTCAGTCGCCAATGGGACTTTGGCGATGGCACGATGAGCACTGAGCAGAATCCTAAGAAGAAATACGCTCAGCCGGGGACGTTCAAAGTCAAGCTCACCGTGCGGGACAACGACGGCGCGGAGAGCTCCGTCGAGAAGACGATCACCGTGAAAGCCTCAAGCAAGCCGATTATCAGTGTCTTTCCCAACCCAGCGCGCGACAGCGCGACGTTCGTCTTCACGCTGCCGCCGGGGGCAACCAGCGGAACTCTCTTTGTCTTTAATATCTCTGGGAAGGTCGTGCTCAAGCAAGAGAAACTGACGGGGACGCAATTTGTCTGGGATATTAAGAAAGCCGACGTGCCCAGCGGCCCGTATTATTATCTTCTGATCGCGTTCAAGGACAATACAGTTGTCGGCCGCTCGCGCGTCGAGAAGCTCGTCATCCAACGCTAGGAGGAAGAAGATGCGCCGCACGCTCTGGCTCTTCGGACTCGCTGTAATACTAATAGCTCTGTTAGGGCAAGCCCGCCCGCTCGTCACGGTCTTTGATATCGGCGCGGGGGTACGCCCAGTGAGCTTGGGCGAAGCATTCACGGGCCTTGCCGACGACGAGTACGCGCTCTTCTATAACCCCGCGGGGCTCGCGACGCTCATCGGCGGACGTGCAAGCATTCTCTATCAGTCGCACTTCGGTGCGTCGACGTATCTGAGTGCGTTCGGGAGCTTTGGGAATTTCGGGGGCGGGCTGATATTCTTCGATTTTGGCCAAGTTCCGTGTCTGACAGCGCAGAACCAGCCCTGTAAAGATGCTCAGGGCAAGACGATCAGCTCTTTTGGGTATTCGAGCTTTGCGCTCACGGTCGGCTGGGGCGCGATGCTGCGCGCGCTGCCGTTTGTAGGGAATCTCTCCCCTGCAGGGTTGGCTCTCGGGCTCAGAGTGAAATTCGTCTCGATCACGAGCTTTGACCCTGTAAAGTTTCAGTCGCTGGGCATCAGCGGGTTCGTCCTCGATCCGTCGCTTTTGTGGGAGCTAGGGGCATTTGGGCCGGTGAAGAACGTCCGCGTGGGCGTAGTCTTAGAGAATCTGCTTGGTTTGGCGTTTGGCGCTGCAGCAGAAGAGAATTTCCCCATGGGGATGCGCCTAGGGGCTTCGGCGCGTGCGCTTGATTTAGTCACGGTGAGCGCGGATCTCTCGCTCAACGACGGGTTTCATCTGGGAGCTGAATATACTCTGACAAAGCTTGGCCCACTGGATGCCCTGAGCATTCGTGCGGGGATGCTCACGCGCACGGGGCTGGGGCTGAGCGTGGGGCTGGGGGTCGTCTTCGGCACGCTCCAGATTGACTACGCGTTTCTGTTCCACCCTGATTTTGAAGGCTCGCACTGGATCTCCGCGGCGTTTCGCTTCTAGGGCCGGGCGTGATCCCCGTTACTTCCAATTCGATGACAATTCAGTACAATAAGTACCGGACGAAGCCTGGCTGATGAGGAGGTCTCATGAAGCGTACAGAGTTGCAGGCGCGTTGTGCCCGGCCTGCCGCGCGATGGGCTATCTTCGTCTTGCTAGTGGGAAGCTTTCTTGTGGGTGCGTCAGCCCAAGAGGCTGCCGTGCTCACGGTCGAGAGCGTGACCGTTCCCCCAGCAGCGAAGACGACCATCTCCGTTACAGTAGAAAGCGTTCCTGCGCCGGGCATCGCGAGCATCCAGGGCCAGTTCTCGTATGATCCCAAAGTCTTGAGAGTGACTGACGTCTTGTTTCCCCAGATCGTCGGCGGCTCCAGCGTCACGGTCTTCAATAACACCCCCGAATCTGGGCTGGTGCGGTTCGCCGCGACGCTCGCCGGAGCTGATATCGTCGGGATTACCGAAGGGGCGATCTTAGAGTTTTCCGTCGAAGCTGTGGGCAAGAACGGTGACAAGAGCAATTTGACTCTAACCGTCCAAGTCCTCAGCGACGTCGAGTATAATCCCGTGCCGTACACTGTCGTGAACGGGGTTTTTGAGATCAGAGAAGTTGCGAACAAGCCGCCGGTCGCGGATTTTGAGTTCTCCCCGGCGCAGCCGACGGCGGGCCAGACCGTACAGTTTACAGATAAATCCAAAGACCCCGACGGCCAGGTGAAGTCGTGGAGCTGGGACTTCGGCGACGGCACGACAAGCACCGAGCAGAACCCTGCACACGTCTATCGCACAGCGGGGACTTTTACAGTCAAATTAGTCGTGACCGACGACAAGGGCGCTCAGAGCCAGCCCGCAGAGAAGAAAATTACTATTGGGCCGCCAGCACAAATTACAGTCACGATCACGAACTACCCCAACCCCGCCAAAGACCGGACAAAATTCGTCTACGGCTGGACGCTGCCGGCGCCCGCGCGCGCAGCGACTCTGCGCATTTTCAATATCAAGGGTGAGCTCGTCTTCAGCAAGGATCTGGACGTCACCAAGACCGAATTCGTCTATACTCTGACAGATAATGTCGGTCGGCCCTTGCCCAACGGGCCGTACTTCTATGTGCTCTCGGTGACGGCACAAGACAATAGCACCGTTCGTTCAGCTATTGGTCTCTTGTCCGTCCAGCGATAAGGGGGCTGCGATGAGACAGTTCCAAGTTCGGGTACTGATAGCTCTGTTGGTCGTGATGGCAAGCGTTGGTGTAGCTTCAGGGCAGACGCTGCTGTCGCTGTATGAATTAGAGCGTGGGGCGCGCCCCGCGGCCCTGGGCGGCGCGTTCACGGGGCTCGCCGACGACGCCTACGCGTTGGTCTATAATCCCGCGGGGTTGGCATTCTTAGAGCGCGCCAGCGCGCACGGCTTAGTCGAGTCGCGCTTCGGGCGTGCTCTCTATGGTTCGATCGTGGCTGGAGGGCGCAATCTCGGCGTCGGGTTGGTCTTCTTCAACGTCTCGAACATCCCTTGGCGCGATGAGAACAATAAGCCCGTGCAGACGGGCAGCTTCGATTTCACCCAAGTCGGGTTCACCGTTGCTGGGGGAATTTCGCTCGCAGATCTGCCCGTGGGTGTGGGCTTGGGCGCGCTGCAGAATCTCGCTGTTGGGCTTCGCGCCAAGATTGTGACCGTGAGCACATTGCCCGAGGGGAGCGGTGCAGGGTTTTCGCTCGAACCGGCGCTCTTCTATAAGCTCAATAATTTAGGAAGCTTGGGCGGGCTGCGCATCGGCGTTGTGATCGAAAATCTCTTGGGCTTAGGGGTGAGTTACGGGAGTGGGCATAGCGAGGGCTTCCCCATTGGGGTGCGTGTTGGGGCATCGCTCAGCCCGGTGCCGGGAGCTGTGATTGCTGCTGATATCGAAGCCAACGGCACGGTGCACATCGGTGGCGAGTATAAGCTTGCGAACGCTCAGTTAGCACGCTTTGGTGTGCAGCAGCTTGCGGTGCGCGGCGGGGTCTTGGTGAACCCAGCGTTGGTGCAGGCGAGCGTGGGATTTGGTGCGAGAATCCGCGGCGGCTTGCAGTTTGATTATACTATGCTGACGCACGCGGAGCTGCCGCTGACCCATCGCGTAGAAGTCGCGTATCGCTTCGGGTTTCAGAGTTTTCTCTGCCCGTTGCTAGGGCGGCCCTGTCCAGCTCCCGAAGAAGAAGTGATTCTCCCGCCGACGGAGGAGCCGCAGCCTCCTGAAGAAGAATTGCCGCCTCCGCCGGATGATCCCCCCCAAAATCCTCCGGAATGCCCTGGGGACGACCCTAGCGTAGACTGCGACAACGATCCGTTCTGGCCGTAGTTGTGTAAGTGCTGCATATCGGGATCAGGGACGGGCTCTCTGATCCCGATTATTTTTTTCGAATCTCGACATTATTAGTGTAATGAGCTAAAATAAAATAGATGAGCAAGGACGAGCAAGCGCGTCGCTGGAGCAGTGCTAAAGCAAAGCGTGCTGCTGCAGAGTTGTGCTTTAGGCACGGGTTCTACAGTGAGAGCATTACTCTTAGTTACTATGCTTGCTATCAGGCGATGTGGGTTGCTGTAGGTGATCCTCCGGCAGGGTTATGGCGTCATGGTGGCTTGATGAACGAGTTCTGTCGCGCTCTGAGGCAACAAAGCCCATCACTGCGCAAGCGGCTTGACAAGCTCTATCTCTATCGCATTCAAGGTGACTATGAAGCGCGCTCTCTTGATGTGGCTGAAGCCCAGGAGGGCTTGGATATAGCTGATGAAGTCTTGCGCATAATAGCTCAGCAAGTAGGCTTGGCTTTGTAGGGGGCAAGCGAGAGGAGGAAAGCGTATGGCAAGTGTCCATCTATTATCACCGGATCAAGTCGCACAGGCTACGGCGGAGCTAATTTTTGCTTTGCAGCACGAGTTCCCAGGAGCACGTATCACCGCGTGTGATGCTATTGAGGGTGAAGCCATTCATCTGGATGTTCGGCTTGCTGTCAAGGATCGCTCTGCGCTGATGCAGGCTCAAGATCGCGCTCTTGAACTCAAACATGCTATTGAGGATCGCTATGGCTTGTATGCCCTCGTGCGTGTTGTACCGGAAGGCTCAAGCTGAGCTGTCATAAGATGTAAGAAGCCACCGAGCCACGCTAGGCCAATATAGAAGCCCGCCCCAAACGCGATGCTTAGCCCCACGGTGAAAAACTCCCCCAGCGGGCTCGCCCACGCAGCCAGAAAGTGCACGAAGATCCCCATTAACACTGATGCGCCGAGCATCTTGGCGATCTCACCGTCTGCAACGAGAGCTCTCCAAAAGCTCTGCGAGAGTCGTCGTTGCAAAACCCAGAGCAACATGAGCGCGTTGGCGATACCCGCGACGGAAGTCGCTAGTGCTAAGCCCCCCACACCCATCGGCCCAACAAGCGCATAATCTAAGATGACGTTGAGCGCGACTGTGACTGCCCCTATAAGCAGCGGGGTGCGCGTGTCTTGGAGCGCATAAAATGCCCGCGTCAACAGATACGCGAGCGCGTAGCCGATCAGGCCGGGCAAGAGATTTATCAAGGCGTAGACGGTGAGCTGTGTATCTTCGGATGTAAAATTCCCGTGCTCGAAGAGCACTTGAATGATGGGCTGGGCGAGCGCGAGGAGCCCCGCCGTCGCCGGCAGAAGTATAAAAAGCGAGAATTTGGCGCTCTCACGCAGCGTCCGTGCAAATGCCTCTGTGTCTTTTTCTGCAGCGTGCGCCGCGAGCTTGGGCAAGATGACGCTCCCCACAGAGACGACGAACAGTCCCAAGGGCAACTGAAAGAGCCTTATAGCATACTGTAATGCCGAGATGCTCCCTTCGGCAAGGTGCGAGGCCAATTTGTTGTCAACAATGGAATTGATCTGAAAGATTGCTAACCCCACGACCGAGGGGAGCATGAGCTTGCACAGCTGCTGCAGGCCCTCGTCGCGCAGATCGAGCTGGGGGCGATAGCGCCATTTATCTTTCAGATAGGGAATCTGAAAGAGCAGTTGCCCCAGCCCACCGATGAGCACGCCGAGGGCGAGCGCATAGATCGGCTCGGCGAAGAAGCTCAGCAGCACAAACACCGACAGAATGACCCCAACGTTGAAGAGCACTGGCGCGAACGCCGGTGCGAAAAATCTCCCATAGCTGTTGAGCACGCCCATCACGATCGCCGCAAGCCCCATCAGAGCGATGAATGGGAACGTGATCTGAGTCAGCCGAATCGTCAGCTCAAGCTGTTCTGCGGAAAAGCCGTCGGCGAAGAAGGGCACGTAGAACGGCGCAAAGAGGATTCCCAAGGCGACTAAGCCGGGGAAGAAGATGAGCGCAGCGGTGACGACAGTATTAGCGAAGCGCGCAGCTTTGTTCGGGTCTGTGGTGAGGCGCTCGGTGAAGATGGGGATGAACGCGCTGGAGAGCGCGCCCTCGGCTAAGAGTCTGCGTAACAGATGGGGGATCATGAACGCTATGAGATATGAGTCGTAGGCGCGGCTCGCGCCAAAGAGATCAGCGATGACGACGTCGCGCACAAGCCCTAAGATTCTGCTGAGTGCCGTCGAGCCGGAGATCACGACGACGTTCTTGAGGAAGCCTGTGTGGGCTTGAGCAGCTTGTATCTTCATTGCGTGCTTGGCCCTCACCCCCAGCCCCTCTCACCCTCACCCCTCTGTCCCCTCTCCCCTGCGAGGGAGAGGGGAAGGGGTGAGGGGCAGGGTGCCCGCAGGGCGGGGTGAGGGCCTTATTTATCGCTTTGGCACCAACGCCAGCCCGGCAGCGATGGGCCGTCGGCCTCCAATTGTCTGCACTGTCGCGCCCTGACGGAAGAGCAGTGTGCTGGAAGAGCCACCGTCGAGCGCCAGGGCTGTCTGGGCTCCGAGTGACTGCGCTAAGATCGCCAAGGTGCGCAGATCAGCTCCGACGCTACGCCCGTCTTTGAGAATCACAATGAAGAGCAGCTCTCCCGACTCCGTCAGGGCAAAGACGCTGCGGGCGGCCTTGGCGTTAGCAAACTCCTCTGAAAATCTTTCAGTGCGCGTGTCGAGCACGATCTGGCCGTCTTTGAGTAATAACGGGCCAGCGCTCACAGCTTCTCTCAAGAAGAGCGGCGCGGGGTCGAGCGCGTACCAAATCTTTACGCTATCTCCCGGACGCAGCCCGCCCAGACGAGTGCGCGCTGCTCCGGTTGCGACTAGGAGCGTCGATTCTCCGTCGGGCAGGACGAGCCCGTTCTCGACGACGCTAACGACAAAGCCGTGTCTGAGCCTCACGGCTTTTATGGGGGCTTCACCGCGGATGGGCAGCGCGTAACGATCTGTGTAGAGAAAAAGCCCATCAGCAGAGGGGGGCCGATTCAGCCCGTCAATTGTCACGGTCTGCCCCAGCACCGACGCCGAGAGCTTCAGTGTCGGTGCTAGAAAGTATAGGTCGTTAAAGAGCGAGATGGCCAGCGCGCCGCGCCGCCCGTAGGGCGCGCTGTGAATGACGCCGTCCTTAACAAGCAGCCCGATGGGAAGCTGTGTCACAGGATCGAAGAAGTTCGCGTTGATCGCGACGAGAGCCTCGGAAGCCATCTTCTCCAGCGGCTCCAGCGCGCCGATGCCGTCGCGCGGCAGCGTCACCGTCAGTCTATACTGATCCTTCCAATTCTGAATCTTGAGATAGTGTATGCTCACGGGGCCGTCGACGGTGAGCGCCCGCGCTTGAATATAGAAGATATTTTCGCTCAAGCGCATCTGAGACTCAGTGCGCACCAGAACCCTTGGCTCAGGTGCCGGAGCCGTCGCGCGCACCCAGACGATAAAATTCTCAGACTCGACGGCGGTAGCCTGCACAGTCTGCGCAGCTTCTATCTGAAGATGCGCTCTGAGAATTATCGGTGGCTCTTGAGTGATCTTGATGGAGGGGTCTATGAGCTCGCTGACGGTGTGAAAGAACCGCACGGTGACTATATTATTTTGCGTTTGCAGCTCGAACGGGACGCGGGCGTTCGTCGTGAAGAAGATTCCGCTCGATGAGATGACAAGAGAGAGCAACCGTGCCGGGGTGCTCAAAAGATAATACGCATTGCCGATCTTGAGGGTCTTTACGCCCAGTATCTGCGTCAGTTGCGCTAATGAGATATAGAGCAGCGGGCCGCGCGCGATCAGCTGCTCCGTTGGGAGGGTCACAGATTGTTTGCGTCCCCAGCGCAGCGTGGCGCTCTCGTAGCTGACGGTCGCTTCGGCACCGAGCAGCCGCGCGAACTCCACTAGGGGTACGAAGAGCTGCTCGTCTTCCAACAGAACTCTATTTTTCAGGAGGATCGGCTGGTTATTGAGGAAAAGCTGAGGCGCTTGTGCTGGCGCAAGCGGCGCACCAGCACAAAGCACAATGAGCGCACAGATAAGAGAGCGAGTTATCCGGCCGATGGCTCCTCCTCAACTTGAACGCGAATGCTCGCCGTGATATCTTTATAGAGTGAGATCTTCACAGCGTGGACGCCCAACGCTTCGATGGGGGCATCGAGTTCGATCTTGTCTTTAGAAATCTCGATATTGAGCTTCTCTAGGATCTGTTGGGCGATCTCCTCGCGGCGCACCGAGCTGTAGAGTTTGCCGTTGTGGGCCTTGCGCTGGAAAGTCAGAGCGAAGCCGTCGAGCTTCTCGCGAGCGGCGCGCGCCCACTCTTCGCGCTGCTTCAGCTCCAACTCGCGCTTCTCTCGAATCTTCTTATATTGCGCGATGTTATGCGGCGTGGGGAGCACCGCGAGCTTACGCGGGAACAGATAATTTCTCGCATAGCCGTCGGCGACCTTGACGATGTCCCCTGGCTCCCCTAACTTTTCGACGCTTTGGGTCAACAAGACTTCGATCATACGGGATTCCTCCTGGTGGGTACAATTGGGATTACGCCCATTGTACCCACCAGCCCGACGGTCTGCAAGACCTTGCGGCTTGAGCGTGCCGCTCTGTGTATGCTATAGTACAGATCGGGTGACCCCAAATGACCGATGTCCTATCGGATTTAGGAAAGCGTACCCTGGTGATGGGAATTCTGAACGTGACGCCGGATTCGTTCTCCGACGGGGGAAAATTTTTCAGTCTGGAGAGCGCCCTAGAGCGCGCGCGCCAGCTCATGCGTGAGGGCGCAGATATCTTAGATATTGGGGGGGAATCGACTCGGCCGGGAGCTCAGCCCGTCTCTTTGGAAGAAGAACTGCGTCGAGTCATCCCGGTCATCCACGCCATCCGAAAAGAGTCTGCAGTGCCCATCTCTGTTGACACATATAAAGCTTCCGTAGCCGAAGCGGCGCTTGACGCTGGGGCGAATATCGTGAACGATATTAGTGCGCTGCGCTTCGATCCGCGGATGGTCACAGTTGTCGCTCGCGCCCGCGTCCCCGTCGTGCTTATGCATATGTTGGGCGATCCCAGAACGATGCAGCAGAACCCCGTCTACACTGATGTCGTGCGCGAGATCAAAGAGTTTTTAGCAGAGCGCATCGCGTTCGCACGCGCCCACGGCATCGAGAAAGTTCTTATCGATCCGGGGATCGGCTTTGGCAAGACGGTTGAGCACAATCTCGAGATCTTGCGGCGCTTGGGAGAGCTGAAGGAGCTGGGCTGCCCGATCTTGATCGGCACATCGCGAAAATCTTTTATCGGGCGGCTGGGGAGCACAGGGCCTGAGCCGCTCCCCATAGACCAACGCTTGGAGGGGACGATTGCCAGCAACGTGATCGCGGTCTTCAACGGGGCGCAGATCGTGCGGGTGCACGACGTCGCCCCGATGAAGAGGGCACTAGCAATCGTTGATGCCGTGCGCTATGATTGAAGTCAGAGAGGTATGAGAGCATGGCGTTAAACTTAAAGAAGCTGCGCGAGGTGCCGGGGCGGGTTCTGCCCGTCGCTGAAGTCTATGCGGCGTTGCCTGTAGCCCCGGAGCAAGCGTTCGTGTTGCGGGGCAATGTCTCTGTGCAGGGGCGGGCAGTGCAGCGCGACCGCACGGTCTTGCTCGACCTGCGCATTCAGGCGACAGCGGTGCAGCAGTGCAGCCGCTGCTTGTCGGATGTGATCTCATCGCTCGACTGGGAGGAGCATTTAGAATTTCAGCCTGAAGAGAGCGAGAGTCTCTGGGAGCGGGAGGTGTTCACATATAGTCTGCAGGATACGGAATTGAGCTTGCAGCCATATATCGTTGGGCTGATCAGCGGGGTGCTCGATCCCAAGCCGTTGTGTCGGCCCGACTGTAAGGGGCTGTGTCCCGTGTGCGGACAGGATTTGAATATACGCGACTGCGGGTGCGTGGTGCGCCGCGAGGGCGACCCGCGCTTGAAAGTCTTAAAAGAGCTTCTGAGATGATGTGATGCGCGTTCTGGGAATAGACCCGGGTCTGGCGACGACGGGGTACGCTGTCTTAGAATCTGGGGATCGTCGCTTTCGCGTGTTAGAAGCGGGCGTGATCCGCACCCCCGCAGATACACCCCTGCCGCACCGACTGCACACACTCTACGAGGACACGCGACGCTTGCTGCGAGAATACAGGCCCGACGCGTTAGCGATCGAAGAGCTTTTTTTTGCACAGAACCGCACGACGGCCATGGCCGTCGCCCAGGCGCGTGGGGTCGTTTTGCTCGCAGCCCATGATGTAGCTGAGACGAAGGGCTACACGCCGCTGCAGATCAAGCTACGCATTGCCGGCTACGGTCGTGCGAAGAAGCCCCAGATCCAAAAGATGATGAAGCAGCTCCTGCGCTTGAAAGAGATCCCCAAGCCCGACGATGCCGCCGATGCGCTGGCCGTGGCGCTCTGCTATCTGTTAGAAGCGCGCAGTGCTTTACGAAGCTGAACTTGCTTTCTTCAACGAAATCTGCTACAGTGAAGCTAGGATGATTTCAAACGCGAGCCCATCTGTCGTCCCTACGATCCAGATAGGTCACGGTGAAACCTTCCTCCATATCAATCTCTAAGGGGGTGACAGAAATGGGTTTCGAGCGCAAGATGTACGACGTCAGCAACATGAATCTCAAATGCGCCCAGTGCGGCAAAGCGGTCACCGAGTTGCCGTTCCAGCCCGACGGGAGCCGCCCGGTCTATTGCCAAGAGTGCAATCGCGGGCGCGCGCG
Organism: Bipolaricaulia bacterium; assembly: GCA_046293845.1. Taxonomy (GTDB): domain Bacteria; phylum Bipolaricaulota; class Bipolaricaulia; order RBG-16-55-9; family DRXL01; genus JANXCC01. The sequence continues at coordinate 26,759 of JBKBIX010000003.1, read as the reverse complement.
CTCCGGCGGATTCCGCAGCGGCGGGTACAATCGCGGCGGCTACCGCGGTCGGTAAAGCGTGAACTCCAACGAAGACCGTGAGGGCTTTTCCCTCACGGTCTTCTGCTCTCTTTAGACAAAGGACAGGCAATGCGTCAAACTCCCTCTGACGATTCTCAAGAGTTTTACGTTGTCGGCGAGGAGATCGCCAACAGCATCACCCACGGCATCGGTGCTGGCTTGAGCGTGATCGGCGGCATCGCCCTGATCGTCTTCGCTGCTTTGTACGGAGACGCCTGGCGTATCGTGAGCTTCAGCATCTACAGCGCTACGTTGGTTATTCTCTATCTCGCTTCGACGCTCTATCATAGCGTACGCGATCTACGGCTCAAGCGAATCTTTAAAATTCTCGATCACGCGTGTATCTATCTCTTGATTGCTGGGACATATACGCCCTTTCTGCTGGTGAGCCTGCGCGGTCCGTGGGGCTGGACGCTGCTGGGGGTCATCTGGGGCTTGGCGCTCGTGGGGATCATTTTTAAGATTTTTTCGGCCCAGCGGTTTCGGCGCTTCGTCGTGCTGGGGTATCTGTTGATGGGCTGGCTTTGCGTGATCGCTGGGCGCGAGCTGCTCCTGCGCGTCCCCGCGGAAGGGCTGCTCTGGCTGGCCCTCGGCGGGCTGCTTTATACTATTGGTGTGCTCTTCTATGCATGGCGAAAACTTCCCTACAGCCACGTGATCTGGCATCTGTTTGTCTTGGGCGGCAGCATCTGTCATTATCTTGCGGTGCTCTCGCTAGTCTCCAAAGTTTAACCCGATCCCTCGCTGTGATAGTGACACGAGAGATCGTCTGGCGGTGCTACTCTAGCGGCCCTGAAACTTCGGAGCGCGCTTCTCTACAAATGCCCGCAAGCCCTCCTGCACGTCGTGGGTCTGGATGGCTAGCGCTTGGGCGCTCGCTTCGTAGTTCATCACGTCGCGAAGCGTCATCTGCAGCCCGCGGTTCATGCCCAGCTTCATTAAGCCCAGCGCGACCGTCGGGCCTTCAGCCAATCTCTTGGCCCAGTCGCGCGCTACTTGAAGCAGCTCACTCTTGGAGACGCACTTGTTGGCGAGCCCTAATGCGACTGCTTGTGGGCCGAAAATCTTCTCGGCGAAGAACGCGAGCTCTTTGGCTTTATGCAGCCCGACAAGTCTGGGGAGCAAGAACAGCCCTCCCAGATCTACGACCAGCCCGCGTTGCGCGAATATTTCACAGAAATACGCGTCTTCAGCGATGACGACAAGATCGCACGCAAGCGCGAGCTGACACCCTCCCCCGGCAGCGACGCCGTTGACCGCGGCGACCCACGGCTTTTCCATCTCAAAGATTTTGAGGATCAACGGGTTGAAGAACTCGACGAGCCAGCGCCGCACATCTATGGGATTTGTGAGATCAAAGCCCTCGCCCATGCCCGTCAGATCAGCCCCGGCGCAGAAAGCGCGCTCAGCTCCCGTGAGCACGATAGCGCGCACGCTCGTATCGGTGTGCACCGCTTCTATAGCATTGTGAAGCTCTTTGAGCATGTGGATATTTGCAGCGTTCAGCACCTCAAGGCGATTGAGGGTGATCGTTGCGATGCCGTCGGCGACCTCGTAGCGAATTGTCTGGTAGTTCACGATCTGCTCCTTTCTTGGGGACCTATCCCCTCTTCCCTTGACTTTTAGATCAAACTAGCATCATAATAGCGGGCAGAGCTTGGGTAATCAAAAGCAAGTGTAAGCTTGAAGGAGGCGATAGCGATGCGCTGGCGCGTGTGGCTTGGCTTGGGGCTGATCGTGTGGGTGTTAGGAAGCCTTGGGGCGGTTGGCTATAGCGCACGGGAGAGCATCCAAGGGGGAGCATGGCTTGAGAACGCAGTTTGGCTCAGGACATATCTTAGTGGACAGAGTCTGGCGTATTCTTCCAAGGGTGATTTGATCGCGACCCCAGGGGGATTTGGTCAGATCTTCCTCTACAATGCTGTAGATGGCTCGTTCACACGGGTCTTACGCGGTCATGAGGGCGTGGTCACGGCTGTAGGGTTCTCTCCCGATGGCACAAAGCTGGCCTCGGGAGACGAATTCGGCATAATCCGAATGTGGAACATCGCTGACGGTACGGTCAGTCGGGAGTGGAGCGCACATACAGGGAGAGTCAAGGGCTTGCTCTTCTCCCCTGAGGGGAATTTGTTGGTCTCCGCGGGATATGATGTCAAAGTCAACGTGTGGAAGACTGAAGATTGGAGCTTGGTGCGACAATTTAAACAAGATGCCACGACTGCTTCCCTAGCCTTCTCGTCTGATGGGAAGTTGCTAGCCATTGGGGGATTCCCAACGATCCTTGTTCAAGTATCTGACTGGAAGGAGCTTCGGCGTTTGCAAGGCTATAGCCGAGCCCTCGCGTTCTCTCCTAATGGGCAGTCTCTCGCTTTATCTTATAATAGGAGCGAGATCACCCTTGTGCGCGTGTCTGATGGCCAGACGCTGCGGATCTTGCGTGGACACGCAGGTTTAGTGAATTATTTGGTGTTCTCGCACGATGGAAAGCTCTTGGCTTCGGCGTCGGAAGACAAGACGATTGCATTGTGGGACCCAGGTGGGGGAAGAGTGCTGCGCACCATGACGCGCCACGATGCGCCGGTCAACGTTGTGCTCTTCTCCGAAGATGACCGTCAGCTCATCTCTATTGGCGCGGATCGCGTCGTGCGATTTTGGCGTACTGCTGATGGCATTCAGATCGGACAGATTGAGGAGGACTTGGCAGGCCCAGCGTATAAGATCGCTGTATCGCCTGCAGGATCGCTAGTAGCAGTAGCGCAAAATGATGAAATCCAAATCTTGAATCTCGCCGATGGGGAGTTGGTACGTACATTGATGGGCCATCGGGCAATTGTCACTGATCTCGAATTCTCCCCAGATGGGAAGACCTTGGCTTCCAGCTCCTGTGCTGTGGAGCTTCTCCCAGAAGACGAGAGCTGTCCGCAGGGCGAGATTCGCTTGTGGGATCCCTTTAGTGGGCAGCCCATCAGTATTTGGGACGAGGGGCATGGCGAGCTTGTCATGGATATCGCGTTCTCACCTGATGGGCAATTCCTTGCTGCTGTCGATAGAAGGGGGAGTGCCGTGCTCTGGCGAGTCGCCGATGCAACGAACGTGTGGAGATTATCAGATTCCAGCAGGCCAGTGATCTTCTCTCCCGATGGGCAATTCCTCGCCTTGGGGAGCGAAGACGGCATCGCTATAAGACGGGTCGCCGATGGCGAAGCCGTTATCGTTCTCGAAGACTATGGATTCAGCGCTGTCTTCTCCTCAGACGGGCGGATTCTGATCACAGCCGACGACTATAATGAGCGCATCCGCTTCTGGGACATTGCTACAGGTGAGCTGCTCCGCACGCTGACGTGGCATACTGAGCCAGTACATGCGTTAGGGATCTCCCCAGACGGCAAGCGTCTTGTCTCAGGGAGTTCCGACCGCACAATCAAGCTGTGGCGCGTCGAGGACGGGAGCTTGATCGGCTCGCTTCTCGGATATACAGGGAGGGTCACTTCCGTAGCCTTCTCGCCCGACGATACGTTCGTGATTTCTGCCGGAGAGGACGGTGTGGCGACCTGGAACGTTGCCAAACTCAGATAAGAGTCTTCAGATTCTCTACGAAGACGCCGATCTCTTGATACTGAACAAGCCCGCGGGCGTGCTCATGCACGGGGATCGCCGTCACGCGGGCGAGCCGACGCTGCTGGGACACGCCCTCGAATATCTACGATCTTCGGGGTTTGTCTCGGGCTTCCAGCCCGCGTTCGTCCATAGATTAGACAAAGAGACTTCAGGGGTAGCCGTGCTCGCCAAGACCAGAAAAGCCGTGCAATCGCTCAATCGCCAGCTCAAGCTCAAGAAGATTGAGAAGAAGTATCTAGCGCTTGTAGTCGGAGAAGTGCGCCCGCACGGCTCGATTCGGCTGCATCTGCAGAAGCAGATGGATAGAAAGCGCTGGCTGGCGCTGATGGTCCCTGTCAGACGCGGGGGCATCTATGCACAGACGGACTACAAGCGCCTCGAGCTTTTTGAGTATCTGGGAGAGAAGTTTTCGTATATTGAGGCCTACCCGCGCACGGGGCGCACTCATCAAGTGCGGGCACACTTCGCGGGGATTGGCTGCCCCATCGTCGGGGACGATCTTTACGGAGACGCTGAGTTGAACGGAAAACTTCGTCGCGAGCTAGGTGTGACACGAATGCTCCTGCACGCCGCAGCGATAGAGTTTCTTCATCCGACGACGGAGCAGAGAGTGCGTTTTGAAGCGCCGCTGCCCGAGGATTTTCAGGCTGTGCTGCAGTTGTTGCGTCAGAGGGGTAGGAATCGGCCCTCACCCCGCCCTCCGGGTACCCCTCTCCCGTAGCTCACCTACGGGAGAGGGGCCAGGGGTGAGGGCCTTCGCATACGGGCACAGATCAGCGATGACGCATTGATCGCACAAAGGCTTTCGCGCCTTACATGTCTGCCGCCCGTGCCATATTAAATGTAGGTGCAACTGATATTTCAATCCGTCAGGGACGAGTCTGTTCATCACGTCGTGCGGGTCTTGGTTCTTCTTGACAAGTCCCAAGCGTTGAGTAATTCGGTGAATGTGGGTGTCTACGGGGAAGTATGGTTTATTGAGGCTGAACGTGAGCACGACCCCAGCGGTCTTCTTCCCCACGCCTTCAAACTTTAAAAGTTCTTTCACAGCTTCTTCGGTGCTCAGGTCTTTGAGATAGCTGAGATCATAAGCGCCGCGCTCTTTTTTGATGCGCTTTAAGAGCTCTTGGATGCGCTGGGCTTTCTGCTGGTGCAGCCCGCCGACCTTGATCGCCTCGGCGACTTTTTCAGTGGGCGCGCGCACGATGCTCTCGTATGTCGGGAATCTTCTCTTCAGCGACTCATACGCGCGATCTCGGTTTTGGTCGTTGGTGTTTTGCGAGAGAATCGTCAGAATTAAGACGTCGAGCGGGTCGCCGTGGCTTTGCCAGTGGAGCTTGCCAAAGTGCTTCTCGAGGCGTTGAGCGATCTGCAGGATTCTCTCGCGCGCGGTCATAGCTTTAAGCATACTTGAGTACGAGAAGGCTCTGCAACTTGACGGCGTCGTAATCCCAAAAGTATTATAGTTGGTCGAAGAAAAGAGCCAAGGAGGAGATCATGAAGAAAGTGTTTCTAACGGTGCTCGGCCTGGCTGTCCTCTCTTTGACCGTGATCGCGCAGCAGGAGACGTGCCGCACGGCCAATCCCAAGATCGTTCCCACGTTTTGCTCGTCCATTCAACAAGCTGTTTCGCTCTCCAATGAGGGCGATCTGATTATCATCTTGCCTGGCGTCTATGAGGAGAATGTCGTCGTGCAGAACAAAGACCGCGTGACGATGGAGCCAGAGCAGCCAGGCACCGTGACGATCAAAGCGGAGCAAAGCACCCAGAACGTTTTGTCATTCCGCAATGCGCGCAAGTGGACGGTGCACAAGGGGATCACGCTCATCGGCGGGGCGCGCGGCATCGAGATCAATGGGGGAACGGATATTCTGCTAAAAGATCTTGTCATCACCAAAAACAGCGCTGACGGGATTCTTATCTTCAGCGGCTCTGTCCGAGTCGAAAATCTCACAGTCACAGATAACGGTGCAAACGGGATCGGCATAGACCGGGGGCAGCTCACAGTAGAGAAGTCGGTCGTCGCCAATAACAACGGTGCTGGGATTTTCTTCGTCAATCAAGCGCGGGGGGAGATCAAGGAGACCCAGATCACTAATAACAAGGGCGTGGGCATCAGTGCCGAGGGCGGAACGCTCCAGATCGAAACGAGCTTGGTCACCGGCCACCCCAAGGGCGGGATGCTCTTCTCCAAGGGCGCAACAGTGACTGTGACGCGCACCGAGATTCGCGACAATCAAGGCGATGGCGTCGCGCTCCAAGCGTCAACGCTCACCATGACGCAAAGCACACTAGCGAAGCATACCGGCTACGGCCTCACCATGACCCAATCGCAAGCTGATCTTTCGACGACTGTCATCAGCGACAATGGGGCCAAAGGCGTCAATGCTATCGAGAGATCGACCTTGAAACTGACCAATAACTCTGTAGTCTCTGGGCATCCCGACGACGGGCTGTTTGTGCAGAACAGCTCTGCTGAGGTGCGCCAGAGTGAGATCAAGAATAACACGAAACGCGGCGTCGGCTTAGAAAGCGCCAAGCTCACTATGGCGAATAGCAAGGTGCTCAACAATAAGAGTCATGGGGTCGAGTTGCGCGCTGCCTCGACGGCTGAGATCGCGTCCAGTCAGATCAGTGATAACGGTGCCAAGGGCATCAACGAGCTAGAAAAGTCTACGCTTGCGCTGACGGACGCTTCTGTGGTCTCTGGGCATCCCGACGACGGCGTGTTTGTGCAAAACAGCATAGCGACGGTCTCCCAAAGCGAGATCAAGACCAACACCAAGCGTGGCATCGCGCTCGAAAATAGTTCTCTGACCCTGACGGGCAGCCGTGTGCTCAACAATGGCAGTCACGGGATCGACATGAAAGCATCGTCGACGGCTGTGATCACGAATAGCCGTATCACTGACAACGGGACGATAGACAAATCTGCTAAGGGGATCAACGAGATCGAGCAGTCTACCGTGACCATGACGGGCAGTCTCGTTCAGAATCACCCCGACGACGGGCTTTTCATGCAAAACAGCACAGCGGACGTCAAGCAGAGCGAGATCAGAAACAATAAGCAGCGTGGCGTTGGCATGGAGAACTCCAAGCTCACAATGGCGAGCACGAAAGTCGCGAGCAACGGCCATCACGGGATCGAGATGAAAAACTCCTCGGCGACGATCAGCGATAGTCAGATCGTTGACAACGGGGCTAAGGGTATCTATGAGCATGAGAAATCAACCCTCACGATGACGGGCAGCTTGGTGCAGAATCATCCTGATGACGGCATCACGCAGATCGATTCGAGTGCGGAGATCCACAACAGCCGCATATTAGATAACAAGAAGCGCGGCTTGGCAGCGGTCAACTCGACTCTTACGATGGGCGCCAGCACTGTCGCGACCAACGGCGACGACGGCATGAATCTCCAGAATTCTTCGGGAGTCATCAGCGACAGCAAAGTCCTCAACAACGGCAAGCGTGGCATCTACGCTGAGAGGTCTGGGCTGAATATCTCAAGCACTCAGGTCTCTGGTCATCCCGAAGACGGCATCGAGCTCAAGAACAGCGCGATGGACTTGCGCAATAAGAGCCTTGTCTCCGAGAACAAGGGCGATGGCATCTCCGGAGACTCTTCGTCGATGACGATCTCGACGACAACTATAACAAAGAACAGTCAGAATGGGCTTTTGCTGAATCTCTCGGCAGCAGACCTCACCGAGAGCGAGGTAAGCTCTAACGGCATCCGTGGCGCTGATCTCAAAGATTCGGTGCTCACTGCGACCAAGACGACTATTCTAAACCATCCCAGCGACGGCATTCGCCTCGATGCAAGCTCAAGCAGCCTGAGCGAGTGTCGACTGAGCGACAACGGTGGCGAGGGGATTAATGCCCAGGCGTCGACGGCGGCGCTCTTTGGCTCTGTTGTCACCAAGAGTGGTGCGAACGGTATGAAGCTACGCAACTCTTCAGGCGACGTTGTCGCCAGCGAGATTTCCAACAATAAACTGAAGGGCGTTGACGCTGCTGATCGGACGACTTTAGCGCTTGTGGACACGAGAGTTATCAACAACGGTAACGATGGTATTAGCTTAGTGCAGGGCTCGCTGGTGGTGCGTGGCGGTTTGATACAGGGGAACAAAGCACGTGGGATCGGCGCTCAGGAGCGTGCGACAGTCGCCATTGTTGGAGCAAATGTCACAAACAACGTTGCTGAAGGCGTGCAGCTCGTTCTCTCAACGCTCAGCATGCGCGATGCGCAAGTCACACAAAACGGTGCGCGCGGCATTGATGCGAGCAATCGCTCGGCGGTCAGTGTCTTCAACGGCACGATCTCGGAGAATTCTAAAGACGGGCTTGCGCTCAGTCTCTCGACGGCAGTCTTAGTGAACAGTCGGGTGCAGAACAACAAAGCTGCAGGGATCATCGCGGATCCAGCTTCAGTGCTGACGTGCATCGGCACTACAGTCTCGGGGAACAATCCCAACATTGTGGGCACGGGGCCGCAGATCCAGTGCAAGTGATTTAGTAGCGATAGACGATGCGCCCTTGCTTTACGTCATAGGGCGAGAACTCTACTGAGACGCGGTCGCCTACGAGAATACGAATACGATAGCGACGCATGCGGCCGGAGCAGTAGGCCATGATCTCGTGGCCGTCGCCCAGGTCTATCTTGTACAGTTCATGGTTAGGGGCAGCGGTGACGATACCGTCGCGTCGGACGAGATTATCTTCGCGAGCTATGATGCTTCCTCCTCATTGAAGTCGGCTGTAATCATTTTACCGAATAAACGGAGATTGTCAAAAGAAGCTGGTCACATAGCCTCGCCGTCTCTATGCGCTGCAAGCGCCTAATGATGGAGAATCTGCGACAAGAAGAGCTTGGTGCGCTCGTGCCGGGGATTTCTGAAGAACTCTTCGGGAGTGTTCTCTTCGACGATCTGCCCCTGGTCGAAAAAGATAATGCGATCGGCAACTTCGCGAGCAAACCCCATCTCGTGCGTGATCACGAGCATCGTCATCCCCGAGCGCGCTAACTCGCGCATCACGTCCAAGACTTCTTTGATCATCTCCGGGTCGAGGGCGCTGGTCGGCTCGTCAAAGAGCATAATCTTGGGCTGCATCGCGAGCGCCCGCGCAATGGCAACCCGTTGCTGCTGCCCCCCAGAAAGCTGCGCCGGGTATTTGTGCGCCTGCTCGGCAATCCCCACGCGCGCCAGCAGCTGCATCGCCAGCTCTTCAGCTTCTGAGCGCTTCATCTTGCGCACCCAGATCGGCGCGAGCGTCACGTTCTGCAACACCGTCAGGTGGGGAAAGAGATTGAACGACTGAAAGACCATGCCGATCTCGCGCCGGATCGCCTCGATGTTTTTGATGTCATGCGTGAGCTCGATCCCGTCAATGACGATCTGCCCGCGCTGATGCTCCTCCAGACGGTTGAGCGTCCGAATGAACGTAGACTTCCCAGACCCCGAAGGCCCACAGATGACGACAACCTCGCCCTTGCGCACCGTCGTCGTCACGCCGCGGAGCACGTGAAAATCCCCGAACCACTTGTGCACGTCTCGACAGATAATAATCTCTTCGGAGGTCATCATCGCTCTCCTACGCCTAAGATTCTCTCGAGCCTTCGGCTCAGATGTGCCATCGTGTACGTGAAGACCCAGTAGACGAAAGCGACAAAGAGTAAGACCTCGCGGTCGGAGCCGAGCCATTGGGGGTTGGCTAAGATACTGCGCCCCATATTGAACAGATCGAGCAGCGCGGCCACGAAGACTAAAGAAGTGTCCTTGAAGAGACTAATGAACTGCCCTACATTGGCAGGGATGACCGCGCGCAGCGCCTGGGGCAGGATGATAAAGAACGTTGTCAGCCAAGCGCTGAGGCCCAGGGCTTGGGCAGCTTCGATCTGGCCGCGCGGGATAGCCTGCAACCCTCCACGCACGTTCTCAGCAATGTACGCGGCCGTAAAGAGCGTGAACGCCGTCATAGCTCGCAGGGCCTGATCTATGCGGATATTGCCCGGTAGAAAGAGCGGCAACATTAAACTGGCCATAAAGATCAGGGTGATCAGCGGCACACCGCGCACGATCTCAATATAGAGAATACTGAACCAGCGCACGAGGGGCAATGAGCTCTGGCGCCCTAGCGCCAACAATACCCCTAGCGGGAACGATGCGACGATGCCCACGACCGCTAACAAGAACGTGAGCATCAAGCCGCCCCAGTGAATGGTCTCGACTTTTGGCAGTGGGCCTCCCCCGCCGATCAGCCAGACGGCGAGCGCAGGGAGTGCGAGCCAACCCCCGATAAGAGCCCATGGTGGGATGCGCGGGCGAGCAAACCAGCCTACCCCCATGGGCACCCAGAGCGCACAAGCTATGCCGCCAATCCACAGACGCTCCGCCCAGCTAAACGGCAATAAGAGTAATACTATGGCAGCAGCTCCAAGGGCAATCGCGGCGTCACGCACCAGCCCGCGCCACACCCCAGCGCTCACCCCCAGCACAGAAGCGCCTATATATACACATACCCAGATGCGCCACAGCTCCCCCGCAGGATACGTGCCCGTCAGAAAGAGCTTTAAGTTTTCGGGAATAACCGTCCAACACGCTCCCCAGGGACGGCCTTCGGCTTGCGCGAGCTGTCGCGCTTGCTGGCACGCCTCCGCCCCGCCAGACCAGACGGCATCCCTCACGGCCCACTGAAACAGCCCGCTCAGCACCACCCATAAGACCCACACCGACAGCACCGTCAGCAGCGTGTTGTACCACGTGCTGAAGAGATTCTCTCGCAGCCATCGGAGCAGACGGAGCACCATCATAGTCTTAGCGCTCTATGAGTTTCACGCGACGGTTGTACCAGTTCATGAACGCCGAAGTGAGCAAGCTCATCGTTAAGTAGCTGGCCATGATCAAGAAGACCATCTCGATGGCACGCCCGCTCTGGTTAATGATCGTGTTGGCGACGTTAAACAGATCAGGGTAGCCGATGGCGACCGCCAGGCTCGAGTTCTTCGCAAGGTTGAGATATTGACTCGTAAGCGGTGGGACGATGACGCGCATGGCCTGGGGGATGACGACCAGGCGCAGTACATAGATGGGGCGCAGCCCCAGGGCGCGCGCGGCCTCGGTCTGCCCCTTAGGAACGGCTAAGATCCCAGCGCGCACGATCTCGGCGATGAACGCGCCGGTGTAGACGACCAGCCCCGCAAGCAGCGCGGCAAATTCCGGGCTGAGCTGCCAGCCCCCCTCAAAGTTGAATCGCCCCAACGTCGGCATCTCCCACGCGATGGGCGCGCGAGGGAGCACGAGCCAACTTCCAAAAGCAATGAACACGAAGACCCCCCCAGCCCACAGCCCCGCAAACCCCGGCCGCTGCGCACGCGCAAGATAGATGCGTCGCCCTATATATACGATAAGAGCAGCGAGCAAGCTCGCCACGAGCACGTAGCTCCACAAGGGGAATGATTCGCTAGGGTAGGGCTTGGGGAGGGCCAAGCCCCGCTGACTGAGATAGATCGGCCCTGGCAGCACGATGCTCTCGTCTACTTTGGGAAGCTTGAGAAAGATCGCGGTGTACCAGAAAAAGAGCTGCACGACCAGGGGCGTGTTGCGGATCGTCTCAATGTAGACAGTAGCGATCTGGCGCACCAGCCAGTTGCTCGACAGTCGCGCAATCCCCGCGACAAGCCCTAAAAGTGTCGCTAGAATAATGCCGATCCCGATCACCCGCAGGGTATTGACGACACCAACCCAGAACGCTCTGCCGTAGCTGTCGGTCGGCTCGAAGGGCATCCCTTCGGAGATGCCAAAGCCCGCGGTCGTCCAGAGGAAATCAAACCCGAAGCGAATCCCCGTGCGCTCCAGGTTGATCTGCAAGTTCGTGTAGAACCAATTGGCTATCAGTGCGATGACGAGGACGAAGAGCAGCTGTGCGCTCACGCGCAGGACGCGGATGTCTCGCCAGAACCAGAATGGGGTGCGAGCTGGGGCAGTGCCCATAGGGGTCGTCATGCCCCTCACCCCCAACCCCTCTCCCGCAAGGGGAGAGGGGAGTTGTGAGGGTGAAGGCACGAGAGTCTTTTACCGGAACGGCGGCGAGTAGATCAAGCCACCGTCAGTCCACAAGGCGTTGGGCGAGGGTTTGCCGTCAGCGATGCGCTCCAGGCCCAGCGGCTTGACGTTGCGGTCATAGATCTCCCCGTAGTTGCCAACTTTTTCGATGACGTTGGCACACCAGGCGTTATCGAGCCCGAGCTTCTTGCCGAAGTCGCCCTCCAGACCCAAGAGCCGTCGGATTCTCGGGTCTTGACTTGTCTTGAGTTGGGCAACGTTCTTGGAGGTGACTTCCAGCTCCTCGGCCTCCATAGTGCAGAAGGCCGTCCACTTGACGATATCGAACCATTGGTCGTCGCCGTGGCGCACGACCGGGCCAAGCGGCTCCTTGGAGATCAGCTCTGGGAGGATCTTATGGTCATCGGGCTTGGAGAGCTTGATACGGGCTGCGGCCAGGCCTGAGGCGTCTGCGGTCATGGCATCGCAGCGCCCCTCATCGTACGCTTTGTCGCGCGCGTTGACGTCGCTGAAGACCAAGGGCTTGATCGTGATCCCTAAGCGCCGCGCCATGTCGGCGAGGTTCTGCTCGGTCGTCGTACCCTGCAACACGCAGACCGTCGCGCCATTGAGGTCTCTGAGGGTGTTAATGCGCGACGTCTTGCGGACCATGAAGCCCTGGCCATCATAGAACGTTGTCGGCGCGAAATGGAAGGGCAGCCCTACGTCGCGGTCGAACGTCCACGTCGTATTGCGGATGAGCACGTCGATCTCGCCCGATTGCAGCGCGGGGAACCGCGACGCTGCCGTCACCGGACGGTATTCGACTTTATTGGGATCATTGAAGATCGCCACGGCGAGGGCTTTGCAGTAATCTACGTCGAAGCCGCTATAGTTTCCCTGGGGGTCGACGAAGCCGAAGCCCGGCACGGCATTGTTGACGCCACAGATGAGCTTGCCGCGAGCAAGCACCTTCCCCAATGTGGTCGCCGGTTGCCCCTGGCCACTGGAGAGCAACGGCAACACCAACAGGATCACTAAGCCGAGAGCGAGAATCTTTTTGCGCATGTGAACCCCTCCTTTGGGTTTGAGATTTAAAATAAGCAGTGAGCTGGAGAGTATGAAGCAGTTCTCACCTCCTTCGGTGAGATAATTATAATCAGATGGCCTGGCGTTGCCAAGTTGCACGCTATCCCAATCTTGCGGCATAATCTTCTTTGGTGATTCTGTCTCTTATGAGTGTGCTGAGGGCGGGGCGCCTATGAGGGTCCGCCTTGCTAATTTTCTCGCGACAACAGCAACGACGATCGCTGGGACGTTTATCCCCCTCTATGCGCATCAGCTTGGCGCTGATGACGTCGGGGTTGGGCTGTTGGCGGCAATCGCGAGCTTGGCCGTCGTCGTCACTAATTTGATCTGCGGGCACGCGGCGGATCGCTACGGGACGCGCGTCTTTATTCTCTTTGGGCTGCTCGCTTCTGCAATCTCGACTCTCTTGCAGATCTTCGCGTTCGATTTTAGTTCTCTTGTACTCTTTCGCGTGTTCAACGGCTTAGCATTGGGAGTCTACCCGGCAGCGCTCATCTCGCACGTCCAAGCGTCGAAAGAGCGTTTAGGACGCTTCTCGGCGTTTGGGTCGCTGGGCTGGACGGCAGGGTCGCTGCTGTCGGGGACGATCGCGACGTATTTCACGATTCGCGGGACGTTCGTCGCCGCGTCTTTGTTATTTTTCATCGCGTATCTGTTGGCGGTGCGGTTTGGCGTGCGTCCGCCCGATCCCAATGGCGCAAAGCCCGCGTCGCTATGGGCGGTCTTCCTACGCCATCACTCGACGTTTCTATCTGTGCTGATACGGCATATCGGGGCTCATATGATCTGGGCCTTCTGGCCGCTCTTTCTGCAGAAGCTCGGAGCTGATTACTTTTGGATCGGAGTGATTTCAGCGATCAACAGCGGGACGCAGTTTTTCGTCATGTATTTCTTGACGGATCGAGCGTGGAGCACGGGGCTGCTGCGCACGGGGTTGTTCCTATCGAGCGTAACGTTTTTGACATTTGCGCTCGCCCCCAATTTCTGGTGGATTCTGCCCACGCAGATACTCTTGGGCATCTCGTGGGCGACTCTCTATGTTGGGGGCCTCAGGGCGACGACGGAGGGAAACCCCAATCCCAGCACTGCCTCGGCGATCTTCACCTCGGTGCTCAATATCTCGATGGTGATCGGGCCGGCGTTGGGAGCTGCGATTGTGCCCATCGGCGGCTATTATGCGCTGATCTATACAGGAGCGGCGCTCTCGTTCGCAGCGTTTCTCTATCGCCATATCAGTCTGGTGCGCGCTCGCGCTTGCAGAGCGCCTTCAAGCTTGCTATCCTAAAGCTATGTTCGATCCCCAAAAAGAAGATCACGAGGCGACTAACACGCCTTCGCCCAATGCGGAGACTATAGATGTGACAGAAGACCCGCAGCCGCGCAAGCCCTGGCTCTCGCGGCTGCTCAATGCCCTGGGCGTGCCCACGACCCCAGCAGTAGACTGGGTGCTCGACTGGGTCGGCGTCATAGGGGTCGCCGTGCTCATCACGCTTATCACGGTGAATTACGCCGTGGCGCGCGTCTTTGTGCCCACCGGCTCGATGGAGCCGACGATCATGCCCGGCGACAGCTTCTTTGTCGATATGCTGACGTATCACTTTCGCAAGCCCAAGCCCGGTGATATTATCGTCTTCTGGCGGTGCGATGCGGGCAGGTGCGACCGTTTAGTAAAGAGACTGATCGCTATCGGGCCGGCGACGGTGCAGATCAAGGACTGTATTGCCTACGTGAATGGACAGCCCTTAATAACTGATGAATTCAACCATCCGGGCCATCCCGACCCCCGCCGCGACTGCTACTCCTCGGCAGGGCAGGAGAGCTGGGATGTCCCTGAAGGGTTCTATTTCGTGCTTGGCGACAACACCCATAATAGCTACGATAGTCGCTACTGGGGGCCGTTCCCAGAGAAAGACTTTATCGGCGAGCCGTTCTTGAGAGTCTGGCCTCTGACGAGAATTGGCTTTATGAATGGGTACTTCTGGAGCGCCAAGTAGCTATGTTCGTCGTCGAATCTGGGCAAGATATTATAGTTCGGTTACAGCCTGGGGAGGATCTTTTTGAGTCTTTGGGCTCGCTCAATCTCACCGCGGGGGCTATAGTCTGCGGGATCGGGATGCTGCGCGATGTGACGCTTGCGTTTTGGACGGGGAGAGAGTACAAAGAGCACGAAGTCTCAGGGCCAGCGGAGCTCCTGTCGCTTCAGGGGAATTTTTCGGTACGCCAGGGCAAATCTCATATACACTGTCATGCCGTCTTGGGTTTAGAAGACGGCTCGACAGTTGGTGGGCATCTCTCCAAGGCGACGGTGCACGAGACGAATGAGATCTATATCAGAAGGCTCTCTGGGATTGTGATGGAGAGAAAGAGGGAGCCGAGCGGATTGTTTGGGTTGTATCCGCGCCGGGAATAATATCAGCCCTCACAGGCCTTGGGCTCACAGGGCCGGCTCCAGTACACCGATCTGGAAAGCCTTGAGCGCTTCACTGGGTACTCTGCATGACACATCGAGAACCTCAATCCCATAGAGACGACCGTCGTGATCATAATCGAAGAGGATGCCAGGTTGAATCTCTTCGGTGCGCGCTACTTTCCCTTCTCCATCTTCGCCAAAGCGGATGTACAAGGCGTCAGCTTGCTTTGAATACGTGACTTGCATAGCTTAGCTCCTCCAGTAAACTGTTCTCACATAAAACTCATTTTGGCGGGGTTCAAAGGCCACAGCAAGTCGTCTCCCGCTGATATCAGCCTCTCGCACCAGCGTTCCGGGTGCTGTCCCAGGCCGTTCAAGAGTTGGATGCCGAAGTGCTTGTTCCACCATGTCTTCGGTGATACCGCGCTGTCGCATGCGCATTCGGGCATGGGGGTCATAGCGGATCACTCGTTTCGCCATGATCGTTGCTATTTGCCGCTAGTTCTATCTCATGCAGTGTAGCATGACCAGGGGAGCAATGCAAATACTCAAGAGATAAGGCCATCTCCATACCGCTACTCCCCTTGTATTAGCTTATAGCTGATGTTTCTTTTCCTCTGGTACTCCATTATAGTGTGGAAGCATCGTTCATCAGTTCCGATATACTCCGGCGGGATGATCCCCTTCTGACTAAAAATCCCTTCGAGCACGAGCGTCGCTACGGCCGTGCACGTGTAGCCCGTCGTGCGCGCCATCGAAGATGTTTTTGTTTTGGAATCAAAGCGATCGAAAAGCTCATAGACGTACTCTTTGCGCTGGCCGTTCTCGATGCCCTCAATAGTTACTCTCATAATTGTGAATTCTGGCTCGTCAGGCTCAAGCCGCCACTTGGGGAAGAGCAACTTCGCTGTCACGTCTAAGGGTCTGATTTGGATACCGTGGATCTCGATAGGCTCTTTGCTGAAAAAACCCGTCTCTCGAAGCACTTTCATATACTCAATATGCCCTGGATAGCGCAAGGTCTTCTCGCGCATGTTGGGGATCTTCATAGTTTTCAAGAGCGTGCGCAGCCCGTCGGTGTTGAACGCCTCGAGTGTGCCGATCTCGTCAAATTCAATATACTCTGGATCGGAGAGCGCCTCACGGATGACAAGTTTTCCGTCCACGACAAGGCGCGCCGGGCGCGTGTACTCTTCGATGACATCTATCGGCGAGAACGGGGCTTTATACTGATAGGGCCAGCTGCGCTTCACCGGCAGCCCCCCTACCAAGCACTCATAACTCTCAACGGTCATCCTCGCATTGTGATAGCCCAAGAGAATATTGCACATGCCGGGGGCGACGCCGCAGTCAACTACAGCTGTGACGTGCTTCTCTTTGGCGAGCGCGTCAAGCTGGAACGGGTCTTCAGCGAAGAACGAGATATCTACGATATCTTTCCCGCACTCGATAACGGTCTTGAGCGTCTGAAAGCCTAAGAATCCGGGGACAGCGCCGATCACAAGATCGTAGTCTGTAACGAGCTTTTTGAGCGTCCCGCTGTGAGAGAGATCAGCAGTGACTGTTTGGATCGGTGCTTCTTCTGTGAGCTGAGCGAGCCGATGAGCGTCTTTATCAACTGTTGTGACGTCATATCGCTGGGCAAGATCGAGCGCGATAGCCCGCCCGACCATGCCCGCGCCCAGAACGATGACTCTCTTCATAGCTGAATTCTACGTGTCTTGCTGGAGTGGGTTCGACCATCTCAAGCCAGGGAACCGAGCGAAGTCCCCATCTGTGCTGCATAGTATGAGATCATGCTCAATGGCGAGCGCTGCTAGGTGCGCATCAGGAACAAGGGCAGGGCGGTCTACTACGCGTTTTAGGAAATCTCCCAGAATCTGCGAGTGACGCTCTGTGGGTAAGGGAATCCACACTGAGGGAAGCGCCAGCCATTCCTCGACGCAGTTCCAAGCTTCAGCGATGGACGCAGGGCGCTCGAAAACACGAGGATTAGTCACCAAGCGCACAAACGCTAAGAGTGATGGCCACGGTAGCCCGACTTGTGGAGTATTGTTTAGTTGGTCTTCCAGCCAACGTCGTGCAGCCTCATGGTGTGGCGAGCTTGGTACGTGCGCGTAGATCAGGATGTTTGCGTCGACGAGAATCATCGGAGTGCCTCGCCTTCGGCAACAGCGAGAGCCTCAGCAACGTCGTCGAGAGAGCTGAGCTGGCATCGTCCCACACTGAGCGGTCGCACAACATACGTACGTCGCGCTCGAGAGGGTTCTTCCAGCTGAGCAAGCCCTTTGCGGAGTGCTGTATTGATCAACTCCTTGAGTGACTTTTGGGAAGATGCCTGCAGGCGCTTGAGAAGCGCTGCTACGTCGTCATCGAGAGTAATTGTTGTGCGCATACACCCAAACATACAGAATCTCATGGTCCGATGCAAGTTTCATCCGAATCTTGCTCCGATGCGAATCTTATAGCCGTTGACGAAATCTTTTCCTCTCATGCGGCGCTTGCCTGCCGGTTGCACCTCTAGTAACTCAAGCGCATCTTCGCCGCAGCGCACTATAAGGCGCTCTGCGTCGATCACGCAGCCTGGAGGGAAGATCGAGCTGCTCGGCTCGACGCGGCTGGCGTAGAGCTTCACGCGCTGCCCATCCCAGAACGTGTACGCTCCCGGAGATGGGTTCAGCCCGCGAATGAGATTGAAGATCTTTCGCGCTGGCTGACCCCAATCTATGTGCCCCACCGTGCTCTCGAGCTTTGGGGCAAACGTCGCTTGGGAATGATCTTGCGGGCGCGGCGTGAGCGTGCCCTTTTCTAAGCCCTCGAGCGTCTGGAGCACGAGATTCGGTCCCAGCGTTGCGAGCTTGTCGTGCAGCGAGCCTGCCGTGTCTGCGTCGCTGATGGGGACTCTCTCTTGCAGCAGAATATCCCCGGCGTCCATCTCTTCGCTCAAGATGAAGGTCGTTAATCCCGTCTCAGTCTCGCCGTTGATGATCGCCCAGTGGATCGGCGCGGCTCCGCGATACTTGGGCAGCAGCGACGCATGGAGATTGATACACCCGAACTTCGGGATCGCTAAAAGTCTTTTAGAGAGAAATTGCCCGAACGCCACGACGACGATGACATCGGGATGTAAAGTCTTGATAAACTCGGCTTCGCGGTTGATCTTGTCTGGTTGGTAGACGGGCAGGCCCAGCTCCAGGGCAGCTCTTTTGATAGGGGGAGGCATGAGCGCTAAGCCGCGCCCGGCGGGCCGATCCGGCTGGGTGAAGACCGCAAGCACGTTGTGTGTGTGCGCGAGCGCGCGCAGGGTAGGGACGCCTAGCGGCGCTGTGCCCACGAAGATCACGTTCATCAGAAGACTTTGGCCCCTTCTTTCTTTCGGGCTTTCGGCCCCTCTTTCTGCAAGCGTTCGTATTCTTTGAGCAGCATCAGGCGCTTCGTCTGGCTGAGATGGTCAATGAAGAGCACACCATCTAAGTGAT
The DNA here is from genome assembly GCA_046293845.1 of Bipolaricaulia bacterium. Taxonomy (GTDB): domain Bacteria; phylum Bipolaricaulota; class Bipolaricaulia; order RBG-16-55-9; family DRXL01; genus JANXCC01. The sequence continues at coordinate 8,057 of JBKBIX010000003.1, read as the reverse complement.
CAATCTCGTGCTGCAGGACCCGTGCGGCTAGCCCGTCGCGCTCTAACAGAATCTCGTTGCCGTCGGGGTCGAGCGCGCGCACGGTCACTTTTGCCGGGCGCGCAAATTCCGCTTCGATGCCGGGGATGCTCAAGCACCCCTCGACCCAAATCTCCATCTCGTCGCTCTTCTGTATGATCTCCGGGTTGATGAGCGCGTAGAAGTCGTCTTCGACGTCAATGGTGATGATGCGTTTGAGCACGCCCACTTGTGGCGCGGCTAAGCCATAACCCTTGGCCAGGACCATCGTCTCGATCATCTGATCAGCGAGACGTTTGATCTCGTCGTCAATGACCGAGATCTCTTGTGCGCGCCGGCGCAAGATTCGATCTGGGTACTTTCGGATTCTCAGAGCCATAGCAGCAGTCAGCCAATTATACGGGAGCTGAGGGTGATCGTGCCAGTTCTGTTCTCAGCGTTTGGACGAAAGCGTCCAGCCCCTGCTCGTACGAGAGCTCGCGCTTGGTCCCGTCACGACGTCGTCGCAGCTCTATCGTCTTGGTTTGGAGACTGCGCGGGCCGATCACCATGCGATACGGAATCCCTATCAGATCAGCGTCGTTAAATTTCACTCCGGCGCTCTCTGAACGATCATCGTAGAGCACCTCAAAGCCCGCAGCGCACAAGAGAGCGTAGAGCTTATCAGCGAGCTCTGTTTGCTCGGCTCGGTCTGTATTGAGCACGAGCAGGGCGATCTGAAACGGCGCGATCTCTTCCGGCCAGATGATGCCCTTCTCGTCATGATGGGCTTCGACGACGGCAGCCATCAGCCGCCCGACACCGATCCCGTAACAGCCCATGACGAGAAATCTTTCGCTTCCGTCTTGGGTGAGAATCTTTGCGCCCATCACCTCGCTGTAGCGCGTGCCCAGCTTGAAGATGTGCCCTAACTCAATAGCGTTTTGAAGGGTGAGTGGGCTGTGGCAATGTGGGCAGGGATCGCCCGCGCGGACGAGCGCGATGTCCGCGATGATATCTGCGACGAAATCCCGCCCGTAGTTGACGTTTCTAAGATGAAAGCCCTCTCTATTTGCGCCGGAGACGAGATTTCTCTCAGCAGTAACAGAGTCGTCGGCGACGATCTTGATCGTGCTCTGCTTGAGCAAGCCGACAGGAGATGCATATCCTGGCACAGCGCCGATAGAGCGAATCTCATCTTCGGTTGCAGTGCGGAGCTGTTGCGCTTGCGTAACGTGAGCGAGCTTGGTCTCGCTGACTTCCAAGTCGCCCCGAATGAGCGCGAAGATAAACTCTGTTTCATTAGCTATGTAGAAGACGGCTTTTGCTGTACGCCCTGGGGTAATCTTGAGAAATGCTGCGAGGGACTGAATGCTCTCGCATTCTGGGGTAGCGACCTCTTCGAGCGGGAGCATGGGTTCTGTGGGGTTGACCGGGGCTTTGAATCTTTTGGCGATCTGGCGATTCGCTGCGTAGCGACACTGCTCACACAGAGCGATTTGGTCTTCCCCTGCGTCGCTGAGCAGCATAAATTCGTGCGAGTCTCTCCCGCCGATCAACCCTGGGTCGCCCTGAACGATGACGGGATCGAGCCCACAACGCTTGAAGATCCTCTCATACGCTTGGCGGATCTTCGGATAGAAAGCGTCCAAGTCTTCGTCAGTACTGTGAAAGCTATACGCGTCTTTCATGGTGAACTCTCGAACTCTCATAAGCCCACCGCGCGGGCGCGGCTCGTCGCGAAATTTTGTCTGAATCTGATAGAGCACTAATGGGACGTGACGATATGATCTGACTTCGCGGCGCACGATGTCCGTGACAGCCTCTTCGTGTGTTGTCGCCAAGACGAGATCGCGTTCAGAGCGATCTTTGAAACGCACTAATTCTGGGCCGTACTGATACCAACGTCCTGATTCTTGCCACAATTCTGCTGGCTGAACGATGGGCATGGAGATCTCTTGGCCGCCAATGGCGTCCATCTCTTCGCGGATGATCTTTTCGATCTTGAGTCGGACTTTTTGTCCTAATGGGAGTAGCGTGTAGATACCCGTTGCTATAGGGCGAATAAAGCCGGCGCGAATCAGGAGCTTATGGCTGATGAGCTCTGCGTCTTTTGGGGCGTCGCGCAGCGTCGGGATGAGCGCGTGCGAGAATCGCATACAGACCTCCTTGCTAACGTGCTGTGCGCAAACTCAGTTAAGAAGAGGCGCGGCTGGTGCGCCGCACAAAGCGCCGTAAGCTCCGCCACGTCTGTGCGAACGATTTATTCTGTAAGAGCTTCTGAATCAGCCAACTGTGCTGCAGGCGTCTCAGCGCGACGCGCTTCTGGGGGACGTCCATCACGAGCAATGCTAAGAGAAAGAAGACGAACCCCGGCATGATCGGCAAGATCGAGCCGAGCACACCTAAAATAAAGAAAACCAACGCGATCCCGTTGCGCACGAGGCCGCGCAGCGATAGGGGCATCAGCCCCCACAGGCGCTTGAGCATCAGCACGGACGCGAGAAACGAGAGCGTCCCGATCAGCGCGTTAAAGAGCGTCCAGAGAAATTGCATATCAAGTCGAGGCCCTCACCCCGCCCTGCGGGCACCCCTCTCCCGTGGCTCACCCACGGGAGAGGGGCCGGGGGTGAGGGCCCTCTCCCTCATACTCCATCACGACCTTGACCAGCTCGTCTACAAGCTGATCTTCCGGCACACGCTTGTAGGGTTTTCCATCAACATAGATCGTCCCGGACTTCTCGTGCCCCACCAGCCCAATGTTCGAATGTAATGCCTCCCCAGGGCCGTTCACAACACAGCCGATGAGCGAGATTTTTATGGGCTTATCTACGTGCTCTAAGCGCTTCTGCACCTCTGAAACGATCTTCTCTAAATCGATCCCGATCCGTCCACAGGTCGGACAGGACGTGTACTGAATCCCGCGCCATCGGATGTGCAGCGCCGCGAGAATATCATAGGCGACCTTGACTTCGCGCACCGGATCGCCCGTGAGCGAGACTCGCAGGGTGTCGCCGATCCCCTCTTCTAAGAGCGTCCCGATCCCCAGCGCCGAGCGCACGACCCCCGCGTCCCCAAGCCCGGCTTCTGTTACGCCCAAATGCAACGGGTATTCGATCTGCTTCGCTATGAGCCTGTACGACTCGATCATCACCCGCACGTCCGTAGATTTCAGCGAGACGACAATATCTGAAAAATTATTGTCTTCCAAAATTTCGATCTCGCGCAGGGCCGCCTCGACCATCGCTTCGGGGGTCGCGCCCTCATATTTGATTAAGAGATCTTTAGGGAGCGATCCCGAATTGACCCCGACCCGAATGGGGATTCCCCGATCTTTGGCAGCCTTGACGACTTGCTCGATCTTCGTGCGATCCGTGATGTTCCCCGGATTGAGCCGCAGTTTGTCTACCCCTTGCTCAATGGCTTTCAGTGCTAAGCGATGATCGAAGTGGATATCAGCGACTAACGGGATGCTGATGCGCTGCTTAATCTTGGCGAGCTGATTCGCTGCATCCATATTTAAGACGGCGACTCGCACGATCTCGCAGCCGGCTTGCTCTAATCTCTGTATCTGTCTGACGGTCGCGTCGACGTCGCGCGTGTCGGTCGTGGTCATGGACTGCACCCTGATAGGGTGATTGCCGCCCAGGATGAGCGGGCCGACTCGAACTTCTTTCGCGATCCGGCGCTGAATGGGAGGAATCATAGCAGATCTTTCAGCAAATCAATGCGTCGCAGCATCCCTACCAGGATACCGTCTTTGTTGACAACTGGCAACGCCTTGACGTTCTTGCGGATCATCAAGTCCGCGGCCGTGAGGTCATCTTCGTCTTCTTCGATCTTAATCACGTCAGGGGTCATATAGAACTCGATGCGGTCGTGCTCGATCTCGCGCAGCTTTTGCGACAGATGGCCCATATTCGTGATGCCGTGCAACACCTCGAAGTACCCTGGGAGGGCACCCTCGATGATGTCGCGCTCGGAGATGATCCCGAGGATACGACCCTCTTCGTTGACGACTGGGACGCTGCTGAGGCCGCTCCGGTGAAACAGTTCGATGAGCTCTCGGACAGTCATCGAGGGCTCGGCAGCGGTCAGATCGCGGGTCATGACCTCTTTGACTTTCATACGCTCATACTCTGCTGATGGTGATCTTCCTGAGCGCCTGCTCGATCTGATGGCGATCCGTTACGACCAATTCTTCGCTCTCGGCGCAGGCCGTTGCCGCGGCCATCCCCATACGAACGGCTTCTTCAAGCACGGCACCTTGCACCGTGGCGCTGAGCGTCCCAGCGATAAGCGCATCTTCTGCTCCTAAGAGGTTCTTAAACTGCACATCGCGGGCTTCCAAGTCCCATGCGCCCTCGCGGGTGATCAACAGATCGTGCGTGATATGATGGGAGACTAAGAGAGCTGCTATGCCGCGTGCGACCCACTCCCTCCCCACCGCGAGGATCTCTTCTGGGGTCTGCAGCGACGCCCCGGCGACGTCGGCGTACTGGCGCGTGTCGGGCTTGACCAACCACGGCTTCTCGAGGAGCGCATGGGCGAGAGGTTCCCCAGCAGCATTGACGATAACAGGGATGCGGCGCTGGTGCGCTATATGTGTCAGCTCTTGATAGAACTGGGCGGGCACGCCAGGGGGCAAGCTCCCTCCTAAGAAGACATAGCGCGCTCGATTCAGTGCCCGCTTGTATTGAGTGACAAAGCGCTTGAGCGCCCCGGGCGGGACGGTTGGCCCTTGCTCCGTGATCTGAATGGGTCTTTGCTCGTGCCCCCGCTCTAGCAGCGTGACGTTGGTGCGGGTCTCGCCCTCGACCCAGATGAAGCTCGTCGTGATGCCCTCGTCGCGGACGCGGCGCTCCACAGCGCGTCCTGTCTCCCCAGCGATAAACCCCATGGCAATGTTCTCTATCCCCATGCGCGCGAGAAAGATCGAGACGTTGATCCCCTTGCCCCCGGCGGTCAGATACGACCGGGTCGCACGCATGACCGGCATCTCGCCGTCGTCGAGTTCTAGCCGCTCGATCCAATAGATCTTATCTATAGTCGGGTTGGGCGTAACGGTGATGATCATACGAAAACGCGTGAGCGCACGAGCTGGCCAGCCAGCCCTGCTACCGAGCCTTGGGTGATCTTGACGTGCACGAGTTCCCCGATCAGATCTGAAGAACCCTCGAAGACGACCGTTCTATTATCGCGGGTCTTGCCCATCAGAAATCCCTGAGCGCGGGCTGGGCCTTCGACCAAGACCTCGACCGTCTGCCCGACGCGCTTGCGGTTCTCTTCGTCGGTGATCTGTTTTTGCAGTGCTAGGAGAATCTCTAAGCGACGCTGCTTCTCGTCATCGGGCACGACGTCACGATACTTATAGTACGCGATCGTACCGGGTCTTGGGGAGTACTTGAAGATGAACGCGCCGCCAAAGCGCGCTTGCTTCACCAAATCTACTGTCTCTTGGAAGTCTTCCTCGGTCTCGGTGGGGAAGCCGACAATAATATCTGTGGTGACGGTGACGCCGCGCTCTTGCAAGTCGCGCACGAGCTTTAAAAACTGCTCTTTGGTGTAGCCGCGGCGCATATCAGCTAAGACCCTATTGCTGCCGGACTGCACGGCCATGTGCACGTGCTCGCAGATATTATTCTCTTCACCCACGATGGCGATGACCTCATCGGTGATATCTTGGGGATGCGAGCTGGTGAAGCGGATTCTGGGGATGGGGATCTCCGTCAGGGCCCGCAGGAGACTGGCGAAGGTGATAGTGGGGTCTTTGAGGTCTGTGCCGTAGGAGTCGACGTTCTGGCCCAGAAGCTGCACTTCTTTGTAGCCCTGGGCAGCAAGTTCGCTCACTTCAGCGATAACATCGCCGGGGAGGCGGCTGCGCAATAGCCCCGTGGTGTAGGGGACGATGCAGAACGAGCAGAAGTTCGAACATCCCTCGGTGATCGTGACTTTGGCTTGGAAGCGGCTCGCCCGTAGGAACGGGAGATTCTCGATCTTATCGGGGATTGTATCTACAGCCATCACCCAGGTGGATTTGCCCAGGGCACGTTCAGTGCGGGCGCGCTCAATAAGTTCAGGGATCTGGGAGATATTGGAGCTGCCGAAGACGAAGTCGATCGCGGGGCTTTTGTGAAAGAGCTTCTCTTTTAAGGCTTGGGCGACGCAGCCGCCCACGCCCAGCACAAGATCGGGGTTTTTCTCTTTGAGTTGGGCGATGACGCCCGCTTCAGAGATTATTTTATGGACGGGCTTTTCGCGCACCATGCACGTGTTGAAGAGCACGACGTCGGCGTGGGCGGGGTCGTCAGCAGGAAGATATCCTGCGTGGGTAAGCACCCCGGCCATGCCCTCGGACTTGTGCTCGTTCATCTGGCAGCCCCACGTGTAGATATAGAAGCGTCTCATAGATATAAAACTATAGCAGAGAGGGCCGAGCCTCTCAAGCCCGGCCCTCTTATTTTTTCTTAGAATCCGCCCCTGGCTTGCTGGACGGCACGCAGGGCGTTGACCACGCCGTAGCCGTAGCGGCTGCGCGGGCTTCTGCTGGTCGCGGTAGAGCGGAGGATAAAAGCAGCTTCGGTGGCGGAGAGCCTGGGGTTGACCGAGAGTATTAAAGCGATGACCCCGCTGGCGTGCGGGGCTGAAGCTGACGTACCGAAGAACGGCCCATAGCCTCCAAACGGGTACGGTGTCAAGATGGCGGTCTTCAAGAGCGGCAGGAACTGCTCAAAATTCTCGATCTTGGCAGCAAGCTCTAAGAATTTTTCGTAGCTGATGTCGCCGCCGGGGGCGACCACGTCGAGCTTGGAGCCCCCTTGGCTGTAGCTAGTGACGTTGCCATCGGTGCCCGTCGCGCCTACGGCGATGACACCGGGATAGGCTGCGGGGTAGGAGACGCAGTTGGGAAGAGCTTCCCCGAAGTTACCTGCCGCAGCGACCAAGATTGCTCCCCTGTCGAGTGCGCGCTCGACCGCTTGGCGCAACTGCCCTGGCGGCTCAAAGCACCCTAAGGCGCCAAAGCTCATGTTGACGATGCGTGCGCCGTTGCTCACAGCGTAATCGAGAGCTTTCACGATAGCATCTATAGTCGCTCGCCCCTTGGGATCGAACGCCCGCACGTCCATGATCTTCACGTTCGGGGCCACTCCCGTCAGCCCGATATTATCCGCAGCGTTGGCGATGATCCCCGCCACAGACGTCCCGTGAAAATCTATAGGTGTCCCTTCGAGAGAGTCATTGTCATTATCATAGAAATCCCAGCCGTGAATGTCGTCTATAAACCCGTTGCCGTCGTCGTCTTTATTGTTGTCGGGGATTTCTTTGGGGTTGACCCAGATATTATGAACGAGTTCTGGATGTTGCCAATCGACTCCAGAGTCGAGCACTGCGACGACGATCTCTGGGGATCCTAAGGTGATCTCGTGTGCCTGGCGGGCTTGGATCTGATCAAGCCACCACTGATTAATATATTTTTCATCGATGCGCAGGGCTTGCTCGAAACGGTTGTTCTCTTCATTCTGCTCGCGAACCTGGTTGAACGCGCAATCAACGGAGGCACGAAATCTGATAAGCGGGAGTTCTGCGACCTGCCAGGAGACCTGCACGGTCGCTTGGCTGTTGCGTGCGAGTCGTCGGATTTGCTCACGACTGAGCAATAGCTCGTTCAGGGGGAGCCCCAATTCTGTGGCGACGACGTCGGGCATGAGATTGACGCTGATGCAGACGAAGAAGCTTGTGGTGATGTCTTCGGTGCCCACGTTAGCGATGGTGACGGCGATGGTTACGGCATCTCCGGGCTTGGGGTTTTCTGGCGTGACTGTGATCCCTTGGACGATCAGATCTGGCCCTTGCCCAAACTGGGCAAGAACTCCACCTGTCCACAAAGCACCTACCAGCACTCCGAGCAACACCTTCGCTATGCCGCGCATAGGTCGTTCCTCCTTCTTTTTCTTTTATTATATTATTACTCCTGTGAAGAGCTTGCGTCAAGAGCCTTGACGGTTCTCAGTTGTCAGACTCTGGTCGTCTTGTGATATAATTATAAAAACAAGGAGGGC
>JBKBIX010000039.1:0-12922 GCA_046293845.1 Bipolaricaulia bacterium | reverse complement strand
ATGTGTTAAGCGCGCCGCCAGCGTTCACCCTGAGCCGGGATCATACCCTCTAGTGAATTCTAGAGTCACTCAAGGCAGAATCTATCTTAGATAGATAGATTCTGTATTTCTCTCGGGGTTGAGAGAAACAGTGCTGTGCTTCATGCTATCCACTTGTCAAAGAGCGATCTTCTCTGAGGAGTATCGGCATTATAACACAGACTCGCGAGCTTGTCAAGGGCTGAAAAAATCCATTCTGAAGAGCGTTTTGCGCCGCAGCCCTCACGCAAGCCCCTCAAGAGCTTTTCTGATCGCCCCAAGATCTGGGAGCTGTCGGGGGTCCTCGCTCACCCATCTGTAGCGCACAAGACCGTTCTTGTCTATCACAAACACGCTGCGCTTGGCGACCCCTTTCAGCCCCATTAGGTCTTCATACAGTGCTCCATAGGCCCGACTGATCTCTTTATTGAAATCAGTCAAAAGCTTGAATTTCAAATTGTGCGCTTTGATGAACGCATTCAGTGTAAAGGGGCTGTCCACGCTGATCCCATAGACGCGCGCTTGCAAAGAGTTAAATTGCGCCAAACTATCGCGGAACGAGCACATCTCGGTGGTGCAGACGGGGCTGAACGCCAAGGGGAAGAACGCTAAGACAATGTTCTCCTTCCCGAGTTCTTTGCTGAGCGTAAAGTCTTCGATCTTCTCGCCATCACACACTTTGGTCGTGAAGTCCGGGGCTTTGTGATTGAGCTCGGCTGCCATAATCTGTTCCTCCAGTATGAGTCAAGATAAAAGCATTGTAAAGCAGACCCTCGATGTCTGCAAATCAGTGAAACTTGTCCCCTCTCTTGGGGTTATATATTCCGTCTCCATCTCCCAGAAAGGGGTGAGCACAATGACGGGCAAGAAGATCGTGCGTGTGCTGGCGCTGGCTCTGCCAGTGATGGCCCTCATGGCCGCCGGACCGATCCTAGTCAACCAATCGCATAGCGCAGATACCGTCTCTGCTGGGATCAGCGAGCAGCCGGGCAAACACCTGATGCTGACGTTCACCAACGACACCGGCGTCGAAGCCGACGGACTCCAGATCGAGTTCAAGAAAATCCCCACGGGATTTGTTAAGGTCGAGCCGTTCAAGAGCACTCTCTCTGTGCTCAAGAGCAATGTCTTAGTGCTCACGAACGGGCGTGTCGGGCCGGGCGAAAAAGCGCGCCTGACGGTGACTGCTGATCCATTCGAGTTTGCTGTGACGGATTTTCAGTGGATTCGCCAGGGGGTGCTGATCGCGGGCAAGAGCCGTCAGATCGAAGTCGAAGAGCGTGTTGTCAACCGCGAGACGGTCTCGGTAGATCGGGCTGAGAAAGAGCCGGAGCCATTGTTGGTCTCGGTGCGCTTCGAGCTTGTCAACGGGGCGAGCCGGCTCTTCGTCACCCAGGGGATGATGGTCGCCGAAGGGGCGCTGCTCGCGATCAAAGACCAGATGCGCTTCGAGCAGCTCATGAACGAGATCGCGCGGGCGAAGAATCTCAAAGACCGTGAGAAACTGCAAGCCGAGCTGAAGAGACTCGAAGTGCGTGCGCCGATCAGCGGGCTGGTGCGCGAGCTGGCGTTCGATGTCGGCGCGGAGACGACCAAGGTCGAAGCGAAGCTCATGGTTGTCACGGGAGCGAACAGGGTGCAGTAAGCCCTCAAGCAAGAGCAGAAACTTAAGCCACGGGAAATCCCCGTGGCTTTTCTTTTTGTGTATCTTGTGCGGTTGCACCGGCCTCACAATTTCAGTATCTTAACGGGGATTATCTGAGTCTGTTTTTATGGGGGATGAGCTGTGATATGCACCAGAAGAACCAGTTAGCATGGCTTGTCGGGGGCGCCCAGGGCAGTGGCGTCGACTCTGCGGCAAATCTCTTCGCCAAAGCCTGCGCCTTCGGCGGGCTGTATGTCTACGGCCAGCGCGAATATTACAGCAACATCATGGGCGAGCACAGCTACTACCAAGTGACTGTCAGCGACCGTCCTGTCCACTCGACTCGTTCGTATACAGATATATTAGTGAGCGCAGACGCCGAGACCGTCTTCCTCCATGCGCTCACCGTTAAGCCCGGCGGCGCTCTCATCTACGACCCCAAACTCACAGAGACCGCTCTCAGTAAAGTCGCGGCGCTGGAGCACCGCGCGCGCGATGATCTTCAAAAGTATCTGCGCTCGAAGAATCTCGATGAGACGCTGGGGGGGATGCTTCAAGACGCGCAAGCCCGCGGCGTGCGGCTGTATCCCATCCCCTACGATGAACTCCTCAAGGAGATAATGGGGGAGAAAGCCCCCCAACTTGCCCAAGCCAAGCGCCTCTCTAACGCCATGGCCGTCGCTGCCTCGTGCGCTATTGTGAACTATGACATAAAGCTTTTAGAGCGCGCGTTGGAAGATATCTTCCACGGCAAGAAGAAAGTCATTGAACTGAATCTGCGCGCGTGCGAGCTGGCATATGAGTATATCACGAAAAACTCCAAAGATTTCCCTATCACGTTGGAGCCGATCGCAGCGCGCGAGTCGCGCATCTATGTGACGGGCAATCAAGCGGCGGCGCTGGGGAAGCTCGCGGCGGGCTGCACCGTGCAGACGTACTACCCCATCAGCCCGGCGACCGACGAGAGCACGTATCTAGAAGCTCATCAGATTTTCGAGCATCGCGGCGAGGGCCAGCGCGGCGCGATCGTGGTCGTCCAAGTCGAGGACGAGATCGCGGCGATCACGATGGCCACGGGAGCGGCGCTTGCGGGGGCGCGGGCGGCAACAAGCACCTCCGGGCCGGGGTTTTCGCTCATGGTCGAAGGGTTGGGCTGGGCAGGCATCAACGAAGTCCCTGTCGTGATCACGCTCTATCAACGCGGCAGCCCCAGCACCGGCTTGCCCACGCGCCATGAGCAGGGCGATCTGAGATTTGTCTTGCACGCCGGACATGGCGAGTTCCCCAGAATCGTCATCGCGTCAGGAGACTTAGAAGAATGCTTCTACGACGCGATCAGGGCTTTTAACTACGCCGAAAGATATCAGCTTCCCGTCATTCACTTATTAGACAAATCTTTAGCAAGCAGCAGCCAGACGTGTGCGGTCTTCGATGTGCTCAAGGGGCGCATTGACCGAGGAGCGCTCGTGGAGGGCGCTGCGAGCGATGGCTATAAACGCTTCGCGTACACAGAGACGGGCATCTCGCCGCGAGTGTCTTTAGGCACGCCCAATGGGATCTTCTGGAACACCGGAGACGAGCACGACGAGCTTGGGCACATCACCGAAGACCCGGTCGAGCGCGTCCGGATGATGGACAAGCGCGCTAAGAAATTAGAGATTGCTGCACACGAGATCCCGCTTCCCGAGAAAGTAAATATCTTTGGCGACCCAGATTCAGAGCTGGTCTTGCTGAGCTGGGGATCGCCCAAGGGCGCGATCCTCGATGCTCTGGAAGCCCTATGGGCGGAGAAGTTTTCAGTGTGCTTTGTGCAGTGTCGGTTGCTCTCCCCCTTGCCCAGCGACGATCTGAAAAAATTATTAGAAAAAGCGAAGCGTCGCGCGTGCGTTGAAAATAATTACTCTGGGCAGTTTGCCGGCTTGGTGCGCGAATCTACGGGAATTGCTATGGATCATCTCATAGTCAAATTCAACGGCCGTCCGATCACCATGGACGAAGTATATCAATCAGTGAAGGAGATTCTTTCGGGCACGGCCCCGCGAAGGATGGTGTTGACGCATGGTGCGTAAAGCCCAAGATTTTAAGACCCCTGTGCACAACAATTGGTGTCCGGGGTGTGTGTTGCCAGGCTCGCTCATCCACACGAACCCCGATGTCAAGCCCATTGAGACCATTACGGAAGGGGATCGTGTGCTCGGGTGGGATGGGCACTACCACCGGGTGACAGAGGTCTTCAGCCATCGGTATCACGGGCTGATGTACAAAATCCGCGCTCAATGCTTGGGAGAAGCCGTCTTGACGCCGGAACACCCCGTCTTAATCGCAAGACGGCATCATCCCAGGCGCCATAACGAGCATTTTGAGCTCGTGTGGGAGCGGGCGGATCAGATCAAGAAGGGCGATTATCTTGCGTATCCCATTCCGAGAGAGGTCCTCCCCATAGCAGCATTACCGATACCGGGGAGAAAATCCCAAGATCGGCGCAGCACCCCGCTGCCGGAGAGCGTCCCTCTCACTCCTGATTTCCTGCGTCTTGCAGGGTATTACATCGCTGAAGGGCGGATTGATCATCGCTCTGCCGGGAAAGACCATCTAGAAGCAAGCCTCTGCTTTACTCTTCATAGGAGAGAGAAAGCGTTCGTTCAAGACATAAAGGCGCTTGTCGCCAAGCTTTTTGGGCTACCCGTGTCCGTGAGCGAGAAGCCCGCGAAAAACATTATAGAGCTGTATGTGCACTCTGCGCGTCTAGCACGCGCTTTTAAAGCCTGGTTTGGCGACGGAGCTGCGAACAAGAAGATCCCCCATGAGCTGATGCTCTTGCCCCCACAGCACCAGCGCGAGCTTCTGAAGGGCCTGTGGCGCGGTGATGGCTGGATACACCCGACGCGAGCCCGGGCTTGCTATAAGACGATCTCCAAGAAGTTGCGGGAGCAGCTGAAACTGTTAGTTCTGCGCCAGGGGATCGTGCCCTCAGTCTACACCGAGGCGGCTCGCCCAGGCCATCGTGAGGTGTACAGCATATTCGTAACAAGCGCTCGAGATGTCGCACGCCTCCGCGATGTGGTGGGCCTCGCGCGTCGTCCATTGCCTGAAGGGAAGCCCCCTTCTACAGTGGTGGGGCAGAATTTCGTCATGGTTCCTGTGGCGAAGATCGAGACGTTCGCCTACGATGGGCTTGTATGGAACCTCGAAGTCGAAGACGCGCACAGCTACGTCAGCGAGTGCGCGACGCTGCACAACTGCGGGGACTTCGGGATTCTCAATGCCGTGCAGATGGCACTCGCTGAGCTTGACCTAGAACCCCATCGCGTCGCGGTCTTCTCGGGGATTGGCTGCTCTGGCAAGACCCCGCACTATATCAATACGTATGGGATTCACACGCTGCACGGGCGCGTCCTACCCTATGCGACTGGGGCCAAGCTTGCCAACCCCGATCTGACGGTGATCGCCGTTGGCGGCGACGGCGACGGTCTGGGGATCGGCGCGGGGCACTTCGTCAATGCTGGGCGCCGCAATGTAGACATTACGTATATCTTGCACAACAACGGGGTCTACGGGCTGACCAAGGGCCAAGCGTCACCAACGCTCAAATTGGGTGTGCAGACGAAGTCGCTGCCCCAGCCCAATATCAATCAAGGGGTCAACCCGCTCTTCTTAGCGTTAGCTGCTGGGTACACGTTCATCGCCCGCAGCTATGCCTATGATATTAAGCACTTAGTGAATATTATTAAGCAAGCGATCGCGCACAACGGCTCGGCGTTCATTGACGTTTTGCAGCCCTGCCCCACGTATAATGACATCAACACCAGAGAGTGGTATGGTGGGGAGGACCGCAAAGACCCGCAGACGGGCAGGCCCATCCCGCGCGTCTACAAGCTCGAAGAGCAGGGCTATGATCCATTTATTAAGCCGGGGATGAGCGACGCGGAGATCACGGAAAAGCTTAATAGATTTGTCGAAAAAGCCCTCGAATGGGGGGATAGAATCCCCATCGGGGTCTTGCTGAAAAACGAGACGGTGCCCTCCTATGAAGAGCGCATTTTGCAGAGAATCTCGTTCTATCGCGAGGCACCACCGGCTAAGCAAACGATCGCTGACTCCCAAGGCCGACCAACGATTGATCTGACAAGATTCCTAGAGGAGCTGAAGGTGACGTAGCGGGCCTTACCATCGGTGAGGGCGCTCCATCACGTCGTGAGCGCCGATGCGCCGGAGTATGAAAAGTGAAGCGATAGCCGCCGTTTACTTTTGCTTTCCAGATGCGACGCGTGCTTCCAGCGACGGATGGCCAAAAGATGCAGAGCCTTTTGACTTCGATATCTAAGCTGATGGTGGGTTCATCGAGCAAGAGCACGCTGGGGTTGTGCAAGAGCACCGCCACGAGTTCGCAGCGCGTCCGCTGCCCCAGGGAGAGTTCCCTGAGAGGAAGATGGAGCAATGGCTTCAATTCGAGTGTTTCGATCATCTCTGCGCGCTCGATACTCGCTTTCCGGGATGGAGTAGATCTCTTTGAGGAAGCGAAACGACTCGATGACGGGGAGATTCCATGCTAGTTGGGAGCGCTGCCCAAAGAGAACCCCGATATGGCGGACGTGCTCGTGACGCTGTGCCCAAGGATTGAAGCCATTGACTGCCACCTGGCCCTCAGTGGGGAGGAGGACTCCATTGTAGTGCACCAGCTTAAGCCCTGTCAATGCAGGTGCGTCTATGGGTTTAGAACCGTCGTTCAAAAAATATAATTCTATACGTTGGTGCAAACTCTAATTCTTGAGTGGAGGGCACCGTCGCGCCGATGTTGTAGCCAATCGTTGCGCCCAGAGCCGCCATCGTCACAGGGTTGACGACCAGCGAAAAGTCTGTTGGTTCTATCACCCAGTTGCCCGCGACTGCTGCCCCAACTAGAGTGCCCACGATGCTCCCTGCAAATGCGAGAAGCAGATTGCCCTGGACCCCCACAATCGTTCCCGCAAGCGCGACGCCCAGAAAAGTCGCCCCCGGGGGAATCCCCAAGTTCGGCCCGACGATCAGCGAAATGAGCGTAGTCCCCAGCTCGCAGGCGCGACGCTCCGGCTGCACTGATGGACACGGCTGGACTATCGAGAGCGTCCAATACGTCACGTAGAACCCCAGTCCACCACCAGCAATCGCTCCCTGTACCCCAAAGAGAAATTCAAGGAAGATATAGTCTATCGGCTGCACCGGACGCTCTGCGCGCACTTCTCCCGTGACAGACCCAACAGTGAGCAGTATCACGAGCGCGCACACAGAGATTTTTTTAGAAGAGATCATAGTTTGCCGTGATCGTCAACCCTTGAGCCCACTCTTCAAAGTCGCTGGCGAGCGTAAATTCTAACTGCACCGCGAGGTTGAGATTCGCCTGCACTTGGAACGTCAAGCGCAGATCGATGCTCTGGATGTCCAATGGAGTTCGGGCTTTGAGCTGCGTGCGCACGAAGTTGTACGACGCTTGGGAATCTATCGTTTCGCTGATGCGAAACGAATAATTCGCTTGGGCGATGAGCACGTAGTCTTCTAAGAGGCTGAGCGAGGAGCTGAAGCGCAGGCTGCTCTTGAACTGCGAGCGCGGTGCCGGAGCGAGCGCGTACTCGAACGACGCTATGGTGAGCCAATCGCGAGGCCCCCCTTGGGAATCGAGCAGCTCATAGCCGACTCCCACGCGCAGCTCCCAGCCGCAGAGCTTCTCGTCGGCCGTCTCGTTCACGATCTCTTCGATGCGCAATAGCGCTACAGCTCCAAGCTGCCCTTGAGGAACAAACCCCGTCGCTTCGATGATCTCTTCTAATCGTTGCACGAGGCTTGCCAGATCAGAAAATTCGGCGCGTCGCCCGATGGTGTCGGCAAGCTCGAAGATCACGGTCGCGGGCAACGGCGCGGAGATCGCCTTCAGCCCTAAGAGACGCTCTTGAATCTTGAGGGCTTTGGAGAGGGCGGTGACGTCTTTAAAACGCCCGTATCCCAAGCCCGCTGAGACCCGCAACCCGGGACTGATAAACGTCGTCGCCCCTTGAGCTTCTGCGCCGACGAACCCGAAAAAGTTCGTCTGCTCTAGATACGCACGCAGATTTATGGCGCCGTCGGCTTGGTAGCTGATCGCATCTCTTGTTAAATCGAGCTTTGCGTTAGCTTGCTGGGAGATCCCAAACGCGGGCGCGTCGAGTAGCCTTGAGAACGAAGCCCGCAGGCTCCCAGAGTTGACGTTGTCGCGGTTGTCCGTGAACTGATCGTTATAGTAGCGATAGTTCGCAGAGAGTTTTAAATCTCGAAACTCGCTGCGCGGCGGCGTATACCCACACAACGGCCCGACGCGCGGCTGCGCCAACACAAACTCGGTGCTGAAAACCGTCAGAATCGCCAGGATCGCAAAGAGTTTTTTCATAGTGCGAAAGATATTTTACTCGATGAGGAGCAGGTGGCGTCAAATCTTCTCCTCCCAAGGGACAGCCGTTCTTGCCTCGGAAGAGCCACAGTGTTATAGATAGAGTCGTGAAGGGAGGAGGTTCACGTGAAGGGCCTGGTCCACGTGGTGCGGCTGAGCGCTATGCTCGGCATCGGAGCTTGTCTTTTAGTTTTGTGGGCGTATGGGCAGCTTCAGGGCGGTGGCGGTAGCCCGCTGTCACCGGAGATCATAGGAGTCGATCTGCGGCCGACCATCCCGGCCGATGGGAGCAAAACGTTTGGTGCAGTGCGCTTTCGCGATTCCGACGGAGATATCATTCAAGCGCGGTTCGACGTCGTCGAAGCTGTTGATTTTTCTCCGTTCAGCTTCAACCCCAAAGTCAAGGGCCAGACGAGCGGGAGTTTTCCGTTCTTCGTCTTCTCGAAGATCGCTCAAAAAGTTCGACTGCGCCTCACCCTGATAGACGAGGCGGGCAATCAGAGTCTGCCTGTGGAGTTCAGCTTCGAGGCAGTGACGCTGATTAACGTCTTGGGGAAGTGGGGGACGCGCGGGGCTGGGGAAGCTCAATTCAACGGGATTTCGCATCTGGCGCTCGACGAACGCAGGAACGTTTACGTGACTGACTTTGGCCTCGATAAAGTGCAGAAGTTCACAAGCGATGGGAGATTTCTCGTGCAGTGGGGTGGGCGTGGCACGGGCAACGGCCAATTGACTGGGCCGTTAGGGATTGCTGTAGATTATCAGGGCAACGTCTACGTTGCCGACGCGGGCAATCAGAGAATCCAGAAGTTCACAGAGAGCGGAGCTTTTTTGATGAAATGGGGCAGCCTGGGCACAGCTGAGGGGCAGTTCAGCTTCCCCACAGGGGTAGCTACGGACCCTGCGGGCAACGTTTATGTTGCTGACAAAGTCAATAACAGAATTCAAAAGTTCAGCCCGACGGGCGTGCTCATCGCTCGCTGGGGCGCGTTCGGCCAAGCGGAATCGCAGTTCAATTCTCCCAATGACATTGCCGTGAGCAACCAGGGGATAGTGTATGTACTCGATACAGGCAACGGGCGGGTGCAGAAATTTATGGCCGACGGGTCGTATCTGGGCCAGTGGGGTTCTATCGGAGATCGCGATGGGCAGTTTCAAGCCCCTATGGGGATCGCTGTAGATACTCAGGGCTTTGTTTACGTCGCCGATACGGGCAACGACCGAATTCAGAAATTTTCCGGTGACGGCGCGTTTGTCGTGAAGTGGGGCAGCTTAGGGGCAGGCGACGGCCAGTTCGACCGACCCGTAGATCTCGCTGTTGACCCCGACGGGGTCATCTACGTTGCTGAGGAGGGGAACCATCGGATTCAGAAGATCAAGTTCAAGTAGGAGTGAACGACTGTTCGCCCTTGCTGCTGAGATACCCTTGCAAGATCAAGACGGCCGCGAGTGCGTCTCTTCGCTGTTTTCGTTTGCGTCGGCTCATGTTGGCTTGGAGCAGAACGCGCTCGGCTTCGGCTGTTGTGAGGCGCTCGTCGAACGTCACGACAGGAAGTTTTAGGTGCTCTTCGAGCAGTCTCTTAAATTCAAGAACTTGCTGTGCTTTCTTGCTGAGTGAGCCGTCCATGTTGAGGGGCAGCCCCAGCACGATCTCAGTGATCTGATACTGAGAGATAAGATTGCTGAGAAATTTCAGATCGTGCTCTTGATCGGTGCGTTCGTAGACAGCGAGCGGACTAGCCAGTGTGTAGCTTTCATCGCTTATGGCCAGCCCAAGGCGCTTTGCGCCAAAGTCTATGCCGAGTATGCGCGCCATATCTCACCCTCACCCCTCGAGTCCCCTCTCCCCTCCGAGGGAGAGGGGCAGGGGTGAGGGGGCAAGCTTAAAGCCCGAGATAGACCTCGCGGATCTGGGACTGCCGGATCTCCTGAGCGCTCCCTTCGGCCTTGATCCTCCCCTCGTGCATGATATACGCATAGTCGGAGATAGTCAAGGCGTATTCGACGTTCTGCTCTACAAGTAATATAGTGAGGTCGATCTCTCTTCTGAGGCGCTCGATGGTAGCAAAGACCTCAGCGACGAGCTTTGGGGCCAGCCCCTGGCTCGGTTCGTCGAGCATCATCAGGTGAGGGCGGGCCATCAGCCCCCGTGCGATAGTGAGCATCTGCTGCTCTCCGCCACTCAACGTTCCGGCGCGCTGGTGCGCGCGCTCTTTGAGAATGGGAAAGAGCGCGTACACAAGCTCCAGAGACTCGCGCGGGAATCTCTGCTGCTGGTAGGCTCCCATTATCAGATTCTCGTGGACGGTCATGGTAGCGAAGAGATGTCGGCCTTCAGGGACTAAGACGATGCCCATCGCTACTTTCCGGTGAGGTGGCACATGGGTGACGTCTTGGCCGTTGTAGGTGACTTGGCCGCGCCATGGCTTGACCGTCCCCAAGATCGTCTTGAGGGCAGTGGACTTGCCTGCACCGTTAGGACCCAGCAGCGCCGTGATCGACCCTGGCCGCACTTCTAGTGTCGGGCCCCACAGCACTTGCATGGGCCCGTAGCCCGCTTCAAGAGCCTGTACTCTCAGCATGTTCCTCCCTCGCGGGGTGCCCTAGATAAATCTCCACAACACGGGGATCACTCAAGGCTTCAGCAGTAGGAGCTTCGATAAGTTTCTGGCCCTGGTGCATGACGATCACGCGCTGCGCGAAGCCTACCACGGCGCGCATGATGTGCTCCACCATGGAGACAATGGCAATCCCCTCTTCTTCTTGGATTCTTTTGAGGAATTGCACCATGGTGTCGATGTCTTTGGGGGGCATGCCTGCCATAGATTCGTCTAAGAGCAAGAGCTTGGGTTTCATGGCCAGGGCGCGAGCAATCTCCATCATCTTCTTCTCCACGGGTGTTAGCGCTCCCGAATTCTTCTGGCGCTGTTCCCAGAACCCCGTTATCTTCAGATAGTGATCGGCGATCTTAAGAGCGTGCTCGACGCTGAGCTTCTCGCCTTGGGTGCCAAACAGAGCCCCAATGGCGACGTTCTCGCGCACGGTGGCAGCGCCAAAGGGCCGAGGGATTTGGAACGTGCGCCCTATCCCTAGCTGTGCTCTCTGGTACGCGGGCATCTGTGTGATCTCTCGCCCCTCAAAGAAGATCCGCCCCTCGTCGGGAGTGTAGACCCCGCTGATGAGATTAAACAGGGTCGTCTTGCCGGAGCCGTTGGGGCCTACGATGCCAACAGCTTCCCCATAATCTATCTCTAGGCTCACACGATGGACTGCCGTCAGTCCGCCGAAGCGCTTCGTGACGTGCTCCAGCCTCACGAGAGCCATACGTACCCCCCTTCAGACAATGATATTTTCTAAGAACGTCCCTTTGACCTTGGCTTTGAGGACACCGATCATCCCTTGGGGGAATGCTACGATAATGACGAGGATGATCGGAGCAAGCAATAACAACTGCAAGCCAGGGAAGCTAATGCTCAGCCAATATTTTAACGCAGCGTAGATGATCCCACCGGTGAGAGGCCCCAAGAGCGTCCCCGCGCCCCCAAGCAAAACGATCACGATAGCTTCTACCGTGTAGTGCACCGCAAAGACATCAGCGGGGAAGACATAAGTCAGCTTGAGCACCCAACCAGTAGCGCCGATGAGTCCTCCCAGAGCCGCGCTGGTGATGAACGCGATGATCTTATACTTCGTCGTGTGCACCCCCATAACTTTAGCGGCGTCTTCGTCTTCTCGTAGCGCCATGAGCGCATACCCGATTCTGCTATGTAAATATTGTACGGTGATGAACGCTGCCAGCATCGCAATCATATAGACGAGCGTATCGGCCCAGAAGGTAGAGAGGAGATTGGCCCCCTCAGGGCCGAAGGCCTCGCGCAGCGGTCGAGAGATAATAATGCCCTCGGAGCCGCCCCACAGCCGCGCGCCCTCGATGAGATAGCGCACCCCTTCGTTCACGCCGATAGTCGCGATAGCAAAATATGCCCCGCGCAACCGTAGGGCGATCGCGCCCACGGCCAGCGCGAGCAAGGCCGCCATGGTGAGAGCTAGTAGCAGCCCCACAACGATAACCCCAGCCCCAAAGCTGGAAGCCAAACCCGAGATGGCCAAAGCCATGCCGTAAGCACCCAAAGCCAAGAACGCGACATAGCCGAAGTCCACATAGCCCGTCATACCCATAAAAATATTAAAAGTCTGTCCCAGCGCGGCATAGAACGCCAGCAATGCCATAGGCTGCCACATACCCCGCACTTGAAAGCCGATCAGATAAAGCACGACATAGAGCAGATAGACCGGGATCAAGGGGAGGTATTTGCGCATCAGGGTTTCACCCCCAGAAGCCCCGTGGGCCGCACCAGTAAGATCACTAGGAGCAGGAAGAACGCTAAGAACTGGGTCATGCTGAAAGGCTCGAGGCCGGGAATGAGACTGAAGAGTGTATACGAGCCGTTTTCAATCAACCCGAAGATGAAGCCCGCATAAAAAGCCCCCCACGGGGAGACCAGCCCTCCCAATACAGCGATGACGAACGCCTTCAGAGTATAGATGCCCCCCATATAGGGGTTAATCCCCACGGGGATAAAGAGCGTGAGCAGCGTGCCCCCTAAGACCGTCAAGCCCAGCCCGAGAGCAAAGCTGAACGCGTAGATGCCCCCGACGTTGACCCCGCAGACCATCGCTCCCTCGCTATCTTCCATGACGGCTCGAATCGCTGTGCCCGATTTGGCTTTGCGAAACCAGATATATAAGAGAATCGCGATGAGCACGCTGGCGAGCAGCGCGTACATTTTACTGAATGGGATGGTCGTCACAGGGAGGAAGAGCTTGCCGACCTCCCAGTTGAAGCCGCGGTAGTCCGGCCC
>JBKBIX010000038.1:0-13394 GCA_046293845.1 Bipolaricaulia bacterium | reverse complement strand
AGCGCAGGGTGGGTCTCCCGATCCCGCGGAGCTCATGCGCATCGCAGAGTCGTTAGTAACCCAGCTTGATTTGGCTCACCAAGAAGCTGTTTTCGGGATGCTCGCCCCAACGCTGAACGCAGCGAAGACCCACGCCCAGCGCGTGATCAATCTCATTCAAGGGAAGAGCGGGCCGGATTATAATCCCACTGTCGGGGAGATCGGTGATGGCATCGGGGCGCTCGTGCACGCTGAACGCTTTCGTGAGAGCATTCGCAACACCCCACTCGCTCAAGTTTTTCTCTTGGGGATCGAGAACGTGATCTTTGATTTGAGCGCCAGGGGAATTGGGGCTATGGAGCACGCGAAGCGGGCCTTGCAGGCCCCTGATCTCGGTCGAGTGAGGTTCTCATTACGGGCGGCACGGGCGTTTCTCTACAGCGCGCGCGGCAGTCCTACCGACCCGGTCAGCGAGGGAGGCGCTCGCGCGATCGTAGCCCGGCTCAAGGCCAGCCGATAGCATTTCGCCAAACTTTTATAGACTTTTTACTAACGATGCACTATAGTCATCTCACAATAGCTCACGGGGAGGGACGACTATGCCCAGACAGTTTGATCGGGATGCCGCGGCGCATCTGTTGCGGCGGGCGGGTTTTGCGGGAACGCTCGACGAGATTGATAGACTAGCAGCCCTCGGGCGCGAGGGCGCAGTAGACTATCTGCTCAATTACGAGCAGATTGACGACAGCGCGATGGAGCGCGGCTTAGAAAGATATATTCAGACACACAATCTCGATCTGACCCAGTTTCGCCCGATTCAAATCTGGTGGCTCTATCGCATGATCTACACCAAGCGCCCGCTCTTAGAGAAGATGACGCTCTTCTGGCATGGGCACTTCGCCACAGCTATAAAGAAAGTCGCCATTGCGCCGCTGATGCTCCAGCAGAATCAGACGCTGCGGCGCTTGGCGCTGGGGAGCTTCGAGACGCTGACGCTCGAAGTTGCCCAAGACCCAGCGATGATCCTGTGGCTCGATAACAATACGAATATCAAGGGCGCTCCCAACGAAAACTTCGCGCGCGAGCTGTTTGAGCTGTTCACCCTGGGGATTCGCGACCCGATCACGGGCCAGTCGGCGTATACTGAAAAAGACATCAAAGAGGCGGCGCGGGCGTTCACGGGCTGGACCATTCGGCGCGGGCAGTTCTATTTTAATGCGAGTCAGCACGACGATGGCGAAAAGACCGTCCTGGGCAAGACGGGGAACTGGAACGGCGATGATGTTGTGCGCTTCGCCTGTGCTGAGCGCTCCACAGGGCGCTTCATCGCGAAAAAGCTCTGGGAGTTCTTCGCATATCCCAACCCTGAATCCCAGATCATTGAGGCTCTCGCGGACGTCTACTTTGCGAGCAATTACAGCATCAAAGCCGTGATGCGTGCGCTCTTGTTGCGAGAAGAGTTCTATTCAGAGCGGGCGCGTTTCGCCCTGATCAAAAGCCCGGCTGAGCTAGTCGTCGGCGCGATCCGGCACCTTCAAGCAGACGTGAACCTTCGTGCGCTGCCCGGTCTGCTCTCGCTCATGGAGCAGGATCTCTTCAATCCCCCTGATGTCTCCGGCTGGGACGGCGGCCTCGCATGGATCAACACCGCAACGATGCTCGTGCGCTATAACTTTGCCAATCTCTTAGCGACCGCGCGCGGAGGCAACACCGGGACGTTCAGCCCTGAAAGACTGCTTGGGAACAAGAGCTTTCAGGCTCCTGAGCAGCTTGTAGAGTATCTGCTGCAAGCGCTGGGGCCACTGCACGTCCCAGACGCTACGAAAAGGCTCTTTGTAGAGTATCTTGCCGAAGGCGGCTTTCAGCTCAACGCTCAGACGATAGACAACAAAGTGCGCGGCTTGATTCACTTGATGATGGCGCTGCCGCACTATCAGCTCAACTGATAAATCTAAAGAGGGAGGGTCATCATGCTCAATCGTCGGGAGTTCTTGAAGCGCGGGGTCACATTTGTCAGTCTCAGTTTGGCATCTCGCTACATGATGATGCAGGTGACGCCGGGGCACGAGACGGTCTTCGGTCAAGCGAGCACGCTCTCAGAAAACTCGAATCTCTTGGTGATCATTCAGCTCAACGGCGGCAATGACGGGCTGAATACAGTTATTCCCTATGGCACTGGGCTGTATTACGACGCGCGGCCCAAGCTCGCTGTCCCGCAGAAAGACGTGCTGACCATCACTGACACCATCGGGCTGCACCCTAAGCTCGCGAACGTGAAGAAGCTCTATGATGCCGGGAGAGTCGCGATTGTTCAGGGCGTCGGCTACCCCAATGCCAATCGGTCGCACTTCCGGTCTACTGATATTTGGATGACGGCCAATCCCGACACGATAGAAAAAACCGGCTGGTTGGGACGCTACTTGGACGAGTCCATCGCGCGCTTTCACGGGGTGAAGCTGCCTGCCGCCAATATCGGGGGAACTCTGCCCCTGACGCTTGTCGGTGAGAAGGTCGTGGTGCCGTCCATCGCGAGCTTGGAGAGCTATCAATTCTTGACGGACGCGCGCTACCCTCAGGAGCGCTCCAAGCGCCTCCAGCTCTTCCAAGCTATAAACGGGCAGCCCTTCGAGAGCGCGTATTTGGACTATCTCGCACAAACGGGGCTGGGGGCCCAGCAGAGCGCCGATGAGCTGCAGACGGCCGTAAAAAAATATCATTCGACGGTCGAATACCCTAAAGACCCGTTTGCGCAGGGGTTAAGACTCATCGCGCAGATCATCGCTGGCGGGATCGGGACGCAAATTCTCTATGTGACGATTGGCGGGTTCGACACGCACGCCGAGCAGAACACCGCGCGGGTCAACCACCCCCTGCTCTTAGAGACTGTAGACAAGGGGCTGGATGCGTTCTATCAAGACATCTCCCAGATGGGTGTCGCCGAGAATATCTTATTGATGACGTTCTCGGAATTTGGCCGTCGGGTGCGGGAGAACGGCAGTCTGGGCACGGATCACGGCACGGCAGCCCCGATGCTCATCCTCGGCAACAGACTGAAGAGAGGACTGTACGGCGAGCACCCCAGCTTAACAAAACTCGACGACAACGGCGATCTCATATACACCGTAGACTTCCGCTCGGTCTACGCGACCATCTTAGAAGACTGGTTAGGGGCAGATGCCCAAGCGATCTTAGGGAAGAAGTTCGAGAAGTTGGGCTTCATCGCAAAATAAGGGGGGTAATCGCTATGAATCTCTACCGAATCTCCGCAGCCATCGCGGTCAGCGTGTTGATCACGCTCTCACTGACTCCTGTTTCGGTCCGCTTCAGTGCAGCACAGTCCACCAAACCCAATGTTATTTTTATTCTGATGGATGATCTCAATGCCGATCTCCTCGAGTTTATGCCCCATGTGAAGTCTCTGCTGGTCGCACAAGGCGTCACCTTTGCGAATTTCTTCGACAACGTCACGCTCTGCTGCCCCTCGCGCGCCTCAATACTCCGTGGGCAATATTCTCATAACACGCAGATACTCACAAACCAATTGCCCAATGGGGGGTTTCAGAAATTTTACGCCCTGGGCCACGAGAGTTCGACGGTCGCCATGTGGCTCCAAGCCGCAGGTTATCGGACTTGTTATTTGGGGAAGTATCTCAACGGTTACCCGGCGGGCGCATCGCCCACGCACGTCCCGTCAGGATGGAACGAATGGTACAGCCCTGTCGCTGGCAATCCCTACTCGAATTTTAATTACGTGATGAACGAAAATGGAAGGCTCATTCGGTATGGCAGCCGCGCCGAAGACTATCTGACCGACGTCGTCGCGCGCAAATCTGTAGACTTTATCAAGCGCGCAGCTTCTGATGGTCAATCGTTCTTTATGCACGTGGCTCTCTATGTGCCGCATTCGCCGGCGACGCCCGCGCCGCGCCATGCCCAGCTCTTCGCCGATGCGCAGCTCCCCAGACCACCGTCGTTCAACGAAGCTGACGTCAGTGATAAGCCCAGCTTCATTCGCAATCGGCCTCTGTTGACGGACCGCCAGATCGCAGAGATGCAAGACTTCTATCGCAAGCGATTACAATCACTGCAAGCCGTGGACGAGATGCTCGCCAGCTTCATCGAGACGCTCAAAGCTGTGGGGCAGCTTGACAACACATATATTTTCTTCACGTCAGACAACGGCTTCCACATGGGGGAGCACCGGCTCAATGCGGGAAAGCAAACGGCTTATGAAGAAGATATCCGGGTGATGCTCGTGGTGCGCGGGCTGGGAGTGCCCGCAGGGCAAGTTCTAGAGCATCTGACGGGGAATATAGACCTCGCGCCGACGTTTGCAGAGCTTGGCGAAGCTTCTATCCCAGATTTTGTGGATGGACGCTCGCTCGTGCCGTTGCTGCACAGCAGCCCGCCAGCACCGGACACGTGGCGCCAGGGTTTTCTCATCGAGCACTGGACGAATCAGAGTCAAGCCGTGAGTGCGTCAGCCCCAGACGGTATCTGGGAGCCCCAAGACCCAATGGAACTTGAGCAGACTCAACAGTTAGTGATCCCGCAGTTTGCTGCCATCCGCACGAAAGACTATCTCTATGTCGAGTACGCCACCGGCGAACGAGAACTCTATGACCTGAAGAACGATCCCTATCAGCTGGAGAGCTTGCACGCTCAGGCTGACCCTGCGCTCATCGGGAGCTTATCTGAGCGGCTTGCCAAGCTGAAGACGTGCTCCGGCGCGAGCTGCCGAGAGCGGTGACGTTGCAGAGTTCTCGCTCTTGGGGTAAATTCTGTACGCTATGGCGACGCTCAAGCTCTTTAACACCCTCGGTCGGCGCGTGGAAGAGTTCAAGCCCCTCACAGATAACGAAGTGGGCATGTACACCTGTGGGCCGACGGTCTACGATTACGCCCATATTGGGAATTTGAGAACATATATCTTCGAAGATATTCTGCGCCGTGTGCTTGAGTATAACGGCTATAAAGTCAAGCACGTCATGAATATCACGGACGTGGGGCATCTCACCAGCGACGCCGATGAGGGCGAAGACAAGGTCGAAGCGAGCGCCCGGCGCGCTGGCAAGAGCGCCTGGGAATTGGCAGAGATGTACACCAAAGCGTTCTTCAGGGACACCGAGAGATTAAATATCCTCAGACCTCATATCGTCCCCAAGGCGACCGATCACATTGCTGACCAGATCGCGCTGATAAAGAAGCTCGAGGAGAAGGGCTACACGTATAAGACTTCCGACGGAATCTATTTTGACGTCTCGAAGTTTCCCAATTACGGGGAGCTGGTCGGGCAGAGTCTTGAAGAGAAGAGAGCTGGAGCGCGCGTCGATGTCAATCCCGAAAAGCGCAACCCCGCGGATTTCGCCCTGTGGAAATTCTCCCCCAAGGGCAAAAAGCGTCAGATGGAATGGGACAGCCCCTGGGGAGTGGGCTTTCCTGGCTGGCACATCGAGTGCAGCGCCATGAGCACCAAATACTTGGGCCAGCCCTTCGATATTCACTGCGGCGGCGTCGATCACATCCCCACGCATCATACCAACGAGATCGCGCAGAGCGAGGCCGCCGCAGGTGTGAAGATGGCCAACTTTTGGCTCCACGGCGAGTTTATGACTGTGGAAGGGCGGCGCATGGGCAAGTCCGAAGGCAATGCGTATCTCTTGGAAGATTTAATAAAGCGCGGCTACGAGCCCCTGGCGTTTCGGTATCTCTGCTTGAATACGCATTATCGCATTCAGCTCAATTTTACGTGGCAGGCGCTCGAAGGCGCACAGACGGCTTTAGAGCGACTAAGAGAACACGTGCGCAACGCCCGCGCTGTCGGGGGCGATCCCACCCAAGGCAAGATTCCCCCGGCGGTGCGCGAACGCTTCCTTGAAGCAATCAACGATGATCTCAACATTCCGCAAGCGTTGGGAGTCGTGTGGGACTTTGTGCGCTCGCACCAGAGCCCTTCAGATAAGCTCGCGACGCTCTTTGATTTTGATCGCGTCTTCGGGCTGAAGCTCAACGAGGTGCAAGCTGAAGAGACTGTTGAAGTTCCTCAGGAAGTGCGAGAGTTGCTGACGCAGCGCGAGGCCGCGCGCAAAGCGAAAAACTTCAAAGAAGCTGACACGCTGCGTGCGAAGATCGCCAAGCTGGGCTACGAAGTCATAGATACTCCCCAGGGGCCGAAGCTCAGGAAGCGTCGTTAACGCTGAGCGACTACAAGAAATTTTCTCGGCCAGCTTGAACCCTCAACGAGTTCGATCCCATATTCCTTGCAATCTTCAGAGATCTCTTCAAACGCGAGCCATTCGATCAGCGTCAATTGTGCTGCTCTTACGAGCGCTTCTATCTGTGCGCGCCCGAAAGGACAATGGGTCTCGCGCATTTCCAGATCTTCCATCGCTGTGCCGAACGACCAGATTTTTGTGACGAAATCTTGTAAGTCGCGCCGGGAGAGCCAGAGCGTGCCGTCTGGCTCTTGGTGGAAGCTAATCGTTCTGAACTTATAGCTTGTGATGAAGTGATCAAAGTGAGTACGAGCGGGTGGGCTGAGACGCACACGCACCCTCTCTGGGCCGGGATCGAGATGATCGAGCGCGATGAGTCGTCCGTTTGGCTTCAGAACGCGCTGGATCTCGCGAAAGACGTGAGCGAGTTCGTCGGGCTGACCAAAGAGATAGATTTCGTGCAAGACTTGAGCTGCGAGCACAACGTCGAAGCTTCGGTCAGAGAAGGGGAGGCTATCAGCGCGGGCTTTGTGTAACTCTGCGTGAGGACAAGCGCGTCGTGCTTCTGCAAGACGATCTGGAGATTCATCAATCCCGACGACGCGCCGGACACCATGTGCGGCGACGGCGCGCAGATACTGTCCAGAGCCGCAGCCGATGTCTAAAAAAGATTCGCACTCCCCTAAGCGACTTAAGACGAGCTGGATGCGCTCTTGTAAGCGTTGGTTCGAGCGCTCACGCTGAGTTAAGGCTTCGGCAGCGTCCTTGGAATATAGCGGCTCTTGTGCGCTCATAGGTCTTGTGTTGCTCGCTGGATAAGCTCTTGCTGATCGGCAAGCAGGTCATAGTCGGCGAGTGCGCTCACGTCGGCCCATGTGGCAGCTTCGATGTCGGAATCAGCTTGCAGCTCACCGGATTTGTAGCGTGCTAAGAGTGCGATCAAGACGTAGTGATACTGCACGCGCCCATCGGCGTCGCGAAAGATCCTGTCTAAGACGTCTAAGATTTTTTCGATCTCGATCTCGACGTGGCACTCTTCGCGGATCTCTCTGATGGCAGCATCGCGGATAGTTTCGCCGAGCTCGACGACCCCGCCGGGGAGGCTCCAGCGCCCCTTGCGCGGCTCGTGCCCACGGCGCACCAAGAGAATCTTTCTGTCTTTGCGGACCAGGACGCTTACCCCCACGATGGGGTGTGTAGGGTAGAGCCGCTCTCTATCAGAACTCATACAAACGCTATTATAATCGAGCTATCAGGGTTTTCCCAGCGGCGGGAAGTTTTTCAGGGGTCGCGCGTATGAATAGAGCGAAGGGCGCTATGACGGAGCTGCTCCGGCGGGTCTGTGAGGGCGATCGTGATGCCTGGGCGCAGCTGTATGAGCATTTTAAGCGCGAGGTGATTGGCGTGTGTGTGGCTATATTACACAATGAGCATGAAGCTCTCGATGCTGCTGAAGAGACTTTTCTGAGGGTCTTTTCACGCTGTGCCGAGCTGAACCCCGACGGCAACCCACGCAGTTGGATCTTAAAGATCGCTGCGAACGTCTGTAAAGACAAGCTGCGCCGCGAGCGCAGCAGAGCAGCGTGGCTCTCGCGCTGGAAGATTTCGGAGTTTTCGCGCTGGCACAAAAATCCCGTAGAGTCCAAGGTGCAGGAGGACGTTCGCGGCGAAGCCGTTCAGAAAGCTCTAGCGCAGCTTGATGAAAAGTATCGGCGTCCGCTGGTCTTGCGGTTTTACGCTGATTTGGACTATGCCCAGATCGCTCAAATTCTCGGCGAAGTTGAGGGTGAACCCATCACCGAGACGACGGTGGGGACGCGCATCAACCGGGCCAAAGAGCACTTGAGGGCTTTGCTTCAGGAGATGCTATGAGCGAGTACAGTGATCTCGAGGAGCTGTTGAAGATGGCGCACGAGCGCCGACTGCACGCTTTGGAGCGCGAGCTTGATCGGCGGATGAGTCGGCTCTGGCGCGCGCCGGAGCGACAGTTTGGGAGAAGGGTGCTCAAGCCGGCGTTAGCTTTGGCGAGCCTACTCTTGATCTTTCTTGGAGCATGGCTCTACGATCTGAGTCGGTCTTGGGAAGCTAGCCCAATTATGTTGCTCGATGCGCGCTATGAGCGTCCTCAAGTCGTGCTCAGGGAGCCAGGCGATCCAGTGCGCTTGACTCAGCAGCTCGCTGGGGTGCCAGAGCAAGAGCCTACGCTCCGGTTCGAAGAGTCGGGGCCTTTCACAGGGGTCTTTCGCGCACCAGCGGGGATAGTTGCTGCCGCAGGCCTTGCGGACGGCAAGGGCAATCGGTTTTTCATTATGGACTCACGAATCATCAAGATAGCGCCGGGCGGGGAGAGCTTCGTGATCGCAGAGAATCTTGACGATCCTCGCAGTCTGGCGTTCGACTCCGAGGGCAATCTCTTGGTGTTAGAGAGCGGGAGGGGCCGCATCCTGCGGGTGGAACCTAAAGAGGGCAAGATCAAGGCTGGCAGTCCCGTCTCGGTCTTTGCCGAGGGCTTTGCCAGCTCATCTAAAGAGCTTAAAGACATCGCGAAGATGCGCGAAGAGAGATCGGAGCATCTTGCTTTGGAGCTCGAACCGAAAGAGCGTGTCGAGCCGGTCTATCTGGCAGTCAACGAGGCCGGAGAGATCTTCGTCGGTGGGCAGGCAGCCGACGGTGAGGCTGTGGTCTACAAGATCGGGCGAAAGCCGTTCAAATGGTGGAAGTTCTACTGTCTCTATCGGTGCTGATCAGTTAGCGTTTTCAGGCGAGACGAAAGGAGGAGCAATGTCACCAGTGCGCAAGTTCTATAGAGCAGCTCTTTTGGCTATAACGGGTCTGCTGGTTGGCTCTTGGGTCGTCGGGGCACAGCCGATTATTGAGCCTCCGTGGATACCCAGGCCCACGCCCAGTCCTGACACGGTCATGTTGAAAGACTATCGAGTCAAGATTGAGATAGACAATCAGGTCGCACAGCTCGCGCTCGAATTGACGTTCTATAATCCGAGCGATTTTGTGCAAGAAGAGACGTATATCTTCCCCGTCCCTAAGGGCACGGTGATCTCCAACTTGACGCTCTGCGGCGATGGCAAATGTCACGAGGGCAAGCTGATGAGCGCCACCGAAGCGCGCGGTATCTACGAGGAGATCGTGCGCAGAACTAAAGACCCAGCGCTGTTAGAGTACTTGGGCGAGCGGGCTTTCCACGTGCGAGTCTTCCCCATCCCGCCCAAGGGCGAGCAGAAAGTCAAGATCTCTTATCAGCAGGTCTTGCAGCGCGCGGGCAATCTCATCGAGCTGCTCTATCCCATCACAGCGCAGAAGCCTATCGAGCAACTTCTGATTCAGGTCCATCTGCGCGAGAACGAGCCGATTGCTTCGATCTACTCGCCGACACATAAAATCTCTGTCCAAAAGATCGGCGAGTCTGAAGCAACCGTGAGCTTCGAGGCGACTCAAGTCAAGAGCGCCCAAGATTTTCGGCTCTTCTACACCGTCAGCGAGAAAGAGCTGGGTGTGGACGTCATCACCTACAGAGTTGGAGACGAAGACGGGTACTTTCTCTTGCTGATCAGCCCAGCGCAGGGCGAAGTCACTCCCCTCCCCAAAGATATTGTCTTTGTGATAGACGTCTCCGGGAGCATGGGGGGCGAGAAAATCCAACAAGCCA
The DNA here is from genome assembly GCA_046293845.1 of Bipolaricaulia bacterium. GTDB lineage: Bacteria > Bipolaricaulota > Bipolaricaulia > RBG-16-55-9 > DRXL01 > JANXCC01. Next base: position 3,536 of record JBKBIX010000038.1, on the reverse strand, counting down.
AGCAGTCGCTCAAGTATGCGCTGGGCAAGCTCACCCCCCAAGACCGCGTCGCTATTGTTGCGTTCAGCGACACCGTCACAGAGTTCAGTTCGCAGCTTCTCTCAGGTGACGGCTTGGACCGCTCGCAGCTCGAAGCGTTCGTAGACAAGCTCGAAGCTGGCGGCGGGACGAACATCAACGACGCACTCTTGAGAGGACTGAGCTTCTTCGTGCCCAACGAGCGCCTGAAGATGCTCGTCTTCTTGACTGACGGACTGCCCACAACCGGCGAGACCGATGTCAATCAGATCATTGAGAACGTCACGGCGAAGAACGCTCAGCTCAACGCGAGGATCTTCTGCTTCGGCGTGGGCTACGACGTCAATACGATCTTGCTCGACACGCTCAGCCAGCACAACGGCGGCTTCTCGACATATGTTGAGCCGGGCGAATCTATCGAGACCGAGATCGCCCAGTTCTATGAAAAAGTTGGGGTGCCGTTGCTGACAGACTTGCAGATCAGCTTTGGCGATCTGAAAGTCTACGATCTCTACCCGCCGAAGCTGCCCGATCTCTTCAAGGGCTCGCAGATTCAGATCGTGGGGCGCTATCGCGCGCCGGGCAAGGGCACAGTAACACTGGCGGGCAAGCGCCAGGGAACTGACTGGAGCAGCACGTTCGAGATCGAGCTGCCGCAAGAGAACACGCAGTACAGTTTCTTGCCCCGGATGTGGGCCGCACGCAAGATCGGCTATCTCTTAGACGAGATCAGACTGAAGGGAGAGAATCCCGAATTAGTAGACGCCGTGAAGAAGCTAGCCGAAAAATTCGGGATCGTGACGCCGTACACGTCGTACTTTGCCGCACCGCCGGAGAGCCTCACTCTATCACCGGCTCCTTGCCCAATATGTGACAGAAGCGCATATTGGGCTCCCAGCGGCCAGGACGCAGTGCGCATGTCGCAGGGGCTACAAGCGCTGCGCGAAGACGCCAGAGAGCTTGCCCAAAGCCTTATACGCTCGGTGCGAGGAGTCTCGTTCCAGCTCGATCAAGACAATATCTGGAAGGCAGCAGGCTATCAGCAGCAGCCGACGCTCAAGGTTCAGTTCGGCTCGGATGCGTACTTTGCGTTAGCAAGCAATAGTGCGCTCAGAGAGTATCTGGCTCTTGGTTCAGCGGTGCTCTTCCCCGTTGGAGATCAGTGGGTTGAGATCAGCCAGAGCGAAGGGGCGACGCAGCTCAGCCAGCTCCCACAATCGTTGGTGGAAGCGATCACGACTGAGCCCGTGACTCAGCCGCAGCCGAGCTCGCAGCCCGCGCCGGAGAGATCTGAAGGCTCCAATGCTGGGTTGGTGGCAGCGATTGTCGGCGTGCTGCTGGTGATCGGAGCAGGGCTGGCGTTCTGGATGTGGAGGCGGTAGAAAGCCCTCACCACGTCCCCTCTCCCGTCTTCACGGACGGGAGAGGGGACTCTCTTTTTATTATTCAGAGTCTGCGCCGCCCTTGCGCACGAGCCTCTGCTCGTATTTTCTCAGGGCTTGCTGAAGCGCATCTTCTAGATTAACGTTGGTGCTGTTGGCAATGCAGATCAGCGAGAAGAACGCATCACCCAACTCGCTTGTCCAGTCTTCTGTGATAAGACCTCCCGTTCTAGTGTCAAAAATACCAAGACCCTCGCGCTTGGGCAAAGTCTGGGGCTTGCGCATCGCATGAAATGTGCTACACTAAATTTATGGAACGCTGGCTTGCCATTCTGGCAGCTCTGGTGGCAGCGCTGATTGGGGTGCTCTTCTTCTGGTTAGGCGGCCCCACACGAACAGAAATAGCTCAGCGGGTCTTCGTCGTCGAGGTGCGCGATCACTATTTCGATCCCCCAGGGCTGGTAGTGCAGCCCAATGATCGCGTCGTTTGGGTCTTGAAGGAGAACGCCCAGGGCGACGGGCATACCGTGACGGCCTATCACCCAAGCCAAGATCGCCCCCTGCGCATCCCTGCTGGGGCTAGGCCGTGGAACTCCGGGCTGATGACCCAGATCGGCCAGTCGTATTCGTATATCTTTTCCCTCCCCGGTGTCTATGACTACTTCTGCGCGCTGCACGAGCAGCAGGGGATGGTCGGACGGGTCATCGTCGGCGGCACAGCGAGTCCTTCAGCAATGGAGCAGGGGCTGCCAGCAGCAGCTCAGTCGGCTCTCCCAACGATAGAAGAACTCGCTGGGGTTGTCGGTGAGGCGTTCAACGCTCTCGCGCTCTTACAGGGAATTGAATATTTGGTGGGGCAATCGCAGACGGTGCTGGCGCTGCGCCAACTGAAAGAATTTCAGGGCGTTTTCTCGCAGAGCGCTCTTGCTGAAGCGCTGACCAAGCAGGGCGCACGGGAGCAGTTTGAGAACAGACTTTCCGTCTTAGAAGCGTTGCTCAGTCGTGGGGCGCCGATCTCTGCTGTCGCGCAGACGGTCGCGCAAGCGAAAGCATTGCTCGACGCTCTGACGCGGCTTTAGAGCGTCCCGCTCTTCTCTTTCAGCTTTTCTTCGTCTTTGATAATAATATAGTAGCGCTTCTTGTCTAAGATGCCCTCTTTGGCCAGACGATTGAGGGCGCTTGTGGTGTTCTCGCGGGCGGACCCGATCAGATCAGCCAATTCTTTGTGGGTGATCTTGAAGCTGATTTGTGTCCCTTCGGGGGTCTGCTCCCCGTGTTCTTCGATCAGGCGCAACAATTGGCGCGAGAGCCGCGTCGTGATGTCTTTAAAGATCAAATCTTCGAGTTTCTGTTCTAAGTCACGGGCTCGCTTGCCAAAGAGCTGGATGATCTCTAAAGCTACCCAGGGCTTGCGCTCCAGCAGATAGAAGAATTTTTCGCGCTCTATAGGGTGAATGATCGCATCTTGCAGGACTTGCGCTAAGTGTTCGCGGCGCCTGGCTCCGACTAGGACCATCTCGCCGAAGATCTCGCCCTCGCCCAAGATCGCCAGGGTGAGCTTGCGCCCGCTCTCATCAAGATAGGCTAATTTGACCTTGCCCTCGCGAATGAAATAGACCCGATCGTCAATATCGCCCGGTTGGTAGATAACTTCGCCCTTTTTGTAGAACCGTCCTGATGTGGTTTCGACGATCTCGCTCAACGCTTCCGCGATCTGCTGCCCGTTGGACTGCTGTCCTGTCATGCTCAGCATCGTGAAGTGGTGATTGATCATAGTCTATTGACCTCTTTCGCGAGCGTGCTAGCGGCTCGCAGCCGTGATGCTCCTACTCTACTGTGGGGCTTGGGGAACTGAAAGGACTGATGGTAGCTGAGCGTAGGGGGTTTCGTGACGCGGGCAACAGCCGAGGGAGCGTCTTTGGGACGACTGCCGTCACCTATTGAAGGGACAGAAGACCGGAGAGAAAATTTAAAAAAATCAAGAAGAGAAAATGACAAGTTCGGATAGCATGAGCACAGCACGCTCAGAGAAGACCGCGCGGTAGGGGCAGAGCCCCCACGCGAAAGGACTCCTTAGAAAGGAGGTGATCCAGCCGCACGTTCCCGTACGGCTACCTTGTTACGACTTCACCCCCC
>JBKBIX010000037.1:0-13861 GCA_046293845.1 Bipolaricaulia bacterium | reverse complement strand
GCGCCTTGAGGTCTACAAACAAATTCAAGAGTACCTTCCCAAGCGCTGTCGCGAGCAAGGGCTGCGTGTTCATAAACCCTTCTTGCTCGCCACGGTGCGCCTAGGGCTGAGAAATTTAGAAGTCCAACAGCAATGGTGCCGCGAACTCATCTCAGAGATCGAACGACTGTAAAGGAGCCATAATGATCTTACAAACAAAAGAGTTAACCAAAGTCTATCGCGTTGGTAAGGAGGAGATCCCTGCACTACGCGGGGTTAACTTCGCGCTCGATGTCGGGGATTTCGTCGTCATCAACGGTCCATCGGGCTCGGGTAAGACGACCTTCTTAAACTTGATCGCGTGCATTGACAAGCCTACGTCTGGGGAAGTCTATATTGACGGGCAGCCGACTAGCCAGCTCTCCGAAGGACAATTAGCGGAGCTGCGTAAACGCAAGATCGGCTTGGTCTTCCAGACGTTCAATCTCATCCCAGTCCTGTCGGCCTATGAGAACGTCGAGTACCCGCTGATTCTGTTGGGAGTTAGCCGAAAAGAGCGCTACCAGCGCACTATGGCGCTCTTGGAGGAAGTTGGGTTGAAAGACTTAGCTAAGCGTCGGCCTGATGAGCTGTCGGGAGGTCAGCGCCAGCGAGTCGCTATCGCTCGTGCGCTCGTTACTAACCCAAAGCTGGTGCTTGCTGACGAGCCCACAGCGAACTTAGATTCTGAGACAGGCAAGCAAGTGATGTCGATCATGAGACGGCTCAACGAAGAGCACCATGTGGCGTTTCTCGTGGTTACCCACGATCCCGTGGTGACGCAGTACGCGCAACTTACTGTCAAGATCCGCGATGGGCAACTCTTCGACGGAGGACGCACCAATGGAGCTTAAGCTGCTCATCCCTTTAAGAAACTTATCGCGCAACCGTCGACGCACGCTGCTTAGCTTGGCGATCATTGCCCTGGGGACAATGATGATCTATGCCGTGCGCGGCTACGTTGACGATAGCATCCTGAGCATTCGTGCGAACACCGTGAGACAGTTTGGGAACTTTCAGATCGCTTCGCCCCTGCTGTGGGCAGAGCAGACCGAGAATTTTGAATATCTCATCCCTCCTGAGAGTGTGGCGCGTATTGGCGCTATTCTCAAAGAGATCCCTGAAGTCACAGCGTATACGGTGCAGCTTGGTCTCTCTGGGCTGGCGATCACGGAGCGCAAGACGAAAGTCGTGCGCGCGACGGCTCTTGAGCCGCAAAACCTCGCTCTGGACTATAATGATCTTGTCGTAGAGGGATCGGGGTTGAATCCCGACGACCGCGCAAAAGTCTTGATCGGGCGCACTCTTGCTGAAGAGCTCCAGCTCAAGCCCGGTGATTTCTTCACGATGACGACGACGACCGTCGATGGCGCTTATAACGTCGGCCCCTTGCAAGTCGCAGGCATCTATACGCTCAACAACGCCATCGCCGAGGGCCAGCTCATCTTCGTGCCCCTCAGCTATGGGCAGATTCTCCTGGACACCACCGGGGTCACAAAAGTCATCGTCACCACGAACACTATTGCTGACACCGATCGCGTCGCGGCGTTGGTGCAGCGCAAGCTCACAGCAGCTGGCCTTGGGTTTGAAGTGCGTACCTGGGAGCAGCTCGCAGAGTTTTATCGTCAGATTAAGGGCTTTTTCGAGATTTTGTTTGGGTTTTTGACGATTGCCGTCTCGGTGCTCGTCTTCTTTATAGTCTTACAAGTGTTGACGCTCTCGTTTCTTGAGCGCACGCGCGAAGTCGGGACGATTCGGGCTATTGGGACGAAGCGCTATCAGGTCTTCTTGATGTTCTTCATGGAGAGCGTCTTTTTGGGAGGGTTGGGAAGCCTCGTCGGGATCGTAGTGGGCTGGCTGGCCGGGCAGGGCTTTAACTCGGTAGGGATAGGCTGGACGCCGCCAGGGGCGATCGAACCAATCCCCGTACAAGTGCGCTTAGGGCTGCAGAACGCGATCGCGCCGTTCATCATCAGCATCGTAGCGACGATGCTCTCGGCACTCTACCCGGCTTTACATTCGGCACGACTCAACGTCGTAGAAGCGCTCGCGTCCAAGTGAGGGAGATTGAGCTATGTTCTTGAAAATTGCTGCACGGAATGTCCTGCGCAATAAGCGCCGCACTGCGTTTAGCTTAGGCGTGACTGCCCTCGGCGTCGCTATTCTCTACTTCGTCATGGGCTTTATCACCGAGAGCTTTGAGTCCATCAAGATAAATCTTACGCGGGAGATCGGCGCGGTGCAGATCGCCGATGCCAAGCTCTTTGACAATAAAACTGAGCGCTATGAGTATCTCATTCCGCCCCAGACCCTTGAGCAGATCATAGCGCTTTTGCAAGACGATCCGAGGGTGACAGGGTACACATGGACGTTAAGCTTTGCAGGCTTGATCGGCAACGAGAAGAATAGCACTTTAGTAGTGGGGCGCGGGCTAGTCCCCGGCAACCCTATAGAAGACTACAGTCGGGTCGTTGCGGACGGACGCCCGCTCACCAACGACGGCACGCCCCAGATCTTAATTGGGCGGCGGCTCGCCGAGAAGTTGAACGTCCGCCCTGGCGATATTATCAATGTTGCCAGCGGCACAGCTAGCGGCGCGTTCAACGCCGCCAGTGCGACAATCGTCGGCACCATTCGTTACAATAATATTACACAAGAGGGCCAGATCGGGATCGTCAATTTAGAGTTTGCGCAGCAGCTTCTGCGCACACAAGGGGTCGAGCGCGTCATCGTCCAACTCAAAGATATAGACCAAGCTGAAGCGTTCGCCCAAGAGATCAGAGCACGGCTTACTGCCCTGCAGATCCCGCTCGACGCGCGCCCGTGGCAGAAGCTCACAACGTTTTATGACTCGATTCGCGCTTTCTGGAGCGTCTTCGCCGCGTTCACAACGATGGGGGTCTTTGTATTAGCCTTCTTCAGCGTCTTAGAAGTCTTGACGATGTCGTTCTTGGAGCGCACTCGTGAAGTCGGCACGATCAGGGCCATCGGCACGAACAGATCACAAGTCTTTCGGCTCTTCGTCACGGAAGGGGCGATCCTAGGAATGCTTGGGGGCTTACTGGGAGTAGCCTTGGGTACAGTCTTGGGGCTATGGTTGAACAGCGCTTCAATCCAATGGCTGCCGCCGGGGGCGCTGGATCCCGCTCCAGTGCAGATCGCCGTCAATCTGTCCGTTGCCGTCGTGCCCTTCTTGACAGCCTTGATCTCGACGTTCCTGGGCACGCTCTACCCGGCGTGGAAGACCGCCCGGAAAAATATTGTTGAAGCGTTAAGCTATGTCTGAGAACTTCAAGAAAGGAGCACATATGAAGAGACTCACACAGTACGTTCTGTTGGCTGCTCTGGCAGCCGCGGTGTTGGGGATCGTTCTTGTAGCGCAGCCTGCGCCCACGGACGATCAGCTTTTAGAGGCGTTCGACAAAGCGCGCTTTGTCGAGTCCCCGTCGTTCACGATGACCGTCGAAGTCGTCGCTGATAGACCCGATGGCACTAAACAAGCTATCGTGCAGCTCTACTTTAAAGAGATCAACGGGAAGCGCTACGCGCGCATCGAGTTTCTCGCCCCGGAAGAGTTGAAGGGCCAAGTTTATGTGAGCACGCCGGAGGGGGTCTTCTTCTGGCAGCCGGGATTAGCAACACCGCTCAAAGTGAGTGGACGTCAACAGGTCTTCGGCGACTCCAGCGTGTCCGAGACCGTGGGCATTCAGTTTAAGGGTGATTACAAAGTCAAAGCTCGCAAAGATGTGACGCTCCCTGGCAACAAAGCCGGCCTGGAAGTCGAGCTCGAAGCGACGGAGAAGAGCGTGGCGTTCCAGAGAGTGACTGTCACGGCCGACAAGGCGGCGCTGCGCCCAGTCAAAGCACGGCTCTTCGCGCTCAGCGGTGACCCGCTCAATGACGTCACGTATCAAGAGTACGCAACGCTCGACAAGGACGAGTACGTCAAGAAACAGCTTATCGAGAACCAACTTATTAAGACGAATAAGACGCTTTTGACGATCACGAAGATCGAAGCCAAAGAACTCCCGAACGATCTCTTCGATCCCAACAAATTGGGGAAGTGAGTGACGTGCGCGTGCGTTGGGTGCTCTTTGCTGGGGCGCTTTTGCTGGGCTTGACAGCGACGGGGCAGGAGACGCCGTCGTTAAGCGAGCTGACAGAAATGAAGCGCGAGGCGCTCGCGGTCTTCTCTGAGATACTCCAAAACGGGAGCGCTGCGGAGCGCCTCAGCGCAGTTAATAGTCTTGTGCGCTATGGCGACGACTCCGTCGTGCCCTTGCTCACCGAACGATTGCTCACAGACGATGCGTCGTTTGTGCGGCGCGCTGGAGCGGAAGGGCTCTTTCGCTTTCGTTCCCTGCCCGCTGTAGCGGCCGCCCTGCGGCAAGCAGCCCGCACGGATAGCGTCGCCAGCATCCGTTGGACTGCAGCTATCTCGTTGGGAGAATCCGACACGATCACGGAACTGCTCGCTGAGCGCGAGACGCTCGCTGCAGCAGCCGTCTCGCTCCAAGAGCTAACAGCATCAGGGCGCTTGCCGCAAGCTGGGTGGCGTACCACAGAGAGCGCGTTGTTGAGCGCGTTCACTGATCGCGAGGCGTTCAATGTCGTCGAGCGCGCCGCGATGCTCAAGGCGCTCGCGCAGCTTCGTTCGCTGGCAGCCATTGCGCTCTTCTCTCAGACTTTGAGCGATTCAACAGAGGACCCATTCGTGCGCGGCTCCGGGGCGTTCGCGCTGGGAGTCTTGGAGGTGCGCCACGCCGTGCCGGAACTGATCTGGGCGCTTTCTCTAGATTCTGAAGCGATCCAAGTCGGTGCTGCCGGGGCGCTGGGGCTGCTGCGCGATCCTGTAGCTCTGGGCGCTTTGAGTGATCTTTTGCTCATGGGGCGCGCTCCACAAGCGCGTGTCGCAGCTGCCAATGCGCTGGCACCCTTGGGCAGTCAAGCCGTGTCGGCGCTGGCGAGAGCACTGCTCAATGATAGCGAGCCGACAGTGCGCCAGGCGGCCCTGCGAGCGCTGCGCCAGATCAAGGGAAGAGAGGCGACGCAAGCCGTGCTTACTTTTCTTGCGAGCAATTATCTCCAACAATGCGATCCAAGCTCTTGCGGAAGCCTCGCCCTCGAGACCCTCAAGGCGTTGGCAGAACTTGGTCAGGCTCAGCTCGCTCTACAAGTGACTCAAGCAACGCTCGCTGCTCTGCGCGAGGCGCTCCCGTTCCTGTTCATCTTCGCTGAGAGCGATCTTGTTCAGACGTTGAGCATTGTCGGGCGTGTCGCTCCGGAGCTCTTTGATATCGTGCTCAAAGATCCTAGCCCGTTCGTGCGCGCCTTAGGAGTCGCGGCGTTTTCAGTCGTCTATCAAGACGAATCGCGAGCAACACTCCTCAAGTACATCTCAGACGAGAACACATTGGTGCGTCGGGCAGCTCTGGAAGGGCTTGCTTTATGGGCCACACCCGATGATACCGACTTGTTTGCCCAGTTTGTCAGCGATCGTGATCCGCGCACCCGTGTCGCGGCGCTCTCAGCGCTAGCCCGCGTGGGCGATGTGCAAGCTTTAGAGCCGTTGCGTCACGCTCTGCGCTCGGAGACTGCTTCTGTGCGTTTGGATGGTGCCGGAGCAGCGCTTGCATTTGCTATCAGATGGCTGAAGGCCTCGCACTCAAGTATTCCATAGACGTGCATCTGAAGTGATACCTATGCCCAAGATCTATAGACTTTCGCGCGCTCAGGTCGTCCCCGCTGACCTAGAGAGCGTCTGGGAGTTCTTCGCGACCCCAAAGAACCTCAACCGGCTCACGCCCCCAGAGATGCACTTTGCCATACTCTCTGGAACCGATGAGCCCATGTACGAAGGGCAACTCGTCGAATATCGCATTCGGCTTATACCGGGATTGATCGTCCACTGGCTGGCGGAGATCATATACATTGAACCGAAGCGACGCTTCATTGATGAGCAGCGCTTTGGCCCCTATGCGTTCTGGTATCATGAGCATCGCTTCACACCCACTCCAGAAGGGACGCGCATCGAAGACCACGTGACGTATGCTCTTCCGTTCGGCCCCATTGGAGAGCTAGCTCATGCGTTGTGGGTGCGGCGCCAGCTTGAATATATCTTTGATTTTCGTCGTCGCGCCATCGAAGCGATCTTCGCTAGATACCCAAGCGCTCGCGACACTGAGATGCGCTAACTCCGCACAGGCGCACGAGCTTCTCGCGAAAGCTGTGCCCAGAGAGAATTTCTACTTTGCTCTTGGGCAGATCGAAAATGCCCGCGAGCAGCGCGATCACAGCGTCGTTAGCCCTGTTCTGCTCCGGCGGCGCTGTCACTTCGACAAGCAGCGCGTCGTTTCTCACTCCGACAATCGCGGTGCGCCGCGCCCGCGGCTTGACGCGAATCTTCAGAACCACGCCCTGGGAATCTTCCTTCAGCATAGCATGAGTGTACACACTGCGCCCTCAATTTGACAACAGCGCGGGTGTGATGCTTTACTCTCTCTCATGATTTGCTGGCGCGATCTTCTGGGAGAATTGCCGGAGCCGTGGCTGGTGATGGTCTGCGGGCTGGTGGGCGTGGGCAAGACGACTATTGCTCGTCAGATCGCGCGCGAGCTGCGCGCACGGTATCTCAGCACCGACAGAGTCGGCTATCGGCTCTTCGGCAACAGACGCTCTTACGACGACGAGTACTATCGTCGCGTCTATGAGCATATGATCGCTCGGGCGCAGCTTGCTTTGAGTAAGCGGCGTTCTGTCGTGTTAGACGGGACGTTCTTGCGCCACGAGACACGTCAGAGATTCTTCGCAGAGTTTCGCGAGCACGCTTCACTATGGGTTATCTACGTAACGTGTCCCGAAGAGATCGTGAGAGCGCGTCTTGAAGCGCGACGCGACGCGCCCTTGCCCCAGCGGGGGTATTCCGATGGGCGCTATGAGATCTATCAAGCGATGAAAGAGAAGCTCAGCGACGGCTGGAGCGATCCACGCTCAGAGAAGATTTCGTTCGTCACAGTAGATACAGCTTTAGGGGAAGCTCAAATTCTCGAAGTGCGAACCAAAACTCTCAACTCTGAACTTTTAACTGAGAACTGTCTTTCTGGTGGGTGGTAGAGGATTTGAACCTCTGGCCTTCTGCACGTCAAGCAGACGCTCTTCCGCTGAGCTAACCACCCATCTTGGAGTTGGAGGCGGCGACCGGAATCGAACCGGTGTATTAGGGTTTTGCAGACCCTTGCCTTACCACTTGGCTACGCCGCCACAAGCAAAGCTATTGTAGCGCTCCCCATCCCGCCTGTCAAGCCCCCAGCTTGGCAAGCCCCCGTGTCTTCAGCTAAACTTAAAAGAGCAAGGAGGCCCTTATGAAACGTCTCGCGATAGGCGGTGTCTTGATTGCTCTCCTTATGGGCGGTCTTGGCGGGGCACAGCAGCCCCTCGGCCCCAATGTCACGCTCTACAGCGATTTGGCTCTCGTCGAAGAGCTGCGCACGCTTGCTCTCTCTCAAGGCGAGCACGACTATCTTCTGGAAGACCTGCCCAAGGGCATCCTGCCCGACTCTGTGCTCTTCCGCCCGCTCAAAGATATGCAAATCGTCGAGCAAGAGTTCTTGCCCGCGCAAGACCTGACAGGCTGGCAGCTCTTGCAGAACTCTATCGGCCAAGAGATCGAGGTCACCGTCGCCCGCGGCTTGATGCCGAAAACATATCGCGGCACCCTGCTCAGCGTCGAAGACGGAATAGTGCTTCAAGAAGTGACCGGGCGGATTCAAATTCTCAAAGACTTCAGCGAAGTCTCTTTGGCTCAGCTTGCAGACTATCGTAAGAGCCCAGCACTGCGCTGGCGCATCCAGAGCACTGTCTCCGGTGAAGTCTCAGGGAGCTTGAGCTATCTTACCACTGGGCTAGGCTGGTCTGCGTATTACACTGCGATCTTGAACGAAGCCGAAAACCAGATGAAGCTTGCAAGCTGGGTCACCGTGCAGAACACGAGCGGGCGCGAGTACACAAACGCCCGGCTGACTCTCATCGCCGGGGAGCTGCGCCGCGTGGCACCCCCTGCACCAGCCGTTGCTCCCCCGCGAGCCGTCCCCCTCGCCGCTCAAGAGAAAGAGCTCGAGACCAAGCCCGCATTCGAGTACCACGAATATCAGCTCCCGCACCGGATAACCCTGAAAGATAAACAGACCCTTCAGCTCCCTTTCGTGAGAGCCGATGCGGTCACGGTCTCGAAGCACTACGTCTATGAAGCCGCGGTCTCCCCGCAGGTGCGCGTCGAGATTCGTTTTGTGAACGAAAAATCAGAAGGGCTAGGCATGGCGCTGCCCGCCGGCGTCGTCCGGCTCTACAAAGAGAGCGCGGGCGCGCTCCAATTGCTCGGCGAGGACTCTGTGGGCCACACGCCCACAGGCGAAAAGGTCGCGCTCGTGCCGGGGATGGCTTTCGATCTGAAAGCCGAACGAGCGCTCAAAGACAGACAAATCGTGGGGCGCGACGAGCTGGGCCGCGAACTCTATCGCGACACCTACGAGATTACGCTGCGCAATCAGAAAGATTCTGACGTCATAATCGAAGTAAGAGAGCGCCTTCAGGGCGTATGGAAGATCGTCTCCGCCGAGCCAAGCTACGAGAAGCTCGATGCCAATACAGTGCTCTTCACAGTTCCCGTGAAGGCGCATGACGTCGCGAAAGCGACGTATACTGTCGAGTGGAAGTACTAATGCTATGGAGGAATTTCTGACACAACCTGATGGGCCGTATCTGCCGAACGCGATGCAGAACTACGCGCGGGCGATAGAAAACGCTCGCCGAGGTGCCCGTCGTGAACGGCGTGGTGACGTTAGAAGCCCTGTGGATGGAGTTGGGGCTGCCGCGCGATCTCATCATTGAGGTCTTTGAGACGATGGAGATCAAGCTGCCGCCGCACGTCGAGCGCGTTGTAGGCCCCAACGGGCAGATCTTAGCCCAGCAGAAGAAACCAGAACCTAAAGAGCCTGTGCTCTAATAACAATGAGCGAGATTCGCTTTGGCACCGACGGTTGGCGCGGCGTGATCGCCCAAGATTTCACGTTTGCCAACGTGGGGCGCGTCGCCTATGCCATCGCGGAGTATCTGAAAAACCCGCAGCGCCGCGCGTTAGAAGTCTATAAAAAATGGGGTGTTGCGTATCGCCCGAGCGAGCGCGGCGTCGTCATCGGCTACGATACGCGCTTTCTCTCCAAAGAGTTCGCCATACACATTGGGCGCATCTTGCAAGACTCTGAAATTCCCGTCTGGATCGCCGAAGATTCCGTGCCCACCCCGACGCTCTCGTATGCTGTGCATCACCATCAAGCAGCGCTCGGCGTGATGGTGACAGCTAGTCATAACCCGCCCGAATACAACGGCGTCAAGATAAAAATAGAATACGCGAGCTCCGCCCCGCCCAGCGTCACCCAGCTCATCGAATCGCTCGTCCCCCAAGAAGCGCCGACGCCCAAGACCCCACAGAGCGAGCTCAACTTTGCAGACTTCAAAAGCCCCTATCTTGCCCGAATTCGTCAGCTCATAGACACAGAGCTGCTGCAGCAGAGCGATCTGTGTGTTGTGATTGACGCGATGTACGGGGCGGCACGGGGATACGTCGCTGAACTTCTCAAAGAGCTGGGCGTCGAGTTTCTCACAGTTCGTCACGGGGACAACCCGCGCTTTGGCGGGAAGAACCCTGAGCCCATCGAGAGAAACTTAAGCCCGCTGCGGGCGGTGCTCGCCAGCGAGCGTCTGAAGAGACCAAAGAGCGCCAAGCATCTTCTTGGGGTCGTCACCGACGGCGACGGCGACAGAGTCGCCGCGATGGACGAGCTGGGGCACGTTATAGATTCTCATCGTTGCTTTGCGCTGATCCTAAAACACTTGCTGAAGAAGGGCTGGCGCGGCAAGGTCGTCAAGTCGTTCACACTCTCGGATATGATAGATACGCTCGCCGTCAAAAATAATTTAGAGCTGGACGAAGTCCCGGTCGGGTTCAAATATATCTGTGAGAAGATGGTCCGCGAGGACGTCTTAATTGGGGGAGAGGAGTCCGGCGGGATCGCCATAAAAAATCACATTCCCGAGCGAGACGGGGTATTAAATTCGCTGTTGCTGTGCGAGATCGCAGCACGAGCGAAAAAGCCTGTGAGCGAGATCGTGCACGATCTCTTAGCTGAAGTTGGCCCGCATTGGTACGACCGGCGCGATTTACACTTAGAGAGCAGACTAGAGATCGTCGAGCGAGTAAAGCGTCGGCCACCAAAACAAATCGCAGGTTTAGAAGTCATCAAGACAGAGATGCTGGACGGGGTGAAGCTGCGATTCCCTCACGGGTGGCTCTTGCTGCGTGCCAGCGGGACGGAGCCGCTACTTAGACTCTACTGCGAACTCGACTCGCTCGACAAAGTGCGTGAAGTTTTAGACGAGGCGGAGCGCTTCGCCAAGGGCGATGTGAGCCTGTGGGGGAAGTGATTGTTACACTGTAACAGTCGTCCTCCCTCGCGCTAGCTCCTTCTCTTTCTCAGCGACTAAGAGCCGTGTCTTAATAACTGTGTCGGGGTTGAGCGAGATGCTGTCAATCCCGCACTCAACCAAGAACTCTGCGAACTCCGGGAAGTCCGAGGGCGCTTGCCCGCAGATCCCGATCTTGCGCCCTCTCCGACGCGCCGCGTCAATGACGTACTTCACAAGACGCTTCACGGCTTCGTTGCGCTCATCGTAAATGTGCGCCACAAGCTCCGAATCGCGATCCAGCCCCAGCGTCAATTGCGTCAGATCGTTGCTCCCAATCGAAAAGCCGTCGAAGATCTCCGCGAACTCTTCAGCTAAGATGACGTTACTGGGTATCTCGCACATCACGTAGACTTCAAGCTCATTTTCACCCTGATGCAGCCCAAACTCCGCCATCGTCTCTATGACTTTCTTCCCCTCTTCGGGCGTGCGACAGAATGGGATCATCACTTTGATATTCTTTAACCCTATCTCGTCGCGGGCCTTCTTAAGAGCTCGGCACTCCAGCCCAAATGCGTCTCTATATTTAGGATCGTAATAGCGCGACGCGCCGCGCCAGCCGATCATCGGATTTGACTCATTGGGCTCGTAGAGCACGCCCCCAATGAGACTCGCGTACTCGTTCGACTTGAAGTCTGAAAGTCTCACTATAACGTCGTTGGGCCAGAAGGCTGCTGCGATCTTGGCGACCCCCGACGCGAGCTTATCCACGAAGAACTGAGTTTTGTCTGCGTAGCCCACAGTGCGCTCGTCGATCTCTTTGATTATCTGAGCGATCTGGGGATCGTGAGCGGCGCGAGCTTTAAGTTGTTCATACTCTAAGAGCGCCTTGGGGTGAATCCCGATGTGTGAACTAATAATAAACTCTTCGCGAGCGAGCCCCACGCCGTCGTTGGGGATGCGCGCTTGTGCAAAGGCTGTCTCAGGGATGCCCACGTTCATCATGATTTTCGTGCGCGTTCTCGGAAGCTGCGCCACATCAATGCGATCAATTCTGAACTTCAAGCGTCCGGCGAAGACGCGCCCCTCACCCTGGGAGCAGTCTACTGTGACTTCTTGTCCAGTCTGAATCTTGTGCGTTGCGCTCTCAGCGCCGATGACGCAGGGGATTCCCAACTCGCGCGAGATGATCGCGGCGTGACACGTCCTCCCCCCGCGCTCGGTCACGATCGCCGACGCGATCTTCATGATGGGCTCCCAATCGGGGTCAGTCATCTCGGTCACTAAGACCTCACCAGCGCGGAAGCGCCCGATCTCCGAGACATCGCGAATGACATGTGCTGAGCCTTGCCCGATCTTGCTGCCCACCGGCTCGCCGCGCACCAAGAGCTTCCCCATCTCTTCAAGCACGTAGCTCTCGAGCGTGCTAGCGCTCCTAGCTCCGTGAACCGTCTCCGGCCGCGCCTGCACAATAAAGAGCTTTTGAGTTACTCCGTCCTTGGCCCACTCGATATCCATGGGGCGCCCATAGTGCGCTTCGATCTGCACGGCCCAGCGCGCTAACTGTAACACTTCGTCGTCACTGATAGAGAAACGCTGCTGCTCCTCAGGGCTGACGTTCTCTTCTTTCAGCGCCCCGTTGGCGCAGACGAGCTTCCTCTGCTTGCTCCCCAGACGCTTCTCGATCAGTGCTTTGTGATGCTCTTTCAGCCCCGGCTTGAAGACGTAGAACTGATCAGGGTTGACTCGGCCTTGTACGACGAGTTCGCCAAAGCCGTAGGACGCCGTCACATAGATGACGTTCTCCGCGCCCGATTCGGGGTCGATCGTGAAGAGCACCCCAGAAGCGGCCAAATCCGAGCGCACCATCTGCTGCACGACCACAGCGATATCCACGTCGCCATTGGTGAAGCCGCGGTCGCGCCTGTAAGAGATCGCGCGATCGGTGAAGAGACTAGCGAAGCAGCGGCGCACCCGATCTAACAACATCTCTTCGGTCTTGATATTCAAGAACGTATCGTGCTGGCCAGCAAAGGAGTGCTCTTGGGAGTCTTCTATCGTCGCGGAGGAGCGCACAGCGACGTCGGTACTGCCGGTCTTGTGGACAAGCTCGCGATAGGCGCGCAGGATCTCGCGTTCGAGATCAGACGGCAACGGGGTTTCAGCAATCAGATTTCTGATTCTTCGCCCATAGTCCGCGAGCATCTGGACGTTGTGGGTATCGAGCTCGCCGACGAGCGCGCGGATGCGCGCATCTAAGCCGGTGCGCTCCAAGAACGCGCGGAATGCCTCAGCAGTGATGACGAACCCATCAGGCACGGGGATACCCTGCAATGCTCGACGCATCTCCCCCAGCGACGCTCCCTTCCCCCCGACCAAGCTCGTATCAGCTTGGCCGACCTCATCCAACCACGCGATGCTCTTCACGGTTGCCTCCTCCCTGAAGATTTTGTCGTCAGCTTGACACAGTCAAGCCAGATAGTCGCCGAATATCCACATTGCATGACAGAGTCATACAAATAGAATTATAAATTATTCACAAAGTGAAGGCAAGGGGGAGGCAGCGTGACGTCAAGCATTTAACATGGTCAAGAAGCCTTCACACATAGGCATGTGGGGCCATCAGCTTTGTGAAGGCCGAAAGCCGATGCCAAAATCGTTCCCCGACTTGTGTTGCCCTCCCAGCTCTTTTTGTAAGAGCCACTGCGACTGCAAGAACGCCTTGTACACATTCTGAATCGCCGTGAAGAGCGCGTGCTTCGTGAGTCCATCGGAGAAGATCTCCTGTTGCAAGACCAATTGTCTCAAAATCCCCTGAGGGTGAATCATCCCAAAACTGATGGGGAAGCGATTCAATTCCAGACTCAGCTCGCGCAAGATTCTTTCGCGCTGGGGCTGGGCGAGCTTCTGAAAGAGCTGCTGCACGTCGTCTGCGATATTGACGCTTACCTCGACCAAGACCCGATCCGGGCTCACTTTGGGATTGATGACGCTGACGGTTGTGGGCTGGTTCTTGGGGTGATTGGCTAACACGACCCAATTGGCGTTAGGGTGCTCGACGTAGCGATTGAACTGCCCTTCTTCCACGAGCCAGTTTTCGATCTTCTCTTTCATAGGTTGCATTATAGATAAGATTGAGCACGATTGCACATCACAGGCCCGCCTAGGTACAATTGCACGTGAAAGGGGTTGTGAACCCATGCGCGCGCGCATCGCGATTCTCAGTCTTTTAATAGTTATTGTGTTTGGCCCGCTGGTGCTCCTCGCTCAGCAAGCCCCAGCCCAAGTCGTCTTTCCCGACGACGCGAAATTCTCTGAACTCGCAAGCGCCTTCCAAGAGAAGACTCACATCACTGGCTCAGGGTGGGCCGACGAGTTCCAAAAA
>JBKBIX010000036.1:0-14186 GCA_046293845.1 Bipolaricaulia bacterium | reverse complement strand
CCCAACATACAGCCCGACGAGCAAGAACGCCCCCGCAGGGATGATCATGATGACCCACGGCGTCCAGCCGCTGAAGATCTGAATCCCAAACAAGCTGCCAAAGCCCAACAGCTCGCGCACAATCCCCAACAGCGTCAGGGACATCGTAAACCCTAAGCCCACGCCAATGGCATCGAGGGCTGATAGCCCTGGGCCGTTCTGGCTGGCAAACGCTTCAGCGCGCCCCAGCACGAAACAGTTCGTAATAATTAATGGGACGTACGGACCTAAAGCTGCTGACAGCGGCGGCAAGTACGCACGCAAGAAGATATCTACAATCGTCACCCAGAACGCGATGATGATCATATACGAGGGAAGCCGCACTTCTGCAGGGATGATAGTGCGCAGGGCTGCTACGGTCGCGCTCGATGCGACTGTAGCGATGAGGGTTGCTAATCCCTGCGCCATGCCGTTGATGGCCATGTTCGTCGCGCCCATCGTCGGGCACATCGCTAAAATCATCCTAAACGTGGGGTTGTCGTCCCAGATGTCGCGGACTAGCTCTTTCCACCCCTTCGTCTGGGGCAACCGTTGCGTCAGCGGGATCGCTGGCGCGGATGCGTGCTGCACTGTAGGGATCACTGCCGTCTTCACCTCTGCCATGCGCCTCAACTCCTTCTGACCATCCTGGTCACAAAAAGCATACTACAACAGTCCGCTTTTTTCAACATCGCTACTTTTGCTCTTTTTGCAAGATTTTTCGCAAGCTCGCGATCGTCTTGTTCAGCAGGTCTCGCACTGTCGTGGACGTATAGGTCGCCCCGGTAATTGCATCGAACTGATTGGGGGCTTTGGGGCTATTAGGGTCGCGGAATTTTACAAATTCGATCCGGGGCTCAGTCTTCATCCCCTTGAACTGGCTCCAGAATTGCTCTTCAGTCATGCGGAAGCCCAGCCCAGGTGTCTCGCCGATTTCAAACGGGACGACGTGTGCCCCGATAATCTCGGAAAGATCGGGTTTCAGGGCGACCTGCATCGCGACTAGTCCTTGAAAGCCACTGCCTGCGATGCGAATCACATAGGCCATCAGCTCCCCGCCAATCTTATCTTTGTAAATCTTCCAATACGTGAAGCTGTCAGTCTTGACTTCTTCAATGTGCTCTTTGAAATATTGATCGACTTGGGCAGGGGAGAGCTTGGGCAGCCCTTCGGCGGGGAAGAGCTCTTCGGCGGTGTACAGCCCGACCGCAACGAGAATGCTCGATCTTAGGCGAGCTTTCGCATTGGCTTCAATAGTTGCCTTGGTCACCTCGTTCACTGCTGCTAACAGCCCTCCGGCCACCGCCGCAATGACCGTAAGCACGATGATCATGCGCCACTCGTGCGGCCCAATCAGTTTCTTCTTCTTCGGTGCTTTGGCGTGCTCGGCCATAATATGGGGTCACCTCTTTTGGATCGCTGGTGCGGAGAAGCTCTTGGGGATCGTGAATCTGTCAATCAACGGCGTGAACATATTGCCGATCAAGATCGCGAACGTCACCCACTCGGCGTAGCCGGTCAGGCCCCGCCCTAAGACGGTTAAAACGCCTAACATTATACCGAAGATCCACCGGCCACGAACGGTCATGGGGCTTGTGACGGGATCGGTCGCATTGAGAAACGCTGCGAACAGCAGCCCGCCGGCAAGCATAGCATAGATGCCATCGGGGAATTTTGCCGGGTTGATAAAGCTGAGAAATTGCGAGGTCACCCCGGCGCTCACGATCATCACGATCGAGACGCGCCAGTCAATGACCCGTGTGTGCAACAGATACAGCCCGCCCAAGATCACTAAGATCGCCGAAGTCGCTCCCAACACATCCGCGCGCCCAAAGCCCGTCAGGAGCGTAAACAGATCGGGATTTGTAATATCGGGCGAATTGAACGCCCCCAACGGGGTCGCCTTAGCGATAGCATCTACGCCCTTCACAGATTCCGGCGACCAGTGCAGAAAGCCCCCAAGCCCGTCGGTCAAGGGATTGAATGGCACATACCAAAAAGTCGTCATCGCTGAGGGGAACGCGAGCAATAAGAACGCCCGCCCACTGATCGCCGGGTTGAAGATATTATAGCCCGAGCCGCCGAAAAGCTCTTTGATCCCGATGGCAAACGCAATCCCCACCGCGACCATCCAAAGGGGCAGCGTCGGGGGCAACGAGAGCGCGTAGAGCATACACGTCACGAGCAGCCCTTCGGTGACTTCGTGCTTGCGCACGGCACAGAACGTGAACTCCACAAGCGAGCCTACAAGATATGACAGCACAATGATCGCCACGGACCGCCAGCCGTAGAAATAGATGCTCGCCAGGGCTAAGGGGACGCACGCGACCAAAGGCGCGCCCATGTAGCGTTGCATCCCGATGGCATCGCGAATATAGGGGGCTTGGCGCGCGCTCTTATCACTGCCCCCAAAGACCGAGTCTTTTATGCCCTCCCAGAGCACTGCCAAGCCCTCGCGTCGGCGGGCCTGCAAGTCGTGATGGACCTTCTCGAAGAAATTATAGATTCTGTCTTTCAGCATATTCGCTCCTTAGGCAGCTAAGATCTTGCGCTTGCCCTCTCGGATCTGCTCTAACAGAGGGATCTTGCTGGGGCAGACATAGGCGCACAGCCCACACTCGATGCACGCGAAGAGATCGATATCTTGCGCTTCGCTCAACAGCCCGTTTGCTGAGTATTCCCCAAGCAGCGCTGGCACGAGATTTTGCGGGCAGACATCTATACAATACCCGCACTTGACGCATGTTCTGGGGTTGCCGTTGAGGCTCGTCGTGGCGCGCTTGTAGCGCACCCACGGCAAGCTCAGATACGCCCCGGTGAACGAATCGCGATCAAAGCCCAGCCCCGCAACGGGGAAGAGCTCGCGCTCCGCTTCTTTGAGGGCGATCACCGCTGAGGTCTCTTTGGTGAGAGGGACTTCGAGGTCGCCCTGGGCTTGCCCGCGCAGAACGCTTCCCACTACGACCCGCCCATGACCCTTGAGATTATTTTCTAAGAGATTCCCGATGGGCGTGCCCACGCGCACGCGATAGTTCCCAGGCTCTTTGACGGCCGAGCCGGCGACTGAGACGACCCGCTCGACCAAGGGCTTTCCCTCAACGACGGCTTCGTATGCTGCAACACAGTGCTGCACGTCTTGCACGACGCAGCCGACATCGGTCGCATAGCCCCGCTGGGGCAGAAGCAACCCTAAGAGCGTCCGAACGAGCACGGCGTCGTCGCCCTGGGGGTACTTCGGGCGTAACTGATGGATCGTACACCAATCATAATACTCTAAGCGCTCGATCAGTTCTTCGTAGATTCTCGGCTTATTGTATCCAAGCCCAATGTGTACGTGAACATTGCCCAAGGCTTGACGCAAGATCTTGATGCCGTTCACGAACTTGTCGAACTCTTCGTACATTAACTGATCTGTCGCTTCGCAGAACGGCTCGGTCTCGACGGCATTAATAATAAGATAGCGAATCGTATCGGGAGTGGCGAACGCAGAGTGATAGATCGTGGGGAAGCCTGCCTGCCCCCCAGAAGTGACCCCGGCTTCATAGAGAATCTTTCCCAGTTCCTCTGGAGGGAGTTTTTCGTAGTTAGCCGGACGGTCAAGCTTGACCCATTCGTCTTTCCCGTCGGATTCGATGATGACACAGAGGGCTTCGCCGCCCAAGGGGTGCGGACGTCTTTCGATATTCAGCACTCTTCCGGAGATGCTCGCGTGGACAGGGGTTGAGGGCTTTTTCGGATCGGGCTCAGCCCGCCCGATGACCTGCCCAGTTCTTACATAGTCGCCCTCTTTGACAGCAGGGGCGACCTCGGCAGAGAAGCCTTGGCGCAGGGGGATAATAACTTTTGCAGGCAGCGGCGCGGCTTTCAGCCTCTTGCCGCGCGGGGTACCCTCAAAGAGCCCAAAGTAGTGTCCGCCCTTAAATGTCTTCAGTGATCCTAAGACAGCCATCTAGCGTCGCTTCCTTTCTTCGGTCCAGTACGGCTTGCTGTACTCGTCCTTACGGATTCTCCAAAAGTGCAGTGCGACTAAGAATATCAGTGCCATGGGCAGCACGAAGACGTGAATCACATACCAGCGCAAGAGCGACGGCTGCCACAGATCCGTGCCCCCTAAAAGAATCTGTTGGATATAGGGTCCAAGAATGGGGACGCCAGCGGCGATGTTGCTGGCGATCTTGGCTGCGTAATAGCCCAATTGATCCCAGGGCAGAATGTACCCGCTGAACGCAAAGAGCACCGTGATTACGAAGAGCAAGACCCCGATGACCCAATTGAATTCCCTGGGCTTCTGATACGACCCCGTGAAGAAGACCCTGAGCATATGGAAGAAGACGGCGAAGACCATCAGTTCGGCGGCCCACTTGTGCAGGTTGCGCATAAATCTCCCCAACGGCACCGCGTTGACGATCTCACGAATTGAGTCATAGGCGCGCTCTGCCGAGGGCACATAATAAAACATCAGAAAGACCCCGGTCAGCAGTAAAATGACGAAGAGCCAGGTGGCGATCACGCCCATCCAGAGCCAGTTATAGCTCAATCGTGCTGATTCTTTGTGGATCTTTGCGGGCAGGATATGGACGAAGAAGTTGCGGCGGTTCATGGCGAGGCGGTCGGCTTCCGTCTGGGGAAGCCCCTCGCGGCGGAAGATCGAGAGCCACACCCGCGAGCGCCGGATACTCTGCAAGAGTAAGAGGAGTTTGTCCATCATGAGAATTTGATGTCGCTGCCGTCGGGCTGGGGGCCTTCGATCTCCTTCCCATCAGCTGTGAGATACTGCGTGCTTGGGACGACTTTCGCGTTGTCGACTTGGAGGCGGCCATCAGGCGTCAATTCTAATTTATAGAACGGCAATGGTCTGGGTGCTGGCCCCCCTAAGACTCTGCCGTCACGCGCGAAGACGCTCCCGTGACAGGGGCAGCGCGCGTGCACGACGGGGTACTCTTGGCTGGGCGGGCCAAAAGGCTTGTAGCTGCACCCCAGATGCGTGCAGACCATCGAGAGGGCTTGAAAGCCCACGGGCGTGCGAAAGATAAAGACTCTCTTCGCTTCGATGGGCCGCATCTCGCCAATTTGATAATCACTGGGACGTCCGACGGTGAACGTCGTCGTCGGCTCATAAGTCAATTGTGGCTTCAGATAGTAGGGGATGCTTTGGGCAATGCCCCCCATCGCCAACGCGAACGACCCCCACCCCAGCCACCCTAAGAAGCGTCGCCGCGTCAGCGGGCTTATGGGAAGCTCAACGCTTGAGTCTCTACCTACCTCCATTCAGCACTCTTCTCCTTCTTTTGTGTGTTGATTATAGCAAGGGCTTTTTGCCCTGTCAAACTTTCTCTCTTTCTACGAGAAATCCCCACGGCTTGCCATGATGTAGATCATGGCTGGTGCTGACGTCTGTCATGTGAAGGCCCGTGTCTTTTTTGCTATGATACTTTGCGTAATGTTTACCGGCATCGTCACCGACACGGGGGAGGTCGTGCACGCCAGCGCAAGCCGTCTCACCGTGAGCACCCCCAAGCTCTTTCGAGAGCTTGAGATCGGAGGGAGCATCGCGGTCAACGGGGCTTGTCTGACGGTTATCGAGCTGAGCCCCGCTGCTGAGAGCTTTTCGGCTGAGCTCAGCCCAGAGACCATCGAGCGTACCAATCTGGGAATGCTACGACGGGGCGATCTTGTCAACTTAGAGCTGCCGTTGAGATTCTCAGATCGTCTCGATGGGCATTTCGTGCTGGGGCATGTAGACACCGTCGGCGAAGTCGTCTCGATCTCCCGAAAAGAGAAGGGTGCCGTCTTTCGCTTTCGCGTAGATGAAAGATACTCACGGTATCTGATCGAGAAGGGTTCGATAGCTCTCGACGGCATCAGCCTGACGATCTTCAATATTCGCGGTGGGGAGTTCGATGTGGCGATCATCCCTCATACGCTGGAGCAGACGAATCTGCGCACGCGTCGTCCGGGGGATAAAATCAATGTCGAATTTGACGTTTTAGGAAAGTATATAGAGAGATTTCGAACTCCAAGGAGGTCTTGCTGATGGCTTTTGCCACGATCGAAGAAGCTCTCGAAGCCCTCAAGCGCGGCGAGATGATCGTCATTGTGGACGATGAAGACCGCGAGAACGAGGGCGATGTCTGCGTCGCTGCTCAGTTTGTCACCCCGGAGAAGATCAACTTCATGGCCAAAGAAGCGCGGGGCATTATCTGCGTGCCCATGACCGGAGAACGTCTCGACGAGCTGGGGATCAAGCTCATGGTGCAGACCGACTCTGGGGGCAAGGGCTGTGCGTTCACAGTCTCTGTAGACGCCCGCGAGGGGATCAGCACAGGCACGTCGGCGTATGATCGCGCGCACACTATTAAGACGCTGATCGACCCCAAGACCAAGCCCTCGGATTTAGTTCAGCCGGGGCACGTCTTCCCGTTGCGCGCCCGCCCCGGTGGGGTGCTTCAGAGAGCCGGCCACACCGAAGCCAGCGTCGACCTCTGCAAATTAGCGGGACTCTACCCAGCTGCTGTTATCTGCGAAGTGATGAATGAGGACGGGACGATGGCCCGGCTGCCTCATCTAGAAAAATTCTCGAAAAAACATAATCTGCTTGTCATCAGCATCGCTGATTTGATTCGCTATCGCTACGAGCGCGAGCACTTGGTCGAGAAGATCGCCTGGGCCAATCTCCCTACAGAGTTTGGCGAGTTCACCATTCATGCGTATAAGAGCTTAGTAGACGGCAAGGAGCACATCGCCTTAGTGAAGGGCGACGTCGCTGGAAAAGAGAACGTCTTGGTGCGAGTGCACTCGGAGTGTCTGACTGGGGACGTCTTCGGTTCGCTCAAGTGCGACTGCGGCGAGCAGCTCCGTCAAGCCCTGCGCCAGATCGCCGATGAGGGCCTGGGGGTCTTTCTCTACTTGCGCCAAGAGGGGCGCGGCATCGGCCTGGGCAACAAGATCAAAGCGTATCATCTGCAAGACAAGGGCCTCGACACTGTCGAAGCGAACCGGCAATTGGGCTTCAAAGAAGACCTGCGCGAGTACGGCATCGGCGTACAGATTCTCAAAGATTTGGGGCTGAGCACGATTCGGATTCTCACGAACAACCCCAAGAAGCTCGTGGGCATCGAAGCTTACGGCATCAAGATCGTGGAGCAGCTGCCCATCCTTGTCCAGCCCAACCCGTATAATTACGAATACCTGAGGACGAAGAAGGAGAAGCTGGGGCATCAGCTCGATGCGATCTTTGTGAATTTCAGTAATGAGCCTTAAGATCGCGGTCGCCGTCAGCCAATTCAATAGAGAGATTACGCAAGAGATGCTCAAGGCTGCCCAAGAAGAGCTTCAGCGAGCTGGGGTGTCAGAGATTGAGATCTTCTGGGTGCCTGGGGCGTTTGAGCTTCCCGCGACGGTGAAGCGTTTAGCGCAGTCGGGGCGCTATGACGGGATTCTGCCGTTGGGCTGCGTGATCAAGGGGGAGACGGCGCACTTTGAGCATATTGCCCGGGCTGTCACCGATGGGCTGATGCGCGTGACGTTAGAATGCGACACCCCCATAGTCTTTGGGGTGCTGACGCCATATACAGAAGAGCAAGCCTGGGCGCGCATCTACAAAGGGGCCGAAGCTGCCAAGAGCTTGATAGAACTCATCAATCTTCGCAAGAAGCTGGCTTAGGGCTGCGCTGGCGCTCATGGCGCCCATCCGCGAAGACTTTCAACGATCCCCACTGAATCGTCGTGGCGCGTTCAACTGCTGTTAAGACCGAGATCGTCTCACTCGAAAGGTCTTGAACAGTTCCCAAGCCTGCAAGGTGCTCCCCCACGCAACAG
This sequence comes from Bipolaricaulia bacterium, assembly GCA_046293845.1. GTDB lineage: Bacteria > Bipolaricaulota > Bipolaricaulia > RBG-16-55-9 > DRXL01 > JANXCC01. The sequence goes on along the minus strand of JBKBIX010000036.1, from coordinate 6,350 downwards.
CCTACGAGCGAGTCTTTCAACTCGCCCCATAAGAGCACGGAGAGCGACTCAACCCCTAACGCTCGCTGCGCTTCAGTGACAGAGAAGGGCCAGCGCTCGACAACGAGCGTTGCTGTTGAGGACAGGCGCCACGCTGCTCGCACAGGGCACGCTAGGAGATTTGATAAGAGCCTCGTATCTAAAGGCTCGCCGTGCCCGATGAGCGCGCGCTCTACCCCAAGCTCTGCTAAGTGCCACACCTGAAGCTGAGTGTTGCGAAAGTATTCTCTGAAGGCGTCTTCACGAGCGCGAATGCGCTCCTCGCGAGACTTGCTCCCCGTATGCGTCACGGGAATCTCTATGACTGTGATATCTTGATGGGCGTAGAGCTTATAGTACGCAAGCTCTCCAGCGCGCTGCAGCAGCACGAGCACGTCAGGGCACACAAGCCGAATGAGCTCGCTCTTATACGCGCGCGCGGCTTCTCCGGTGATATAGCCGTCGGTGTCTATGAGTAAGGGCCGAGCAGCACCACGCAAGCAGTGCGCGACTCCCGTGAGAACGGGCAAAAAATTCCCTCTGGGAGAGATGTCTCCCACGAAATAGCTTGCACGGATCTCAATGTTCTCATTGAGGAGCGCGCCGCGAGAGATGCACGCCGGCGGGCCGAGCCAGCTCTGCCCTACATCAGCATCAATCACTTCTCCCCCAAGCTGTTGGTGAAGCTGACGAATAAGTGTTGTCTTGCCGGTGTCGGTCGCGCCAAGAAAGAGCACAACCGAGTGCGGGCCTATGCTTTGAAAAAGTTGCTCAAGCACGGCTACGTATTAATAGTGCCCCAACAACCCACGATCCCGCGCTACTCCCTCTAGGCGCTTGAAGAGCGCATAGCCGATCAGAAAGTACGTCGCCGATACTGCCGCCAAGAACGCTATGTCCGCGAGGGGCATCGCATAGAGCGACTGCCCACCGATCAACACTCGCCCGATCAGCTCCACCCCCCACGTCACGGGGAGAAATTTCACCCACGGCATCGTATCTAGAACCGATGGGGCCATGACGAAGAGCAGCCAGATAAACTGAAAGATCTGAAAGACCGCTTGCACCTGCTTGAAGACCAGCGCCAGCCCGCCCATGGCAAACCCGAACCCATAGACACCCCAGACCGTAAGCAGCATCAGCGGGATGAGACTGAAAAAATCGAGATGGAGCCATTTCCCCGTGAGGGCCATCATCAGAAAGAACATGCTGAGCGTGAGCGTCAAGTTGATCACGAGAAACGACAGTATATAGCTGATGCTCACCCAGCCAAAGCCAAGCGCCGACATATAGAGCTGCTCGAGCGTGCCCTGCTGCGCTTCGTTAATAAAATCCCACGTCAAATCTGAGAACGCAAAGATGATAAACGTCCAGAGCATAAACCCCATGACGATGCCCTCGAGCGTATTGCCGAAGCCGGGGTTGTTCCCACCGATGAACTTCGCCCCATAAAAAATAACGAGAAAGATCATCATGATACTGATGATCCCCGCAACTAAGTTAAACGGGTAGCGCCAGATGATGAGGAAGTTCTTCTTCATTATCGCTTTGAGCAGATAGAGATATCTCATAGAGGCCTCCTCAAGCTTTCTTGTCCGACTTGATGAGCTAAGTTGTCTTGGGGTATTATAAGCTTGCTATGAGACGCACAAGCGTTCCGAAGAAGCCGAAGCAGTCTTATATCTTTCGCGTTGTGATCGAACCCGATGAGGACGTCTATCACGCGTACTGCCCAGCGTTGAAGGGCTGTCATAGCTGGGGCCACACGTACGAAGAGGCTCTGAAGAATATTCAGGAGGCTGTACAATGCCATGTGGGAGCCCTCCTACAAGCAGGCGATCCCATCCCAACTGAACCATCAAGTGACGTCGAAGTTAAGCCTGTCTTAGCTGTCGCTGTCCATATATGATCCTGCCGCGTACTGTCACGGCTCGCAGGTTCATCAAGGCTTTGCTGAAAGATGGCTTTGTCCTTGTGCGCCAGAAAGGCAGTCATCAGACGTACCGTCATCCCGATGGCCGAACGGTGACCGTGCTCTTTCACCGTTCCGGTGAGACCTTTCGCCCCGGTACCCTGCACGCTATGATCAAAGATGCTGGGTGGACAGAAGCCGATCTGCGGCGCCTCAAACTGATCAAGTAAGTTCATTGCTTCTCCCCCTTCACGATGCGCAGGAAGATCTCTTCTAAGTCGGGATACTGCTTCCCTACAGACTCTAGACGACAACCGTTCTCCTTCAGCACGTCAATGATCTCATAGACTTTCTGGGTGTCGAGCAATTCGGCTTCGATGACTGTGCGCTGGCCGTCTCTACTAATCTTTATAAGATCGAACTGCTCTTTGAGCTTGTGCTCGTGAGCTTGAGAGAGATATCCCTCGATCTCGAAGCGATAGGCGCTCGCCGAAAAGAGCCGCCGTAGATTCTCTACCCGGTCGTCTACGACAATCTTGCCGTGATTGATAATGATCACGCGCTCGCAGATGTCTTGGACGACGTTCATATCATGGCTCGATAAGAGAACTGTGCGCTCGCCGCGCTCGGCCATGCGCTTTAAGATCCAGCGCAGCTCATAGCTGGTCTCGACGTCCAAGCCCAGCGTCGGCTCATCTAGTAACAGAATGGGCGTGCGCTTGACAAGCGCACACGCAACAGCTAATTTCTGTTGCATCCCGCGCGAGAGCGCCCGCGCTTGCTCGTGCACTTTCTCTGTGAGATTGAACATCTCGATCAGCTCGTCAATATAAGAGCGAACTGAGCGCAGCGATTGCCCTTGGAGCCCGGCGAAGAACTCTAAGTTGTCTCTGACATTGAGTCGCCAGTAGATATTGCGATTGCCCTCGAGCACTGCCGTCACTTTTTCGAGCGCTGCCCGGGGATTTCTGACGGCATCGGCCCCATCGACCCAGATCTCCCCTGAAGTCGGGCGCAGGATTGTACAGATGGATTTAATAATCGTCGTCTTTCCAGCGCCGTTAGGGCCCAGCAACCCGACGACCTCGTTCTTATAGACATTGAATGAGACGTTGTCCACGGCGACGATGTCACCGCGTCGGCGGCTTCGATAGATCTTGGTGAGACTTTTCACACGAATAACGTGTTCAGCCATGAGCCTCCTTCACGTGAAGCTGTTCAACTCTCAAGATTACTTTATGTGCGCTCGCAATGCCACGACGCTGTGCATTGCTACGCTCCCTTGCGTAGCTCTTCTATTTCTCTTTCGACTTCGCGCAGCTCTTCCTCGATCTCGCGCTTATACTCTTCGAGATCGCGCTTGTACTCTTCAAGCATTCGTAAGTACTCTTCGCGGCGCGGGAAGCGCCACGGCTCGCCAAAGAACGCGCGGAACGGCCCACGATGCACAGAGAACCAAAACGGAAAGTCAAACCCGATGAAAAACCCGCGACGACGCATTGATGATCACCTCCACTCCTTACACTTTCACCTGCTCTTTCACTACGCTCTTTTGGTCAATGTGCAAGGACTCTGAATACTCGACTCGCTCAATGTGACACTCCGGCCCAAGTGTGACGCGCTTGCCGCGCACCGTCTTCGCAACCGTCGCCTCGAGATAGATCTCATCGGCTTCGATCAACTCTGTCGAGAGTTCGATCTGGCGGCCCCACCAGCGCGCTAGCCAGCCCCAAAACGATCCCCTCTTGCGCACGGTGATGCGCTCCCCACCGATCTCCCGCGCCCACGAGCGCTCCCCAAGCTCAAGCTCTAACTGATCGGCTGCTAGAAGCCCGTCAATGCGAAAGGCACCACTCCCGCGAAGCTCCGATGCCTCGACGTCGCCGCCAGCTTTGAGCACTCCGCTGAACTTCGCGCGCTGCGCTCGAAGATTCTTCGCGATCTTCACTGTCCCGGCATTGGAGAACTCTTGAGCCTGTACGCTCCCTTCGATGCTGCCCGCTCCGGCAGCTTTAAACTGCCCGCTCTGGACGTCGCCGCTGACCTTCCATGCCCCAGCAGCGTCGAACTTTTGTGCCGTCACAGCCCCAGCGATCTTGCACGCCCCAGCAAGGCTGACTCTGCTCGCTTTGACCTTCCCAACGATCTTCCCCGCGCCAGAGATCTCTACAGAGTCGGCCTCGACATCGCCCTCGACCCTGCCAGCACCAGAGATCGTGACGCGCTCGTAGAGGCCGCCAGTGGCTTTGCCGGCTCCAGCTATAGAGAGACTGCCACGCTTGGTCGTCATACTCTCTTCTGCTCCTTCACCTGCGCCCCCGGCGCAACTTCGAGACTCTCTGAATATTCAACAGATTCGATCTCACACCCTTCACCGATCTGGACTTTCTTGCCGCGCACGACGCGCGCTTTGGTGTTCTCTAAAAAGATCTCGTCAGCTTCAATAGTGTCGGCTTCTAAGTAGCCCGATCCACGCCCTTCAGACCAACCAAACGCATAGCCTAAGCCCTCGCCGACGGCGCGCTCAACTTCTTCACCGATGCGCCCTAGGTCTTCGAAGATGCTCTCCAACGTCTCGCCCAAGCCCTCTGGCCCGCGCCGCATGTGAATATGGACGCGGGGCTCTCGTCGCCAGCTCCAGAACGATCGCCCACGCCGCCGCACCTCGATGCGCGTCCCACCGATCTCTGAGACCTTTCCGCCGCCCAGCTCGATCTTAACTTCTTCTGCTGAGAGCAACCCTCCGATCTCGAAGCCCCCTCGCGACAAGAACTTCTCAGCTTCAACATCGTTAGTCACCTTGAGCGATCCGGCACTGGTGATCTCTTTGGCTTTGATTGAGCCTTCAACCGTCTGCGTCCCAGCAATCTTGATCTCGTCAGCGTGCACGTCCCCCTCGATGGTGCATGACCCGGCGGTCTTCATCAACTCGGCTTTTACGTCACCTGCCACCCGACAGGAGCCAGCAGTCTTCAGCTCTTTGGTCTTGACGTCCCCATCAATGCGACAAGAGCCGGCCGTCTTGATGAGATTGGTATCCACGTCGCCCTCGATCCGCCCAGAGCCAGCAACGGTCACAGTATCATAATAGCCGCCACTGATGCGTCCCGAACCCGTCAGATGCACGTTCGCGCGCTTCTGCTCAGACATAAGCTCCTCCTTAGCGTCGCGCCTGCCAGAGCCGATAGACTAAATAGACCAACGCCGCGACAAAGAGAAAGATCAGCACAGGGGAACCCGCTAAGACACTGATGACCAATCCCACAAGAACAATGGGTACGAGTATGGGCGCTAGGATCAGCAATGGAACCCCCAAGATCGGCAAGAGCACAATCCCCACAATGCCCAGCGCCAACGCTACAGCGAAGAGCACGACCCCTCCAACAACCAGCCCTACCGTCAGCAAGATGGGGATCAGTATGATCCCGACGAGCACGAAAACGGGGATCGCGATCAGCCATCCCAACCAGCCGCTTGCCTCCCAATCGCCGATGCGAATCTTCACAGAGACCTCCTTTGCTGGCCCTCACCCCGCCTGGCGGCACCCCTCTCCCGTCCGTGAAGACGGGAGAGGGGCTAGGGGTGAGGGCCTCTAAAGTTAGTTCACAGCGCTCCCAGCTTCAACTTCACGTCTTCTACGATCTTGTTCAGCTCGAGCTTGGCAACAAGGTGCGTCTGCGGATCGAAAAGAGACTCTTGCGAAAAGAGCACGCAGAAGCTCAGATGGGGCTTGCGCGAGAGCAGCGCGAAGCTCCCCGGCAGCTCCTTCCGCGCAAGCGCCAGCGTCCACACGAACTCCCGCGCCGCTAGCTTAGCAAAATCGCTCGACACCAGCGTCGAGACCACTAAATTCAGCTCTTCAGGGTCGAGCTCGTGCTTGCGGAGCGTCTCGATCACAGCTAAAAAAATCAGCTCGCGAAAGCTGAACGGCCCCGTCTCCTTTCTGATCGTCTCATAGTACTCCAAGACCTCCCTGCTCAGCCACCCTAATCCCAACACTTCGTCGCGCTCGAACCGTCTCTCTTTGAGCTCCGGGGAGAGCAACTGCGCGATCTCCTCTAACGATTTTGTGTCTTTGAGCGCCTTGATCTTCTCGATGCGCTCCAAGATCTTCTGCTTAGGGAGAAATGTCTCCTGCCCCGTGAACGTCGATTTTCTTATGAACCACGATTCGGGGATGAGCCCCTCGCGCTTCCAGCGATAGAACTGACCGTAAGAAATGCCCGTCAGCTCCAGGACCTCTTTCTTGCTGATCAGCTCCTCTTCCGCCATGACCGATCTCCTTAGGCCTGATACACATATTATAACATAACACTGTTTCGTTTGACAAGTCAAAAAATTTAGAGCTTCCAGTTCATCTGGCCGTTGGTGCCGAGGGCTTTGAACACAAGAGCGAGAGATTGCGTCCACGAAGCCCGCT
>JBKBIX010000035.1:0-14229 GCA_046293845.1 Bipolaricaulia bacterium | reverse complement strand
CAAAGACTTTCACGAGCTTAAGGGGGATCGCGCTGGGACATACGCTATGCGCGTTAGCAAAAATTATCGGATCACATTTCGCTGGGACGGCCAGAACGCCTATGACGTTGACTTTGAGAACTATCACTGAGAAGAAAGGAGGCATAATCTATGAGAAGAACACGAGCTCCGACACCGCCTGGGGTGATTCTTCGAGAGCTGTATTTAGCCCCTCGCAGCATCAGTATCACAGCGTTTGCGGATGCCGTGGGGTGCAGCCGCAAGCACATGAGCCAGATCATTCATGGCAAAGCGAGGATCGAAGCATCCCTAGCGATGCGCATCGGGGCAGTGCTGGGGACGAGTGCTGAGCTGTGGTTGAACTTGCAGAATAAGCTGGACTTATACCACGCTCAGCAAAAGCTGAAGGCATGGAAGCCCGAGAGGGTGTTTCATGCTTGAAGGAGGCGATCTTACCGGGATCGGACTTGGACTGGTGACTCTAACGAGAGCGGCTCCTGCGTGCCCTCACCTGTCGCGACGATAGCGTTGCCCGTGATCGTGAATGATCCAGTCTTTGTACTCGCTATCACGGTGTAGTTATGCTCCAATGTCGCTCCGGCAGCAAGCCCAAGCTGTGCAGTTCTTAGGCTTGACCCTTCAGCAAGTTGAAACTCTTCGGGTAAGCTCTCGCTGATGAGCACAACCCTGAGATCGACTTTCGCGGTCACTTTCACAGAGACGGTGAACTCTTGGCCGGGCTTGAGGGGTGTGAGCACAGTACGGCTGAATTCTATAAGATCATTCGCGACGGTGTCAGTGCGCGGCTTGGGCTGCACCGGCGGCGCGAGCAGTTCGCAGCCCGCGAGCACGAAAGTACCAACAGCGAGAAACCCTAGAAGAACAAATGCTCGGAGATCGCTCTGCATAAAAACCAGGCTTCGCCTGCACGCTGCGCGTGGGCTTCATCTTCGCCAGACTTCGTCTGGACTGTACGCCTTCGCCGGCCTGTGGCCGGCGAAGATGAACGTCAAGCGAAGCTTGTCGTGCTGCCCTCCGGCGGCACGGCGAACGGTCCAGGCGGAGCCTGGTGGCGGAGGGGGTGGGATTCGAACCCACGGTAGAGGTTTTGCCCCTACAACGGATTAGCAATCCGTCCTCTTCGACCACTTGAGTACCCCTCCGGGTCTCTGCAATTTATCATAGCACAAATCGCTGGCACGGGCAAGCCTTTGACAAATCCTGCTCGGATTTGTATACTGAATGCACCAAGCTCTCCGAGCTGCTTTCCCTACGGAGGGCCTCCTCTATGGGAGAGCAGCCGTACCGTGGATAGACCACGGAATACCCAGAATGGGTATTGTGGGTCGGGCGCGGAAACGCCCCGGCCTCCTCGTGCTTGGAAAGGAGGAGCTTATGGGTCTACCGTTAGTTTCCCGAGTTCTCATGGGGTTGCTTGTTGTCGCTGCTTTTGTCATCGGTGGCGTTTCCCAGCAAGCGGTGGAGATCACCGATGCCCTCGGGCGCGTGGTGCGCTTCGAGAGACCTCCCGAACGTCTCACTCTTGCGGGCAAGGGCTCGTTCATGCTCGTCGACGCGGCGTATATGTTCACAGAGGCACGACAGAAGATCGTCGCCTTCGCTGGGGGAAGACAGCTCAATGTGGGCTGGCTCGCTCTCATTGACCCGACCTTCCGCCAGACGAAGACCATCTTAGAGGGCCAAGTAGGCCCAGAGCAGATCGCGGCGACCAAGCCCGATGCGGTTCTCCTCAGAGCCGTCGAGGCGTCAAAGCTCGGCCCAGCCGTCGAGCGCCTGGGTATCCCCGTCGTCTATCTCGAGCTGGAGACCATCGTCGACCAGTATCTGCGAGATTTTAAGATCATGGGGCAGATCATGAACAACCCCCAGCGAGCTCAAGCTGTTATAGAGTTTTATCAATCTCGCGTTCTGCGTATCGGCGCTCGCACCCGCGACCTGCAAGAGCGCCCGCGGGTCCTCGTGCTCAACTATACTCAGCAAGGGGGGACGATCGCTGTTGAAGTCCCGTCGGCAGCTTGGATCCAGACGCGCATGGTCGAGCTTGCCGGAGGCAACCCCGTCTGGAAGGGAGCGGCCCAAGCTGGAGGCTGGACTGTCGTCACCTTCGAGCAGATCGCGGCATGGAACCCCGATATTATCTTCGTTATCGACTATGCTCAAGACGCGCGCGCCGCAGTGGCGCGCCTGCGAGGTGACCCCCTCTGGCAGGCTCTGAAAGCTGTCAAGACCAATCGGATCTTCGGGTTCCCCGCGGATTTCTACAGCTGGGACCAGCCCGATACCCGCTGGATCTTAGGGCTGACCTGGCTTGCGACGAAGCTCCACCCCCAGCTCTTCGCAGATATCTCGGTGCTGGACGAGAGCCGCGCCTTCTTCCGCGAGCTCTACTCTCTCACGGATGCGACGATTAACGCTCAGATCCTGCCGGTCCTGAAGGGAGATATACCATAATAAGAAGGATGCGCCACACAGGATGGCTCTCTGTTGCAGTACTGATAGGGATAGCTCTCTCGCTCTTTGTCGGGCGCTACCCCCAGCCCTACGTGCTCTCCCCAGCAACGCTCTCCACAGATATCGTCGCGCAGAAGGTCGTGGTCCAGTTGCGGCTGCCGCGGGTCTTGATGGGGGCGCTCTTGGGGATGACCCTGGCTACTGCGGGTCTAGTGCTCCAGATGATCTTTCGTAATCCCCTGGTCGAGCCGGGGTTCTTGGGGGTGTCGCAGGGGGCGGCCTTCGGCGCGGCCTTTAGTATTATATTTCTGAAGGGGTCTCCGCTCGTCATTGAGCTCATGGCCACGGCCTTTGCCCTGCTGGGGTTGTTGGGCTCATTTGTGCTGGCGCGCTCCGTGCGCTTTGGTGACTGGAACCTCAGATTGATCCTTGCGGGCATTATCGTCTCGGCGTTTCTTGCCGCGGGTGTGGGGCTGCTGAAGTATCTTGCTGACCCCTTGCGGGAGCTTCAAGAGATCACGTTCTGGCTGTTAGGGGGGTTGTGGGGAGTGAGCTGGGAGGACTTCGTCTATGTCTTGCCGTTTGTAGTCCCTGGGGTGAGCCTCGCGTACTTCATGCGCTGGCGGCTCAATCTCCTCTCTCTCGAAGATGAGACGGCATTCTCGCTGGGAGTGGAGACAACTCGCGAGCGCGCCCTGGTGCTCATAGCTGTTGTCGCTGCCGTCGCGGCGCTTGTCTCCGTGGCGGGCTTGGTGGGATGGATCGGGCTGATCACGCCCCATCTGGCACGACGCCTCGTAGGAGGAGCTGAGGCCCACCGCGCTCTCCCAGTTTCGTTGCTGTTGGGAGGGCTTGTGACTGTCGGCTGCGACACCCTCGCCCGCACATTGATCGCTGGGGAGATCCCCTTGGGGATTTTGACGTCGTTCTTCGGGGCGGCGGGCTTTGCCAGCTTGATGAGATGGAGAGTATGATCGCTATCCGAGAGCTTTCGTTTGGGTATGGGAGCGAGCGGGTGCTGGAGCGAGTTAGCTTCACCGCCCCGGCAGGGGTGACCGCGTTGCTGGGCCCCAACGGCGCTGGCAAGACGACCCTGTTACGAATTATCTTGGGGATATTGCAGCCCCACGAAGGGACAGTCTCTCTTGCGGGCCAGCCACTCCACAGGTATTCGCGACGCCAGCTCAGCCAGATGATCGGCTTCGTCCCGCAGAACGAGCAGATCACGTTTGATCTCTCCGTGAAAGAGTATGTGCTGTTGGGGCGGGCTCCCTATGTGCCCTGGCTGGAGTTGCCCAGCCCGGCTGACCTACAGATCGTCTCTGAAATCTTAGAGATGCTTTCTCTGCGCGACTTTGGGGATCGGCCTATCTCGTCGCTCAGCGGTGGGGAGCGCCAGTTAGTGATTATCGCGCGGGCGTTGGCCCAGCGCCCTCAGATTCTGCTCCTCGATGAACCCACGGCCCATCTGGACCTCGCCAATCAAGCACGGATCCTCCGCGTGATCTCTTCCTTAGCAGCCCAGGGGCTGTCGGTGCTCTTCACCACACACGATCCCAATCTCGCGCTGTTCGTCTCAGACTACACGGTGCTCTTGCGGCGCGGGGCAGGGTGTATAGCCGGGCCGAGCTCGGCTCTGCTGACCGCGGAGCAGCTGTCGAGCGTCTACGGCGTGCCCATCCAGACTGCGTCTGGACTGTTTGCCATGAGGCCAGAGGCAGCACGATACGTATGATCTATATCATCACGGGAGGGCGGGGAGCGGGCAAGACCACGCTCGTGAGCCAGCTTGTGCACTGTGCCCGGCGGCAGAAGTGGCGCGTCACGGGGATCATCACCCTTGGGGAGTGGCGTGACGGCGAGAAGGTCGCGCTCTACGCTCATGACATTGTTACGGGGGAGCGGCGTCTGCTGGCGCGGCGCAAGAGCGCTACGGAGCCCTGGGAATTTGTCGCTGAAACGCTAGAGTGGGGGAATAGAGTTCTCGCGTCCGCGGTGCCCACTGATTTGCTCGTCGTGGATGAGCTTGGGCCGCTGGAGTGGGAAGAAGCGCGAGGATGGACAGCAGGGTTGAGCGCGATAGATTCGGGGCAGTATCGCGTGGCTCTTGTGGTGGTGCGGCCAGAACTCGTACCACAAGCCCAGAGGCGCTGGCCCCAGGCTTCGCCTGGACCGTTCGCCGTGCCGCCGGAGGGCGGCCCGCCAAGCAGAGCATGACCTTCATCTTCGCCGGCCACAGGCCGGCGAAGGCGTACAGTCCAGACGAAGTCTGGTGGCGGAGGGAGAGGGATTTGAACCCCCGGCGCTCTTCGCGCTACGGTTTTCAAGACCGTCGCCTTCGTCCGCTCGGCCATCCCTCCAGCTCTTCTATTATATCAAACAGGGTTGACGCGCGACAGTGTCTGACTTAAGATTGTCGGTGACGATGGCGCGGAGAACCTTTACGGCGCTTGTAACTCTAGTAGCCCTAGCGTTGAGCCTGCCCGCAGCGCTCATGCTGAGCGCGCGCGTAGCGCAGGAGCACGAGCGCGAATTTCTGCGGAACAGCACATGGATGGCGAGAAACTTCGCCGACCAGGTCTGGCTGCAACTGCGCACGCTCTCCTCTGAAGACCCCAGCCGGCTCCGCGCTGTCTTCAGTACGATGGTGGACGAGTTCGTCGTCATGGATCCGGTGATCTACGCCCAAATTGTTTTGGATGGCGCACTGGTGGCGCGGCATCATCACTTGGGGGATCTCCCAGTAGAGCCTGTGTTGGCTGTGCCGGAGGGGGCAGTTCCGGCTCACCGTGTCGAGCGCAAGCGGTTAGAGAACGGGCTGGAGTATCTTGATCTGTGGCGTGCTATCGAACCTGGGCAGACAAGCGAACTTGTAACAAGCTATGTGCGGCTTGGGGTCTCGCTGGCACCGGTGCGGGAGACAATGGGGGGAGTGCACCGGCTCGCACTGGTGTGGGCGGTGGGCTTCGCGTGTGTACTAGGCTTTTTGGCATATGCGATCTGGCCGCTGTGGGCCAAGAGGGTCCAGAGTTCTCCGTTGGTCAGTTCCCAGCTTGACTCAAAACTCTCGTTCGGGCAGCTTGTTCTTGACGATCACGCCAAGGAGGTTCGTCTCAACGGGGCGACGCTCCCCTTGACCCCGCGGGAGTACGCCCTAATAAGATTCTTAGCTTCTGAGCCGGGGAAGGTCTTCTCCGCGCAAGAGATCATCGAGCGCGCGTGGGGCACAGAGAAATTTGTCTCCATTGAAGACGTCAAGAAATATATCTATCTCTTGCGCCAGAAACTCGAGAGCGATCCCAAAAATCCCACAGTTCTTGTCACGGTGCGCGGCTTTGGGTACAAGTTCGTGCCGCCCGCTCACTAAGAGCGTTCTGATCGAGCGTTTGACCTTCGTAGCACCCCTGGAGCACCGTCGAGGCATCGCGCTGGCTCCTCTTCTCTATTCCCTTGACAGCCCCTCGGCGCTATAGTCTCTCCCAATGTGAGGTGAGTATTCCATGAGATGGGTCAAGCGTGGAGGAGCTCTCGCTGTTATTCTTGTTCTACTTGTGGGGCAAGCTGAGTCGCAGTCGTCTCAAGTCAGTGAGCTTGCGGCTTTGGCCGATCAGACGGTGGAGCTGACGCAGCTGGCCCTGCAGCATGCGTCGTTTGCGTTCTTTGCGCTCACGGTGCGGGATGCACAATGGCACGCCCAGAGCGCCATTAACATTTTAGAGGGGCCATCCAGTCCGCGCTATGATCCCAAGTACGGGGCGCAGACGTCGACCCCAGGGGCTATCGCGCAAGCCAAGGAGCTGGTCGAGCGTATTCAGAAATCCGAGTTCGCCGGCGATCTCGAAGCCGCGGGCAATCACGTAGTCGTCTTTCTCAGTGCCGCTGATGAGAAGATCGTCGGCGGGCGGTTGGGCCAGAACATCGCGCAGATCCGCGCCCAGGTGCAGCTGGGCTTAGGGTTTCTCAAAGCGGCGCTCGGCTGTGCCGACGACCCGCTTTCTATCGGGGGGGTACGCGCTATTCAAGAGTACCTGCGCAAGCGACGCTAGGAGGTGAGAGATATAACTGTGTACGAACCTATCGCATAACTCAATAACTTTAGGAGGTACAGACCATGAGCAGATTTACGAAATTCACGCTGTTGACAGGACTGATCTTAGGGCTGACGCTGGGATTTGGCCGAGGTGCTGATCTGTTCGGGCAAGGCGGAACAGTTAACGTCAGCATTGTAGATTTTGCGTTCACCCCGAAGACGATCACCGTGCCGGTGGGCACGACCGTTCGCTGGACCAACAACGGCAGCGCCCCGCACACCGTGACGAGCACGAGCAGCCCCAGGGCGTTCGATTCGGGCACGCTCAACTCAGGCGATTCGTTTGAGTTCACGTTCAAGACGGCAGGGCAGTTCCCCTATCGCTGCTCAATTCACCCGTCCATGACGGGGACGGTCATCGTCGAGCAGAAAGAAGAAGTCCAAGAGTTCGCGCTCATTCATAGTCTTGCCCAGAGCAAGACTTTCCCAGAGATTATCACGGTGAGCAAGGGCACGAAGGTGCGGCTCTTCAACACTGCTTTAGACGGGACGCATCCATCTGTAGTCATCAGCTCCGATGAGGACGGGAAGAACCCGGTCTTTGGGGTGAAGCCCTTTGCTGTCAACCCCGGTCAGCTGACGACGATTGAGTTTACTCCTGACAAAGTCGGGACGTTCTTCATCACCCATCGGCCCCATGGGCACAACATCATAGGGAAGCTCGTCGTCAAAGAGTAGAAAAAAAGAAGGAGTGACACTATGAGAAAACTAGCGCTCTTCGTGATCTTGGCTTTAGGTGTGCTCGGCGTGGTCGGGCAGCCGCAAGGCGTCACGATCATCATGGGCAGCAGCGGCGGTGGCTATTACGGCACGACGTTTTACTTCTCCCCAGAGACGGTGACCATTCCGGTGGGAACGACCGTGACCTGGGTCAATAGGACCTCCGCCATCCATACCGTGACCAGCCGCACCGGGGCGTTTGACTCTAAAGATGTGCCCCCAGGCCAAGAGTTCAAGTACACCTTCACACAGGCAGGCACCTATGACTATTATTGCCGCTATCACAGTGAGATGACCGGCAGGATCATCGTGGAGCAGGCTCAGAAGGAGCCGAAGCTCTTTACAGCCAAGCTCGAGGGCAAGCAAGAAGTCCCCGCTCCGCCAAAACCCAATGAGAAAGCTCTCGGTGTTGGGGTGTTCGTGCTCAGCAGCGACGGGAAAGAACTGGGCTTTGCTCTGACGTATGCAGACTTGAGCGGCCCTGCTACAGCGATTCACTTCCATAATGGGGAAGCGGGCAAGGCCGGCCCGGTCGTCCAGACGATCTGCGGGCCGCAGAACCAGAACCCATTACTGGGGGCTTGCCCAGAGGGAACTGCGGGCACGCTCGCGGGGGTGTGGAAGATCCCACAAGAGCAAGCCGATGCGCTCCTGAGAGGGAATCTGTACGTCAACGTGCACACGGCAGATAACCCCGGCGGGGAGATCCGCGGGCAGATCCAAGAGCGCAAGTAGCATGGGAGGAAAGAGATGAACAAGAGACTCTTCAGTGTGCTCGCAGCACTCGCAGTAGTGCTCAGCGGGTGCGATCTATTTAAGGGGCAGCCGCCGTATGCGCCTGCTGTCCAAGAGATTTCAGTTGTTCTCAAGGATGGGCAGATCATCCCAGCTCGCATGACGATCAAAGCCGGCACAGTACGTTTTGTCGTGAGAAACCAAGGGACGATAGATCACGGCTTTGAAGTCGAGGGCCAAGGCATCGAAGAAGAGATAGACCCATTCCCGCCGGGGCGGACTCAGACCCTTGAACTGGAGCTGGCCCCCGGCACGTATGAAGTGTACTGTCAGGTCCCAGGGCATAAAGAGCTAGGCATGAAGGGCGAGCTGATCGTCAGATAAGAGTGCCCCCAGCTCCAACCTGAGTCACGGAAGGCGTGGAGACCCCAGCCCCGTGCCTTCCGTGATTCACATATTTGACAAAGCTCCCCCCGTCAGTTATCTTACTCCTCAGGTGATAGATCCCTATGCAATATGTGTGGATTCTCCTAGCAGCGGCCGTCGTCGTGCTCGGTGCCGTGCTCGTCTTGAGCAGCCAGCCCTCAGCCCCCATAGACCAACAAGTCAAGATCACCCTCATCGAGTGGAAGATCATGCCCAACCCCATCGAGCTGGTCGCCGGCCCAGCACGCTTAATCGTCTTCAACATGGGTGCTCAAGCCCACGCCCTGGCGATCATGGACATGAACCGCAAGGTGCTGCGAGAGTTTGACCCCCTGCCCGCCGGCCAGATACACACGTTCTTAGTTGAACTGCCGCGCGGCGAGTTCGTGCTCTATGATGCCCTCAATTGCCGCGACCCCATCCGCGGAAGCTGCGAAAAGAAGACGATGGTCAGCAAGATCATCGTGCGGTGAGAAAGTATGACGAACTTCGTCGGCGTAGACTACTTCAATATCGAAGAGCTGCTCACTGAAGAGCAGAGGCTCATTCGGAACACGGTGCGGAGCTTCGTGGACCAAGAAGTGTTGCCCATTATCAAAGACGCCTTTGAAGCGGGACACTTTCCCACAGAGCTCATCCCGAAGATAGCGCAGCTGGGGCTGCTGGGGGCAACACTGAAAGAGTACGGCGGCGCGGGGATCGATGCGATCTCCTATGGGCTAGCCATGCAAGAATTAGAGCGCGGCGATTCGGGGGTGCGCAGCTTCTGCTCCGTCCAGAACGGCTTGGTCATCTATCCCATCTCTACGTTTGGCACCAAGGACCAGAAAGACCGGTGGCTCCCAGGGCTCATTCGCGGTGAGCTGATTGGATGCTTCGGGTTGACTGAACCAGGGCACGGTTCCGATCCAGGAGGCATGGAGACGACCGCTGTCAAGGACGGCAATTTCTACGTGCTCAACGGCGTCAAGAGCTGGATCACCAACGCTAATTTAGCCCATATCGCGGTCGTGTGGGCCAAGCTCAACGGGGTTGTGCGGGGCTTCGTCGTCGAGCGCGGCACCAAAGGCTTCTCCTCAGCGAAGATCGAGCACAAGCTCTCCATGCGGGCTTCCGACACCGGCGAACTCTACTTCGACAACTGTCGCGTCCCCAAAGAGAACCTACTCCCAGGGGTCGAGGGCCTCAAAGGCCCGTTACTCTGTCTGAATCAGGCACGCTACAGCATCGCCTGGGGGGCTGTGGGAGCGGCAATGGCTTGCTACGAAGAAGCCTTGCAGTACGCAAAAGAACGCATTCAATTCGACAAGCCCATCGCGAGCTTCCAATTGGTCCAACAGAAGCTCGTCGAGATGCTCACCGAGATCACTAAAGCGCAGCTCTTGTGTTACCGTCTGGGGCAGCTCAAGGATCAAGATGCTGTCAAGCACACGCAGATCTCTTTAGCGAAGCGCAACAACGTCGCCATGGCCCTCAAGATCGCCCACATGGCCCGCGACATCTTAGGGGCCAACGGGATTACTCTGGATTATCAGTCTATCAGACACTTGGTCAACCTCGAAACAGTGTACACCTACGAGGGCACCCACGACATCCACACGCTCATTGTGGGGCACGATATCACGGGCATCGAAGCGTTTCGGTAATCGGTCTCGGCCCTCACCCCGCCCTGCGGGCACCCCTCTCCCGTAGGTCACCTACGGGAGAATTGTAGGGGCAACCCCCTGCGGTTGCCCAGGGGCAGGCACAGGGGCCTGCCCCTACCTTGTGGGGATGGGGGTGAGGGCCTTCTTTCAGTTCCGCAGCGGCCTCCCCGTCGCGAGCATATGTTGAATGCGCTCTTGGGTCTTCTGCGTCCCGCAGAGCGACAAAAACTCTTCGCGCTCTAGGTCGAGCATCTGCTGCTCGGTCAGCTCCGTCCCCGGCGGGACGTCGCCGCCGGTCAGAACCCGCGCGAGCTTCTGCGCCATCAGCGCCTCGTGATCAGTTATGCGCTTGGCCCACTGAAAGTTCTTTATAGCAATCTGTAGCGCTGCATAGCCGCTGCGCCCTGTGACTTTGAGCTTCCTTTGTCTTGGTGGCTCATAGCCCATCATCGCTAACGCTAAGACGTCGTTCTTCGCGTCGGCGATCAGACGATCTCGGTTCATAGTGATCTTGTCGTCGCGCCGCAGGAACCCGAATCTTCTTGCTTCTTTCGCGCTTGTCGCGACCTTCGCCAAGCCGATCAGCTCAAAGACCCGTTGCAAGAACGGGAAGAGATCGATATTGGCGTCCTCAGGGAGATTCTCGAGCTGTCGCGCCCACAGCTCCTTGCACCCGCCCGCAGCGGGAATGACCCCCACGCCGAACTCGACTTGGCCGATATACAGCTCGCAGTGCGCCCGCACCCGCGCGCAGTGTAAAACAATCTCTGAGCCGCCGCCAAGCGTCATATGAAACGGCGCAGCAACCACGGGCTTCTCAAAGTATTTGATCGCCATGTTCGCGTCTTGAAATGCTTTGACCATCTGCTCAAGTTGGTCCCATGCTTTACTCTGAATCGCTCCCAAGATCAGCCCGATGTTCGCCCCAACGCAGAAGTTCTGGCCCTCGTTGCCGATCACCAAGCCCACGAGATCGCGCTTGCGGACCTCCTCAAGCGACGCGCTGAGCATCTCGATGATGTCGGCGTCTATCGCGTTCATATATGTGTGAAACTCAAGACACGCGACACCATCCCCTAAATCTATAAGCGAGGCCCCTGGCGTCTCTTTGATAATTCGCTTCTTGTCCCCTTTGAGCTCAGAGAGCACAAGCACTCCCGCAGGCCGGGGCAGCTCACGATAGCTCTTTGTTTGTACGTCAAAATAGAACTTCTTACTCTCTTTCTTCTGATAGAAGCTCTCCCCACAAGCGAGCAGATCTTCAACGATCTTGGGGGTCTGCTTGCCCTCGCGCCTCATGCGCTCCACAGATTCTCTGACACCGATGGCATCCCACGTCTCGAACGGCCCTAGCTCCCAGTTGAACCCCCACCTCATTGCGTTGTCTATAGAATAGATATTATCGGAGATCTCCGGGATGAGACGCGCTGCGTAGAGCAGCGTCTCCGACAGAACTTTCCACGCGATCTGCCCGGCACGGTCGTCAGAGTAGACAACAGCTTTGATCTTCTCGCCGACGGTAGACTGCTGGCTCGCCTTTGCCAGCGATGGGTAATCGAACTTCTCTTGCGGGCGATAGTCTAAACTCTTATAATCGAAGACCCAGAACTCTCTCTTGCCGTTGACCGTCTTCTCTTGATAAAAACCCTTGCCGGCCTTGCGGCCCAGCAGCCCTCGTTGCAGCATCGTCTGCGCAAATGCAGGCAGACGATAGACCTCGCGCATGGGGTCGTGAGGGAGATTCTCATAGATATTCTTCATCACGTCGGCCATGACGTCGAGGCCCACCAAGTCTACAGTTCTAAAGACGGCGCTCTTGGGTCTGCCCAGCGCTGGCCCGAAGATCGCGTCGATCTCCTCGATCTTATAGTCTTCTTCTTGCATCACCTTGAGCAGATACGAGATCCCGAAGATCCCGATTCTATTTGCAATGAAGTTGGGCGTGTCTTTGGCTAAGACGACCCCCTTGCCCAAGCGTCGCTCGGCGAAGTCCATCATAAACTTGACGATCTCCGGATCGGTCTCCTCTCCAGGGATGATCTCTAAGAGCTTCATATAGCGCACGGGGTTGAAGAAGTGCGTTATTAATGTGTGCTTCTTCAGCTCCGGTGAAGCTTTAGCGAGAATAGACTTGAGCGCGATCCCGGAGGTGTTTGAGCTGACGATGGAGTCTTTCTTTCTGAACTTCTCGATCTTGGCAAACGTCTCCTGCTTGACGTCGAGACGCTCAAAGACGGCCTCGACGATCCAGTCGGCTTCGCTTAAGCGATCCAAGTTATCTTCAGTATTCCCCACGGTGATGAGTTGGGCGTCGTTTGTGTCGAAGAAGAGCGCTGGGCTGGCTTTGAGCGCCCTGTGAAGCCCCGCGTTGGCGATGCGATTGCGCACCGTGGGGTCTTGAAGAGTGAGCCCCTTCGCTTTCTCTTCTGGAGTGAGTTCTTTGGGGACGATATCCAAGAGATGGACTTTGATGCCCACGCCAGCTAACAATGCGGCGATCCCCGATCCCATCGTGCCCGCGCCTAAGACGGCAGCTGTCTTGATCTCACGCATGATCGTTCGCTCCCTTCTTTATATTCTCTCGAAGACCGCGGCCATCCCCTGGCCACCGCCCACGCACATCGTCACCACGCCAAACTGCGCATCTCTTCTGGGCATCTCGTGCACGAGCGTCACGAGCAGTCTCGATCCCGACGACCCCAGCGCGTGCCCCAGTGCAATCGCCCCGCCGTTCACGTTCACTTTCTCCATAGGGAGATCGAGTTCTCGAATGACCGCGAGCGCTTGTGCGGCGAACGCCTCGTTGAACTCAAAGAGATCTATATCTTTCAAAGAGAGCTTGGCTCTCTTGAGGGCCTTGGGGATAGCGTAGACCGGGCCGATGCCCATGATCTCCGGGCGGACGCCCGCTGCCGCAGCAGAGACGAACCGCGCCATCGGTTTCAATCCCAACGAGCGCGCCTTCTGCTTGGACGCTATAAGCACCGCCGAAGCGCCATCGGTCAATGGCGAAGAATTCCCTGCTGTGACGGTGCCACCCTCGCGAAAGACGGGCTTGAGCTGCGCTAACGCTTCGAGCGTTGTGTCGCGCCGGATCGTCTCGTCTACCGTGTGGGTGATCGTCTTGCCATCCACTTGCACTGTCAAGGGCACGATCTCGTCCTTGAAGCGCCCCTCATCTGTGGCCCGCACCGCTTTCATGTGCGACTCATATGCAAATCTATCTTGGGCCTCACGGGAGATTTGGTATTTCTCAGCAACGTTCTCGGCTGTAATCCCCATCGGCGTGTAAACTTCGGGGAACTCTTGGGCTAAGATTGGATTAGGCCGTGGGGTGTAGCCGCCCATCGGCACCATGGTCATAGATTCGACCCCGCCCGCTATAATCAAGTCAGCATCGCCGTAAGCGATAGCGTAGCAGCCGTTGGCGACCGCCTCTAAGCCCGACGCGCAGAAGCGATTGATCGTACACGCCGGGGTCGTCTCGGGGATCTTCGCCAAGAACTGGGCGATGCGGGCGACGTTCATGCCCTGTTCGGCCTCGGGCATGGCGCAGCCCAGACGAATGTCATCGATCTCTTTGGGGTCAACGCCGGTGCGCTCGATGAGGGCTTTCAAGACAGCTGCGGCCAGCTCGTCGGGGCGCGTCTCTTTGAGGACGCCCCGGCCCGCTCGCCCCACGGCGCATCGGACGGCTCCCACGATCACGACTTCACGCATAGAAGACCTCCTCACTTCTCTGGCTTGGTTAGCTCCGCCTCGATCATCTGCTTGAATCTCTCATAAGGCCACGCCCCCACCAACGGATGCCCGTTGATGAAGAAGAGTGGCGTCCCAATCGAGCGAGGTCTTTCGGCCTCTGGGACTTGCGCCAAGAGATCGTTCAAGATCTTTCGGTCTTTCTCGACCTCGGCTTTGGCCTGCTCGGACTCAAGACAGCTTGCAAATCTTTCTTCGTTCAGCCCTAGCTCTCTCGCTATCGCTTTCAGACCCTCGGCATCGAGCCGCCCCTTCCCCTCCTCGAAGATCACGTAGAACAGCCTGTCGTGATACTCCCAGAAGTGCCCTTGCTCATGAGCGCACTCGGCAGCGAGCGCCGCCCAGCGCGACTGCACCCCTAAGATCGGAAAATTTCGGTAG
>JBKBIX010000034.1:0-14432 GCA_046293845.1 Bipolaricaulia bacterium | reverse complement strand
AGAGCTCGCTGATCTTGCCCAAGAACTGCCGTGTGCGCGGCTGTCGGGGATTCACGAAGACTTGCTCCGGCGGCCCTTGCTCAACGATCACGCCCTTCTCCATGAAGATCACTTCGTCGCACACAGAACGCGCAAACCCCATCTCGTGCGTGACGACCACCATCGTCATGCCCTCTTCGGCCAACTCCTGCATCACTTGCAAGACCTCGCCGATGAGTTCGGGATCGAGCGCGCTCGTGGGTTCATCAAAGAGCATCAGTTTGGGGTCCATCGCCAAGGCGCGCGCGATAGAAACCCGCTGCTGTTGCCCACCAGAAAGCTGCGCCGGATATTTCTGAGCTTGCTCGGCTAAGCCCACGCGCGCCAGCTCGTGCATTGCCCGCTCGGTCGCTTCTTGCTTGGAGAGCTTCTTCACTTTTAAGAGCCCTAAGCGCACGTTATCGAGCGCCGTCAGATGCGCAAAGAGATTGAAGTCTTGAAAGACAAACCCGATCTGTTGCCGAATCTTATTGATATCTATCTGAGGGCTGGTGATCTCCGTCTCGTCGAGCCAGATGCGCCCGCCATCAGGCTCAGTCAGTCTATTAATACAGCGCAAGAGCGTGCTCTTACCCGTCCCCGACGGCCCAATGATCGCGAGCGCTTCGCCCTGGCGCACCGTGAACGAGACCCCTTGTAAGACCTCTTCGTTTCCGTAGCGCTTGTGCAAGTCCTCGACACGCAGAACAATCTCAGACGACACGGCCATGCTCCTCCCGCCGCTGCCCCGCCAGGCCGGGAACGCCCCACCTGCGCTCACCTAGCTCCAACAGCCACGTGCCCAGATACGTCAGGACTAAATAGACCAACGCGACCGTGATAAAGATCAGAAAGACCTCGCGGGTGCGCTGCATGATCTGCCACCCCTGGCGCGTCAGCTCCGTGACCCCGATGGCAAAGGCGAACGACGTGTCCTTCAAGACCCCGGAGTATTCGTTCGACCAGCCGGGGATCGCCAAGCGCAGCGCCTGCGGAAGCACGATATACCAAATAGTCTGAAGGCGCGTCATCCCTAAAGCGCGCGCGGCCAGAAGCTGCCCCGGCTTGATCGCGCGGATCGCCCCGCGAAAGATCTGCGACTGGTACGCCGACGAGTGCAGCCCGAAGACGAGCACCGCCACAGCGAAGCTCGGCAAGCGCAGCCAGTCCCACTGATACGTATTGGCTAAAAGTGCCAGCCCGAAGTTGACCACGACCAGCAACACTAAGATGGGCATCGCTCTGAAGAACCGTTCATACCAGGACGTGAGCATGGCTACGGGGCGCGGGCCGTAGACCTGCCCCACCGCGACGAGAACCCCCAGCACCAGCCCTACGATCAATAAGCTTACCGTCAGCTCTACAGTGACGAGCATACCCTGGAGCAGCAACGGCAAGCTCTCCCAAATCAGCTGCAAGCTTCCTAGCATTCCCTGAAAAAGAGCAAGGCCCTCACCCCCGACCCCACAAGGTAGGGGCAGGCCCCTGTGCCTGCCCCTGGGCAACCACAGGGGGTTGCCCCTACAATTCTCCCGTAGGTGACCTACGGGAGAGGGGTGCCCGAAGGGCGGGGTGAGGGCCACATTCTACGTCCATAACGGAGCTACGGCTTCTTGTAGGGCTGACCAGCCATGCACGCCGCCAGGTTCTCGGCATAAGCGTCGGGCTGATTCTTGTCCAGCCAGCCCTTCAGGTCGGCCCAGCACTGCGTGATGCGCTCCAGATTGACGTCCACACCAAAGTATGCTTCGACCAAGTTATTCCAGATGCCCTTCTTCTTCATCTCCTTCATGCCGTCGTTGATCTTAGGCAGGAGCTTATGGGGATCGCCCTTGCGGACTAAGAAACCGAACTGCTCCTCCGTCATGATGATCCCCACGATCTTGAGCACGCCCTTAGAAGCTTTGACGGCGACTTTGGCAGCCGGCTCGTCCTCGACGACCGCGTGGATCTGCTTATTAATTAAGTCTTGCTCGGCCAAGGGATACGTCTCGTAGAGTTTCAGTTCGACGGCGATGCCCTGCTTGATCACGTTATCTTCGACCCACGCTGCCCCGGTGGTGCCGCGCTGCGCCCCGATCTTGTTGCCCGGCTTGAACGCTGTAATAATATTCAGTCCCGAATCGGCGCGCACGAGCACCGACTGATTGGACTCCCAGTAGGGATCAGAAAAGTCTACGACCTGTGCGCGCTCCTTCGTGATAGTGAACCCCGACGCGCCGATGTCGCACTGGCCGGCTTGCACCGCTGGGATGATCGAGTCGAACCCGAGATTTTGAATCTCGATCTTATAGGCCTTCAGGATCGCGATGATGCGCATCACGTCCAGATCGAACCCCACGAACTGCCCCTTGGCATCCGTCCACTCAAACGGCGGCCAGGAGATGTCCGAGCAGACCTTGAAGACTTGGGTCTGCGCCTGCGGGACAAGCCCGCCGATCCCCAACGCCAAGACCAACACGCCGACGACAACGCTCCATCTGACGATCACTCGCATAGCGTAACGCCTCCTTTTCTGTTGAGCTGATTATACTCCTCTGGGGCACCGAACGTCAATACCCACAGCTTGACGGGAACGGCCCTCTCGAGTATGATACCGTCTACAGACGTGACAGTGTCATTCAGGAGGAAAGGCTATGTATCGTCGCTTCATAGCTCTATTATTGTTAATCGTGCTGAGCAGCTCCGCGTCGCTTAGCACCGCCCAACAAGGACTCCAGACCGGCACCTGCGAGCAGATTTACACAGACTTTGGGGTCTCCATTGTCTCCGAGAGCACCCGCGACTTCGACATCTACGAGTGCGCCACGCTCTATGCGATCTTCAAGGCGCTGCCAGCGCACATCCGCTCGGCGGTCACGCAGATCAAGAGACTCCCCCGCGATCCCGACGCTGCCGGCCGCGCCTACGGCTCGTATATCGAACTCTACGACGGCTTAAACTGCGACACCATCCCTAACTGTAAAGACTTTATGGTCGTCGTCTTTCACGAAATAGCGCATGTCGCGCACTTCCGGGTGTTCACGCCGCAGCAAGTCCAAGCCTATCGTCAACTGTATCGTCGTTCTGGGTCTGAGCCGGGGAATTTCATCGGTCCGCTCTTGCGCGGACGCCGCTACGCGACCACCAACGAGTATGAAGACTTCGCAGAGCTTTTCGCAGCGTACACTGAAGATAGCAATCGGGTTGTCAACTTCGTGCGCGAACGCCTCTCTAAGAACGAGACGATCCTCTTTGAAAAGCTCAAGATTCTCTTGGCCGTGCTCATGGGGCAGAGCCAGCCAACGTCCGTATTAATTTATCGCAGTGAGGTCTGGGACGGCGCGATGCCCGATGGGGGCTTTCGCGGCGTTGTGCGCCGCGCCCTGCTGCCCGTTGATGCCCAAGGGCTGCCGCTCATCCCCGCGGAGCCGGACTGGGAAGATTTCTAACTGAGATAGCTCAGAACCCCCTTGCGCACGATCATCACCGCGATCGCCGCTAAGATTAAGCTGGCGATCTTAGACAGCGTGCGCAACCCCGATTCCCCCAACAGCCGCGTCACCCACGCCGAGGCCCAAAAGATCGCGCCAGCAATCGCGATGTTGACGATCAGCGCGAGCGTAGTCGGGATCACCCCATACTCGTCGACGAGCAAGAGACTTGTGGTGAAGACCGCTGGGCCGGCGATCAACGGGACTCCTAAGGGCACTGCACCTACGTCCTCCGGCTCACTGGAGAAGTGTTCGCGTTCCCCAGTCAGCAGCCCACGCAGCGACAGCAAAAAGAGCAAAACCCCCCCGGCGATCATGAAATCAGCGACCGTAATCCCCAAGAGCGCGAAGACCCCCTTGCCCACACCGAGAAACGCCAACGCGACGGCCGTAGCCGTCAGCAGCGACTCCCACAGAACCCTGCGCACGCGAGCGCGCTCCAGCCCCGCCGTCAAACTGATAAAGATCGGCAGCGTCCCTAAAGCGTCTACGGCGACAAAGAGCGGCACGAAACAGAGCCAAAATTCAAGCATGATCTTTCACACGGGCCACCGCCTGTGATTGCAACTTGCTCACGCCCTGATTATACTGAAGAACTCACAAACTTGGAAATACACAAAGGAGTTTGCACACGATGACGATCGCTCAACTCTCTCGACAGAGCTTTGCGCTCAAAGACGGCAAGGCCGTGCTCTATCGGCTCGATGCGTTAGAGAAGTCTGGCATCGGGAAGATTGCTCGCTTGCCCTTCTCCCTGAAGATCCTGCTCGAAGCGGTGCTGCGCCACTGCGATGGGCGGGTCATCACCGAAGACGATATCATAGCGCTCGCACGATGGAATCCCAAGACTGGGCGAGAGATCCCATTCAAGCCCGCGCGCGTCCTGCTCCAAGATTTCACGGGAGTCCCGGCTGTCGTTGATCTTGCAGCGATGCGCTCAGCGGTGAAGAGACTAGGGGGCGATCCGACGAAGATCAACCCGCTCGTCCCCGTAGATTTAGTCATAGACCACTCCGTCCAAGTCGATTACTTTGGGTCGCGCTTGGCGCTCCAGCGTAACGCTGAGATAGAATTCGAACGAAACCGAGAGCGCTATGAGTTTCTGCGGTGGGGGCAGAAAGCGTTTCAGAATTTTCGAGTCGTCCCCCCAGCGACGGGGATCGTCCACCAAGTCAACTTGGAATTCTTAGCCCAAGTCGTGATGACGCGCAAACAGAACTCTGAACTGATCGCGTTTCCCGATACGCTCGTGGGGACGGATTCGCACACGACGATGATCAACGGGTTAGGGGTGTTGGGGTGGGGCGTGGGGGGCATCGAAGCTGAAGCGTGTATGCTCGGCCAGCCCTTATATATCGTTACTCCAGAAGTGATCGGCTTTAAGCTCACAGGACAGCTGCGCGAGGGCGTCACCGCGACGGATTTGGTCTTGACCGTGACGCAGATGCTGCGCACGAAGGGCGTCGTAGATAAATTCGTCGAATTCTACGGGGAGGGGCTGTCGCAGCTCTCGCTCCCCGACAGAGCGACAATTGCGAACATGGCCCCTGAATACGGGGCGACGTGCGGCTTCTTCCCCGTAGACGACGAGACGCTGAGATACTTACAGCAGACCGGGCGCAGCCCAGAGCTGATAGACCTCGTCGAGCGATACTGTAAAGAGCAAGGGCTTTTCCGAACAGACAAGACGCCCGAGCCGGCCTTCACAGATACGCTTGAGCTGAGATTAGAAGATGTCGAGCCGTCGGTCGCTGGGCCGAAGCGCCCACAAGATAGAATCCGGCTCTGGGACGTCAAGCGCGAGTTTCGCAAGGCACTCACGGCACTGCCTCACCCCGCCCCTCACCAGACTTCGTCTGGACTGTACGCCTTCGCCGTGAACGTCAAGCGAAGCTTGCAGCACGGCTCGGTCGTTATCGCCGCGATCACGTCGTGCACCAACACTTCTAATCCGTCGGTGATGATCGCGGCAGGATTACTTGCGAAGAAAGCCGTCGAGCGCGGGCTGAAAGTCCCCTCGCACGTGAAGACAAGCTTAGCCCCCGGCTCTAAGGTCGTCACGGAATACTTACAGAGATCCGGGCTGATGCCCTATCTTGAAGAGCTAGGCTTTCACGTGGTCGGCTACGGCTGCACGACATGTATTGGGAATAGCGGGCCACTCCCTGAACCTGTGGCCAAGGAGATTTTAGAGAGGGACCTCGTCGCGGCTGCCGTCTTGTCGGGCAATCGCAACTTCGAGGGGCGCATCCACCCCTTAGTGAAAGCGAATTTCCTCGCGTCGCCGCCGTTAGTAGTTGCCTACGCGCTCGCGGGAACGGTAGATATTGACTGGGCGCATGAGCCGCTGGGCACCGACAAAGACGGAAGACCCGTCTATCTCAAAGATCTCTGGCCCTCTCAAGAAGAGATCAAGGCAATCATCGCTCGCTCTATCACGCCGGAGATGTTCCAGAAGACGTATGCGAGCGTCTTCGACGGGAATCCCCAATGGAACGCGATCACTGGCGTCGAGGGTGAACTCTATCACTGGGATCCAGGCTCGACGTACATCCAAGAGCCTCCGTACTTTAAAGAGCTTTCGCTCACGCCCACACCGCTCACAGATATTCACGGCGCGCGGGTCTTGGTGATGCTGGGCGATTCAGTGACGACGGATCACATCTCGCCGGCGGGGGATATCCCCGTAGACAGCCCCGCGGGGAGATATCTCATGGAGCGCGGCATCGAGAAGAGAGATTTCAATTCGTATGGCTCGCGGCGGGGCAATCACGAAGTGATGATGCGCGGGACGTTCGCCAACGTGCGCTTGAAGAATCTCTTGGTGCCGGGGGTCGAGGGCGGGGTGACAGTGCACTTCCCCGACGGGGAGCGCATGAGCATCTACGACGCAGCCATGCGCTATCAAGCCGAAGACGTGCCCTTGATAGTCTTAGCGGGCAAGGAGTACGGGATGGGGAGCTCACGGGACTGGGCGGCGAAGGGGCCGGCGCTCTTGGGTGTCAAAGCGATCCTAGCGGAGAGCTTTGAGCGCATCCATCGTGCGAATTTAGTAGGGATGGGGGTGTTGCCGGTGCAGTATCGAGACGGGCAGAACGCCGCAGTATTGGGGCTGACGGGGCGAGAGAGCTTCGATATTGAGGGCATCTCCAAGCTCGAAAGACCCAGACAAGAGCTGACAGTGCGGGCGTACAAGCCTGATGGGAGCGTGACTGAATTCACAGTGATCGCGCGGCTCGATATGCCCATCGAGATTGAGTACTACAAGAACGGCGGGATTCTGCAGACGGTGCTGCGGCAGTTGCTCTCGCTCACATCTGAATCCCAAACCCCGTGAACTCGTCGAGATACTCGGACCAGATCACTTCTATATTCTCGACCGTGCCTGGGCCCTGGGTCTTGAGGATGTCGAGCAGCTTCTCGATCTGAGCGCGCTCTCCCTCGATCTCGGCGCGCACACTGCCGTCCCGAAGATTCTGCACGTATCCCGACAGCCCCAACGGCCGCGCCTGGCGCACCGTGAAGTTGCGAAACCCTACCCCTTGCACATCCCCACTAATGCGGACAATCGCGCGTACCTTGGCCATATCTCACAACGTCGCTACTTCGCAGTCTCGACAAACTTGATCTCCCGAATCACATGAACTTTGATCTCGCCGGGGTATTGCATCTTCTCCTCGATACAGCGAGCAATATCGTAGGAGAGCTTCGCGGCCATGTCGTCGTCCACTTCCTCTGGGCGGACCATCACCCGGACTTCGCGGCCCGCTTGAATCGCGTAGGCTTCTTCAACGCCGGGGAAGCTATGACAGATCTCTTCTAGCGCTTCGAGCCGCTGCACATACGCTTCAAATGTCTCCTGGCGAGCGCCGGGGCGTGCCGCCGACAGCGCATCGGCAGTTTGCAAGATCACGGCCAACAGCGTGCGCGCTTCCACGTCCTCGTTGTGCGCCGCAATCGCGTGCACGACCTCTTCGGGTTCGCCGTAGCGCCGCGCCATCTCCGCGCTGATCAGCGCGTGCGACCCTTCGACTTTGTGATCGACGACCTTGCCGATGTCATGGAGCAACCCTGCGCGCTTGGCGAGCTTCTGCATAGTCGCGTCCAGCCCCAGTTCTGCCGCCAACGCCCCCGCTAAATAAGCGACCTCGAGACTGTGACGCAGCTGATTCTGCCCGTAACTAGTGCGGAAGCTCAGGCGCCCCACCAGCTCGACTAGGGCGGGATGCATACCATCCAGGCCAATCTCAAAGAGCGCTTTTTGCCCCTCTTCTTTGATGCGCTGGGCGATGCGCTCTTTGGCTTTGTCGACTTGTTTTTTGATCTGGGCCGGGTGAATCCGCCCGTCTTCTAAGAGCTTTTCCATAGCCAGGCGGGCCGTCTCGCGACGCACGGGATGAAAACAGCTTAGCGAGATCGCGTCAGGAGTATCGTCTACTAAGACCTCGACGCCCGTGAGCGCCTCAAACGCCCGGATGTTGCGGCCCTCCTTGCCGATCACCCGCCCTTTATACTCTTCATTGGGCAACGGCACATGGCTCATGGTCGTTGACTCCACTTCGTCAGCCGCGTATCTTTGAATCACTGTGGCGATGATCTTGCGCGCTTCGCGCTCGGCCTCAGCTTCAGCGCGCTCCTTGACCTGTCGGATCTTCTTGGCAAAGAAGCGTTCAGCTTCCTCTTCGACTTGCTGCACGAGTAGCTCTTTCACCTGTTCGGCGGAGAGCCCCGAGAGCTCTTCGAGGCGTTTGCGCTCCCCAGCGAGCAGGGCTTCCCCTTGGAGAATCAGCTCGTTCAATCTTTGTAAATCTTCTTTGAGCGATTTCTCCGCACGGAGCAGCTCCACGCCCTTCTGCTCGAGGCGCTCTTCTCGTTTGAGCAGGCGTGCTTCGAGCCGTTCAAGCTTCTCCTCCTGGCGCTTGATGCGTCGGTCCAGCTCGTCTTCGCGGGCCTTGAACGCCTTCTCGACCTCGGCGAGCTTGGCCGCCTTGAGGGCTTCGGCCTCGTGGCGTGCCGCCTCTAAGATCTCTTCCGCGCGCTGATGGGTGCGCACCAGCTCGCGCCGCACCTGCCAGCGCCCTACCACCCAGCCACCGACCAGAGCGAGTATCACCAGTGAAGTTGTCAACCCAATCACAAACACCATACGAGTGCCACCTCTTCACAACGTAAGAGTAGAGAAAGAGCGTGAGGAGCACGACGAGCTGCATCTGTACAGACACTATCATTCTCGTTCGACCTCCTGCACGCTGACAGCTGTGTCCTCAAACTGCTATTATAACGAGGAAGATGCAGGCAATCAATGGGTCTGAGGGTGACGGGCGAAGGAGAGCAACGCCGGAAGGAAGATCAGAGTAAACAGCGTCGTGAATCCGACGCCGTAGAGCGCTGACTGCCCAAACGCCCTCAGCCCCGGCGTCGTGGCAAAGAGCAAGCTCCCGAAGCTGACCATCGTCGTGAGCGCTGATCCCACGATGGGCGCGGCCGTCTTCTTCCATGCCATTCCCACATGGCGATCCTCCAAAAAGCCGTGCAACAGATAGACCGCATAGTCCACGCCGTTCCCGATGAGCAACGACGAGATGAAGATGTTAGCGAAGTTAAAGTTAAGCCCAGAAAGCCGCATCGCTCCGAGCATCCAGAGAAAGCCCAGCCCCACAGGGATGATCCCCAGCAGGGCCCAGCGCCAGCCCAGCCCCACCGTGAGAATGACCAGAATGATCGCGCTGGCGAGCACCGTCGAGGCCTGAAAGTCGCTCTTCATCTTGCGCTCCAGATGGTCTTGCACCATGGGATACCCAATGAAGTCGGAGCTGAACGACTGCACCGCCGCGATGAACTCCCGATAGAGCTTGGGATCATTGATCGTGGTGCGCTTCAAGTGGGCGTAGAGGATGAACTCGCGCTCTTTGGTGACGAAGCGCTCTTGCAAGTCCTTGGGCAAGGCTTGCAGAAGCCCCTGGACCTGCTGGAGCTCAGCGATCTTCTTGAGCAGTGCGCTCACGGTGCCATTCAGCTCACCTAAGCGAATGTGCAAATTGCTCAAGCGCGTTTGCATCGCTTCCAGGCCTTGGATGCCGGCTTCAATAGCTTCAAGCTGGGTGATCTGCCCGTGCACTGCTGAGGCTACTCTCTCCGCGGGCACGGCGGTGAGGGCAATGCGGTCCAAGATACGAGTGAGATTGCCCTTCAGAGTAACGATCTGCACCGTGAGGTCTTGGAGCAGTTGGAGCTCTTGGCTTTGGCGTGCGATCTCGCCTTCGGCGCGCTGGAGGTCGCGCTCTAAGTTTAGCGAGAGCCCTTGAAAGAACTGCTGGGCCTCGACAGGATCAGGGGGCAAGAACGCCAACAGAGAATAGACAGCGTCTATGAAGCCGCGCGCTTGCAGGTCGCGCAGGCCGTCGTTCACGCGCCGAAGCTCATCAAGAGTAGGGGCGAAGAACAGAAAGTATTCAGCCAAGCCGGCCGTGCCCACGTCGAACTCGCGGCGCACGGTCTGTTGGACCAGGCGAGCGGGCAGGTCCTGCGGAACAAGCTCTTCATCGGCGAACCGAAAGCCGACGTGCGCTGCCTGGGTGAGCATGAAGAGACTGCCCCCAATCGTAATAACTATAATAGGCCAACGGGCCCAGCCCCACAAGCGATCGCTCACAGTCTCTTCCTCACAATTGTAGGGGCAACCCCCTGTGGTTGCCCAGGGGCAGGCACAGGGGCCTGCCCCTACCTCTCTGCGGCGCAACATGATGTGCGAGACGACCATCAGCGCGGGCAGGATGAGCAGCGTCGCCGCGAGCGCTAGGAGCACCCCGACCCCAGCGATGATCCCCATCTCGTACAGCCCCGGGGAATTGGCGATCATCAGCCCAAAGAGCACCAAAGACGTCGCTAACGATGCGGTGATCAACGCGGAGCCCTTGTGCTCGATCGCGGATCTGATGGCCGCCTCGAAGCGGCGTCCCGCGCGACGCTCCTGCAAGAAGTGCGCGATGAAATTGATCCCGTAGTCTATCCCCAGCCCCAAGATCAACGGGGGCAGAAACGATGTCACCAAGTTCAGCCCGTTGGTGGAGAACTTCGCCCAAGCTAATGTCCCGATCAACGCGAGGAAGAGCACGATCAGCGCTAAGATCGGGTAGAAGAAGCGGCGCAGCGTGAGCACGATAACGACCATGACGCCGATGGCCGAGATGATCGTGGTATTGCGCATGTCTACGTTCAGTTGATAGTTGGTCTCCGCGGCGATCGCGTAGGGGCCGGTCACCCCCCACGTCATCCCGTGATCTTCGAGCTTGAGCGAGTGAAGCGTCTCTTGTATCGAGCGGATGAGGGCGCGGTTATACTCCAAGCTATACTGCGAACTCTGCTTGGGGCGGGCCCTAATGAGCAGCTTTGTGCCGTCCTGGGAGAGGTAGAGCTCCTGGGGCCACGTTAACAGATCGTCAATCGCGTTGCTGATCTCCTGAACGGTCTGGAGCAGGTCAGCGACTAAGCGATCAGCTGCCCCAATCAGTGCTGGGGCGCGATCGAACTCGTCCTTGACGCTCTGATTGAGCTTCTCAAGCTCTTCGAAGCGCTTGACGAGCTCCAACGGGTTGAGGACGAGTTGTCGCCAGTCGAACTCCGGCCCGAAGATCCGCTCCAGCTCGGTATTGATCCGCGTGTAAATCTCAATAAGATCGCGGACCCCTGGGATTGTCGCCGCAGGCTGGGCCTCTGGCAGCACGCTGCGCAAACGGTCTTGGTACTCCCTCAGCTTGAGCAAGATCTCATCGCGCAGGGAGAGCAACTCATCGCCACGGCGCGTCTGAATATCTTTGGTAAAGCTGACGGACTGGAGCTCTGGGTTCTGAGTCAGCGCAGGAACGACGATCTGTTCGGCGACGGTCTTGAGGCGCTCAGCGTCGCGCGGGGAATGCTGCGGGTCAGAGAGCGCTAAGACGATATCTACAGCATCGCTCTTCTTGACGATCTCTTCGCGCTCTTGAAACTTCGTGATCAGGGGGTCTCCTGGGGGGAGGAGATCCAAGAACGAGCTGCGCATGGGCAGATCGAGAATATAGACGAGCGCGGCGCTGCTGAGCACTGCCGCGAGCAGCAGCACCAGCCAGGCCCGTCGGCGTACCAGCCGATAGACCCTAGACAAAAGCGCAGCACGCATAGACTAAGGAGCTGGCGCCACGGATGTCTCTTCCGCGCTCTTGGCGAGTTCCCCCGGGCTGGTGACGTCCACTTTGTATCCAGTCAGCTTGGCCGTGAGACGGACGTTCTGGCCCCCCTTGCCAATGGCCAGCGACAGCTCCGAATCGGGGACGATCACCCGCGCTTCCTTCTTGGTCTCGTCAAGGTCAATCTGAAGGACCTTGGCGGGTTCGAGGCCGTTCTTGATGAGCTCGCGCACGTCGGAGCTCCAGCGAATAATATCGATCTTCTCCCCGCCCAGCTCGCGCACGATCTCTCGGACACGGCTGCCCCCCGCGCCGACGCACGTCCCGACGGGGTCCAGCTCAGCAGTGAGGGAGCGCACTGCGACCTTGGTGCGCACCCCCGGCTCGCGAGCGATCGCTTCAATGCGCACCAGCCCCTGCTCGATCTCCGGCACTTGAAGCTCGAGCATCTTCTGCACGAATTCTTTCGCCGCGCGCGATAAGAGAATTCTTGGGTCCCCCTGCGTGCGCTCCACACGCATCACATAGGCTTTCAACACTGAACCGATACGATAGCGCTCCCCGGGGATTCTTTCGGATTCGGGCAGGAGTGCCTCGACTTGCCCCAGATTGACCCAGACATCAGCCCCTTGGAAGCGATGGACATGCCCACTGATGATCTGTCCCACGCGGCTCTGATAGCGCTCTAAGATCTTTTGGCGGCGCTTGGCGATGATCTCGTTCTTGATGGTCTCTTCGGCTTTGCGCGTGGCGATGCGCCCGAGGTCCGTGAGCGCAATATCTTTGGGCTGGCCGTCCACGACCACGTGAATATCCCCCGAGGTGCGGTCAATCTCGATCTCTAAGTTCGTGGCCGGGCCGAACTGCTCGATATACGCTACTTTAAGCCCCTTTTTGACGGCTTCATAGAGGTCCTCGCGCTCGATGCCCTCCTCCTTGGCCATCTCTTCCAAAGCCTCAAGAAACTCGATGTTCATAGAGAGTCTTCACGCTCCTGAATTTAGAGAAACCGGCTCTCGGTCACGCGGGCTTCTGTCACATCGTTGAGGGAGACGCGGATAGTCTCTCCGCGGGCATCGGCGAGGAGGATCGCATCCCTGTCGAGCCCGCAGAGCCACCCTTGCAGGACCTTATGGCCGTCGCGTGGGGAGCGCAGGCGCAGTTCCACGGGCTTGCCCATGGCGCGCTCGTAGTGCGTGCGGGTGTGCAGCGCGCGATCGATCCCTGGGGACGAGACCTCAAGGATATAGCTGTGATCAATGAGCGCATCCAAGGGCCCTTCTAAAGCGCGGCTCACACGCTCGCAGTCGTCAATGCTGACCCCTCCCACGCGGTCAATATAGACCGTCACCTGCCAGCGCGGGCCTGCAGTTCTCATCTCCAGCCAATAGAGCTCTACCCCGTGCTCCAGGGCGATCCGCTCTGCCACTGTATGGACAGCCATCTCCACCTGAGAGATCATTGTCATTTGATTATACTCGCAAGGCTTTTTCAGTGCAATCGGGTTGTCGTGATCACAGGGCTATAGTATTCTAGAAGGGCTATGCGTCTGGTCTTTCGCGTCCCAGAAGACGGAGCTAAGACCCGCCTTGATCTGTGGCTGCTGGCCCACGTGAACGATCCGGCTCTGACACGCTCGCGCGTGCAAGCGTTAGTTAGAGCTGGGGCTGTCTTGCTTAATGGGCAGCCCGCGCGCGCGGGGTTCCGTGTCCGCCCCAATGATCTGATCGAGCTGAATCTGCCGGAGATGGCCCCTACAAAGCTCGTGGAGCCTGAGCCGTTCGCTCTGCCCGTGATCTACGAAGACGAGCACCTTATAGCGATTGACAAGCCTTCAGGCATGGTGGTCTACCCTGCAGCAGGGCATCCCCACGGTACTGTGATCAATCAATTAGTGAGTCATTGTGCTCTGGCGAGCTTTGGTGCGCCGCGACGCCCAGGGATCGTCCACCGTTTGGATGAGGGGACGAGCGGGGTTCTTCTTGTAGCTAAGACGGACTTAGCGTATCTGAGCTTGATCGAGCAGTTCAAGCGCCGAACGGTTGAGAAGGTCTATCTCGCGCTGGTGCACGGGCGCGTTACGGAAGACGAAGGTCGAATCGAGGGCCCCATCGGGCGCGACCCCGTGCGTCGTCAACGCATGAAGATCATCCCTACGGGAAAGCCGGCTATTACAGAGTTCCGTGTGCGCGAAAGATTCTCTCGCACGACGCTTCTCGAAGTTCGCCCGCTGACGGGCCGAACCCATCAGATTCGCGTCCATCTGAGCGCCATCGGCCACGCGGTTGTCGGCGACGAGCTGTACAGCTCTCAGAAGCTAGCGCCGCGGCTGATGCTCCATGCGTGGCACATGAAGCTTACACACCCGATAACGGGAGAGCGCCTAGAGCTCGTGGCGCCGCTCCCTCGCGAGTTCCTTCAACTGCTTGAGGGCAATGAAGATATAATCGCCCAGCGCGGCATAAGAGAGCGCGATGCCGAGGGCAAGCACAGCGAGAGCGAGCTTCGCGAAGAAGTCTCCCAGGACAGGCTCCAGCAGAACTCCCACTAGCCCCGCTGAGAGCAACGTTGAGGAGGTCTTGCCCAGTGCGCGCGCCTCGATGATCACCCAGCGGGCGGTCTTCCAGCGCAGCCACAAGACTCCTACGGTCAAGACGCTCGGGGGTAGAGCGAATGCTCCCACAGCCCACCAAGGCAGACGCCCCTGAACCGTGAGAGCAACAAACAAGCTGAGAAAAAGCGCTTTATCAGCTACGGGGTCAAGGATCTTTCCCAA
>JBKBIX010000033.1:0-14588 GCA_046293845.1 Bipolaricaulia bacterium | reverse complement strand
CTGCGTCCCTTGGAATTCGAGGGCTTCGAGCTTGAACTTGGGGTTGATCTTCTCTAAGTTCTGTTTGAGAATATCAAGGGCGACGCGGCTGCCACCAGGGACATGGGGCATAAAGAGCTTAAACCCCTTCTCCCAGACTTGGCCACCCCAGGCACGCTTGAAGTGCTCTGTCGCCTTCTCGAGATCGAGCGAGTAATAGGGCACATCGGGGTTGTAGCCGAAGACTTCTTTAATCATAATAGTCTTGGCCTGAACTGAATCGCCCTCGAGGGCTTCAGTGATATACGTATCCCAATCGAACGTGTGCGCAAAACCCTTGCGTACGTCTATATCGCTGAAGAAGTCAGGGGGAATGCCGTCGCCGTCGAGCTTGCCCGAACCAATATAGGGGTTGTTCTCCGGGTTGACTTTCTGGTTGGGCATCCAGAACGACATGCACTGATCAGGCAGGTCTTTATACATTGTCACAAGCCCTTGGTCCACCAACGGGTAGACTTGATCGCGGTTGCGGGGCAAGATCGAGACAGCATCGGCATCGCCGTTTTGGAGCATAAGCAGTCGTGTGGCCCACTCGCGATTAAACTTAATATTGACATTGAGATACGCAGGGCGCTCGCGCCAGTAGTCTTTGTTTATTTTGAGCGCGATCTCTTCTTCTCTGCGCCAGCGCTCTAAGAGATACGGCCCCGTCCCGTTTGTGATATGAAAGAGCTCGCTCTCTTCTGTGGGTGGATCGTAGAATTTTCGCCATGTGTCGCAGCTGCCGTCCCAGCCTGCTTTCTTGTTGATCTCTTTGATCTCAGCCATGACCCACTCTCTGTCTACGATCGAGCCCCACATACCAACCAGTATCTGCAAGAACGGCGCGAACGGTTCTTTTAAGTGAAAGACGGCGTTGCCGTCATCGACTTCCACGGTCGCCTTCACGCGCTTGCACACCTCGAGCAATCCTTCGGGGCTGACGTCATCTATGGATTTGATTTCGTCGGGGCTTTTACCGTGCAACTCGCTCTCGACTTGTTTTGCTAAGTCTAAGATCGAAGAGACGCCAAGCAACGGCTCTAATAAGAGCCACTGGGGGCCTCCAGCGCGGTCTTGGAGCATCCCGCGCTCGAAAGAGTATTCGACGTCTTCAGGGGTGAGAACGCCGCTGCCGGGGATCTCATTGCCGTTGGCGTCCTTGACCGGGCCGTAGTGAAATTTTACACCCTGACGGATGGGGAAGAGATAGGTGCGCCCGCCGTCTCTGATAAGTCCGTTCTCAATGCTAGGCACGGCCGTGGCTAGCCAGGGGACGAACTTATCCGGGTGCGGGCCGTCAAAGAAGATAAGCGTCTCGTAGATATTGAAGATAATGCTTCCAGAGCCGGTGTCATACGCGGCTGCGGGGTCGAGCGTGTCTATAAAATCCCCGATGCCGACGACCACGTATGTGTCGGGGTTTTTCACTTCCGGTCTGGGCGTTGGAGGCACAGTCACTGGAGGAGATTGAGGCTCTTGGGGCTTAGGAGTAACTGGAGGGCTTGGCTCTGCAGGCTGCTGCGGCTCTGGTGGCTTGGTAGCCGTTTCTGGGGGTTGAGGCTCTTGTGGTTGAGCCGTGGGTTGTGGAGATTCAGGCGGTTTTTGTCCGGGATTGATCACGATCAACACGAGCGCAAAGACGACCACAGCAATAACAGCTCCAGCAATGAGCCACGACTTCTTCATAAACGCGGATTCCTCCTGACGGGTCAGCCCGTCAGGCCCTATTGTACCGCATAAAAAAGCGAAAGCCAAAGGACCCTGTTGACCCTGAAGCGCTGGTGCGCTCAGCCGCGCAGGATCGGCTCTTTCGCAGCGCGCACCTCGTCTAAGCGTCGCACCGAAGCCCCATAGACCGGCACCGCGTGGGGGGCTTCCTTGAGCACCTGCGGGTTCTCTTTCATCTCCCGAGCGACTGCGATGAGCGCGTCTGCGAACTGATCTAATTCTTCTTTGCTCACCGTCTCGGTGGGCTCGATCATCATCACTTCGGGCACTATCAACGGGAAGTAGATCGACGACGGATGAACCCCGTAATCGATCAATCTCTTCGCGACGTCCAAGGTGCGGATCTCTTCAGACATGCCCTTGGTCGTCAGCACGAACTCGTGCATACAGAGTCTGTCATAGGGGGCTTTGTAAAATTTGCTCAGCCGCGCTCGTAAGTAATTGGCGTTGAGCACGGCATTGGTGCTCACGGCTTTCAAACCTGCATCGCCCATCATTCTGATATACGTGTACGCTCGCACGAGCACCCCGAAGTTCCCATAGAACGAGTGCACTTTCCCAATCGAGTGCGGGCGCTCGTAGTCCAAAGAGTATTTCTCTTTCTCTTTGACGATGCGCGGCACCGGCAGATACGGTTCGAGCTTCTTGACAACCGCGACGGGGCCGGAGCCTGGACCGCCTCCCCCGTGCGGCGTGCTGAACGTCTTGTGTAAGTTATAATGCACGATGTCAACGCCCATGTCACCGGGACGGGCTCGCCCCACAATCGCATTGAGATTGGCCCCGTCATAATAGACGAAGCCGCCCACATCGTGAATGAGCTTAGTAATCTCTAAGATATCCGTCTCAAAGAGCCCCAGTGTGTTGGGGTTGGTGAGCATGATCCCGGCGACGGATTCATTCAGATGGGCCCTCAGGGCTTCTAAGTCTACCAGGCCGCGCCCATCTGAGGGAATAGGCACGACCTCAAACCCCGCCGTAGCTGCTGAAGCAGGATTAGTCCCGTGAGCAGAGTCGGGCAGAAGGATCTTCGTGCGCTTATGAAGTTCTCTCGTGCGCTCGAAGTGCTTTTTAATCAAAAGCATTCCCGTGAGCTCCCCGTGAGCGCCCGCCGCGGGTTGCAGCGTGATCGCGTCCATGCCGCCGATAGCGCAGAGATACTCCCCTAGCTCGTACATGAGTTTGAGCGCCCCTTGGGAGAGCTCGTCCCCTTGCAAGGGATGAGCATGGGCGAACCCAGGCAGCCGCGCCATATCTTCGTTAATACGGGGATTATACTTCATCGTGCAGCTGCCCAGCGGATAGATGCCGTTATCGACCCCGTAGTTCATCCGTGAGAGCTTGGTGTAGTGTCGCACGACCTCGACTTGTGAGACTTGGGGAAGCTTGGGGTCCTCCTTGCGGATGAGAGAGGCGGGGATCAGCTCCGTTAAGTTTCTCTCTGGGACATCTAGAGTGGGAAGCCTCAACCCTATGCGGCTCTCCTCGCCCCTATCGAAGATCGTCGTTCCCATATATCAGGCTCCTTTCAGAATCTTGACAAACTGATCCATCTCGTTGCGCGTGCGCTTCTCGGTGACAGCGATTAAGAGATTATTGCCGTCTAAAAGCTCGTAGGGCGCAAGATCGAGGCCGCCCAAGAAGCCCTCGTCGCGCAGAGCTTTTAACAGTCGTGTAGGCTTCTTGCGCGTCTGCATGACAAATTCGTTGAAGAACGGCCCGGAAAAGCGCAGCGCAAACCCTGGGAGCTTCGAGATCTTTTCCGCGAGATAGTGGGCTTTTTGCAGATTCAGCTCGGCCAATCTTCTCAAGCCACGCCGCCCCAGCGTCGCCAGATAGATCGTCGCGATCAGGCCCATCAGCGCTTGGTTTGTGCAGATATTTGAAGTCGCTTTTTCTCTTCTGATGTGCTGCTCTCTGGTCTGCAGCGCCATGACGTATCCGACGCGGCCATCGGCGTCCACGGTGCGTCCGGCCACGCGCCCCGGCATCTTCCGCACATAGCTCATTCTCGTCGCAAAGATTCCCAGCAATGGGCCTCCAAAGCTTTGAGAGATTCCCAACGGCTGCCCCTCCCCAACGACGATATCCGCGCCAAAGATTCCCGGGGGAGCTAAAATCCCTAGCGAGATGGGATTCGCGCTCACGATCAGAAATGCGTCTTTGATAAGCTCTTTCAGCCCTGTTACATCTTCGATCACCCCGAAGAAGTTGGGGGTTTGCACGATCAACCCAGCAAGGTTATTAGTTACGAGGGCCGAGCGGTCAAGCTGCCCCTCTTCAGTGAAAGGCACGTCAACGAGTTCTAACCCTGCGCCCCACGCGTAGGTCTCCACGCACTGGCGATAGTACGGATTAAGGCTTTTGGCAACTAAGAATCTCTTTTTCCCCGTGACGTTCTTGGCCATGAGCATGGCTTCAGCTAAAGCCGAGCCGCCGTCGTACATAGAAGAATTGGCGACCTCCATGCCCGTCAGCTCGCAGATCATCGTCTGGAACTCGAACATCCACGTGAGCGTCCCTTGGGAGAGCTCAGCTTGGTAGGGCGTGTAGCACGTCAAAAATTCCCCGCGCAAGATGAGATGGGAGATGATCGCGGGCACGTAGTGATCGTAGATGCCGCCGCCGAGAAAGCTCACGTACTGCTCCGTATGGGCGTTCTGCTGCGCAAGCCCGGTGAGCAGCTGTTTGACTTCCAGCTCGCTGAGGGGTTCTAGCCCTATAGGCCTAAATTTTTTGAGCACCTCAGGGGGGATATCAGCGAAGAGTTCTTCGATATCGGAGAGCCCAATCTCGGCGAGCATCTTGCGCTGATCTTCCGGTGTATTAGGGATGAACTCAAACGAAGACATAGCTGATCAGTGCCCCCCGATGTGCTGTTCGTACTGTTCGGCGGTCAGCAGGGTATCGAGCTCCTTGATATCACTAGCAGCGATGATCGCGATCCAGCCTTGCTCGTGCGGAGATTGGTTGATCAACTCGGGTTTTGTTTCGAGCTCCCTATTGACTTCGACGATTTCACCGCTGAGGGGAGCGTAGATGGGGGAGACGGCCTTGACGGACTCGACGGTAGCAAATTCTTGCATCTGTTTGACTTTTGTGCCAACCTTGGGCAGCTCGACGTAGACGATATCGCCCAGCTCGTGCTGGGCATGATCGGTGATACCGACTCTGGCTCGGTTGCCCTCGAGCTTGACCCATTCGTGTTCTTTCGTGTAGCGATACTCTGTGGGATAGGGCATGTGCTCTCTCCTTCCGTGATAGAGTATAGTTTCTACAGTTTAGCGTGAAGGGCGGTGGGGGTGCAAGTAAACAGAGGGCTTGTGTATGAGCAGAGTGCCGAGGGGCGGACTCGAACCGCCGACACCAGGATTTTCAGTCCTGTGCTCTACCAACTGAGCTACCTCGGCAAGCTTCGCTTGACCTGCATCTTCGCCAGCCGCAGGCTGGCGAAGGCAAACAGTCCAGACGAAGTCTGGCGGGGATGACGGGATTTGAACCCGCGATCTCTGCCTTGACAGGGCAGCGTGTTAGGCCACTACACCACACCCCCACGCTCGCACATTATAGCTGCTTCCAGAGATTTCGTCAACTACTTCAGCACCAGCATGCTTGCTATACCAAACTACCCCTAGCTGCTAAGATCGCTCGCAATCACGCGCATCGCCTCATCGAGAGAGCGTTGTGCTGTCGTTTGCAAGATTGTCCGTGCTTGATGCAGACGCTCTCGCAGAGCAGCTTGCCGGGCATAAAGTTCGAGAATGTGCTGCACAAGGACGCTCTCGTTCAATCTCTCTGACGCGCTCCACCATTGTACAGGATAATCACAAATTTCCCCAACGCGCCGCAGAAAACTTTCGATCTTGGGATCGTAGCTGAGCGCGCAGAACGGCACAGCGCACATCAACGCGAAGACCAAGCTATGCAAACGCATCCCTAGCACAACGTCTGCGCTCTGTATAGCCTGCAGAAGATCGTCAAGACGATGAGCCTCAACACTGGGGATCGTGGGAGCAAGCTCTTGCAGCACAGCGAGGTCTTGGTCGGCTTGAAACGGCAGGAAGAGAAGCCCAAAGTCTGCTGAGAGCGTATGCAGCGCGCGACGGAGCGCAGTGATATTTTTCGGCGAGAGTCCTGGGCGCAGAGAGAGGCTGAGCTTAGGCCTCTGGCCCTCACCCCGCCTGGCGGCACCCCTCTCCCGTAGGTGACTACGGGAGAGGGGCTGGGGGTGAGGGCCTGCGAGCAACGCCAGATCCTCCCCCATAATAACGTGAGCGCCGTGCGCCAATGCCCACTCATAACTGACTCGGTCGCGCACCAGCACAAGCTGCGCTCGTTGCAGCGTCTTAGCAACCCAACGCTCAGAGCATCGTGAGCGCAGCGGCCCGATCCCTTGACCGATCAAATATGTGGACAGCTTATACTGCTGTGCCCAGCAGAGCAAACCCAGATAGTACAGCAGAGACCGAGTGCTCGTGACGTCTTGGAGCAAGCTCCCCGGCCCAAGAATAAACCCGGAAGCGCGCACGAGCGCTCGGTGAATCTCAAAAAGATTCCAACGATTGATTGCTTCTATGCCGTGAAGACGAGCTGTCCGTGGGGGATCGTTGGAGAGCACGACGAGCCGTGTTTGGGGCAGCGCGCTTCTCAAAGCGCGTATCAGTACAGAGAGTGCAGCTTCATCGCCCCAGTTGCCAAAGCCGTAATAGCCCGCGATCACGAGCGTTGGCGCCATCGTCTGACTCCCAAAAGCACAGAACGCAAGAAGAGACCGATGAGCAAGCCCAGCGCAAGCCCGTTGAGCGTGCGCCACAGCGAGAGCGCTAGCGGCGTGTGCAGGTGCACAAAAGTATTGATGATCGAAGCTTGCCCCAGCGCACCAAGCGCAAGCAAACCGAGCTGGACTAGATTGTGATCGCTCTGCCAAAGCATGAGGGCGGGGTGCCCAACTAAAAACTCTTTGAAGCGCGGGCGAGCAGTCAGCCAATCTTCGAGACGCTCCCGAATCAGTTCTTCCCAGCGGGCTACAGGGATCGCGGGAAGATTGCCGCTGCGTTCTAACACAAAAAAGAGCGCACCAAGCCCGATCGCGGGGACAAGCCACGCCCCGCGCTTTAACTGAGTCGTAAGCTTATCCCACCCCAGCGCTCGCCAGCGCCCTAACTCCGCAAGCACAATGAGCACCGATGGCGCGACGAGCGCGAGCTTCACCCCGCGAAATTCATTGAGCTTCAAGAAATACGAGGGGTCGCTCAGCAACGCTGCTATAGCCAGTCCCGCACAGCTTGAGCCAAACGAAACTATGAGGAGCAACTTCCAGCCCCAAAGCTTCTCTTTGCACACAAAGAGCAAGAGCCACGGAACTAGAGCCGCGATCATCAGGGCGAGGGTTTGACGCCCTAGCTCCAAATCCCAAAACCCCACAATCGCTAGAGCGATCACGCTGCCCAGTTCCCATAAGAGCAGCACATGCGTTGCAAGGCGCGAGAAGCTCATGAGTGCCAGCACGACGAAGCTCGCAAAGCCCGCCCCTATCGCAAGATAGATCGCATACGAATTCTCGAACGGCGCCGGCGCCGATGGCCGCCCAAGCCTCATGCCAAGCTGGGCAAGCCGTCGGCTGAGGCCTTCAAGATATCGAGGAAATCTCTGATGCTCAGTGACCCATAAGAGTCTAATAGAGCGCTCTTGGACGGCGCGCTCCCAGCGCGTCAGCGCGCCCTCTACCCCAAGACGATCTAGCTCACGAGATTTTATCGCGTGGACGCGCACGAAGTTCCGCCAGCCCCACTGATAGAGCCGCATCAGTTCTGACGGCTCACTGAATTCGACTATCCCAAGCATTGCGTCACGAAAGTCGGTCACCACCCACGAGGGCACAACAGAGCCGCGCTCCGAGATGAGAATCACAAAATCAGGGCGCAGCGTGAATGACGGTATCTCCTGCTGGTCAGCGTCCACGACGAAAGCCATCCCTAAGCCAACAGCTTGAGCGGTGCGAAGAACCCTGAAGACACTATCACTGAAGTCTGCTCGTGCGAGTTTCCAATCTGGGAGGTCTGAAAACTCTACACTGAGAGCGATGACGCCCTGGGCGCGCATTTGTTTAAGAGAGTCGCTCAGCTCCTTGTCACTAAGGGAGTCGTCCAGCTCTTGAGCGGGGATAATCA
Organism: Bipolaricaulia bacterium; assembly: GCA_046293845.1. Lineage (GTDB taxonomy): Bacteria > Bipolaricaulota > Bipolaricaulia > RBG-16-55-9 > DRXL01 > JANXCC01. The sequence continues at coordinate 6,669 of JBKBIX010000033.1, read as the reverse complement.
AGCCCACGGTCTGATATGCAGCATCCCACGCCATGCGCCGCAGCCCCACCCAGATCGAAATCGCTATGGCGAGCGCGAGCATACTATACAGAAGATACCGGGCAGCCATTCCTCTCACGTCTCTTCACTATAGCATAAAGAGTCCGGTCTGTGCCAGGGTGATCGGTGTCTGGACGTAAACGCCCGTGCGCCATTGACGCTGCTGAGCAGCATCGCGTACTGTGACCGCAGAGGTGAGAGTATGACAAGGACGTTCTGTTTGGTGGGGATCATCGTGGGGTTATGGGCTATGCCCATCGTAGCCCAGGAGTTGCCCGCAAAAGACCTATCGCAGTATCGCACGGTTGGGATCGGGCTGCAAGCGCCATGTGTCATCAGCTTTCGCTATTGGCTTACAGAGGGCTTTGGCTTGGAGCTGAACGGCTTTGTGATCTCGATGGGGGATTTTACGAGTGGGTGTGTGGCGGGCAAGGTGCTGCTGCGTTTGGCAGACACGGATATTTTCGACTTTTACTCGGTCTTTGAGGCGAATTTACACATTGGGGAGTACTGGGGCGGCCCCAGCGTTGGCGATCTTGCGCTGAAAGGGGGCATGGAGCTCAGCATTCTGCCGAGCTTAGCGATCAATCTCGAATTTGGCGAAGCGTTGCTCTTTGGCCCAGGTGGCGTAAGTGCCACCCCCGCAGTCAGCTTGGGGTTGCACTATTACTTCGTGCGCACGCCGCAGCCGCAACCGGCGGAGTAACCGCAGTGCAAGAGGAGGGCACAATGAAGAACACTATTAAGATCGGGGGTCTGGCGCTCATCGCGCTTGTGCTGAGCGGGTTTTCGGTAATAGCTCTCGAGAATCTTTCAAGTCAGTACGGGTTCGGCACGGGGATGCAGCTCACGTTCCCGATGACGCCGCCGCAGGCGCTGCCGGCGTCGGGGATGAGTGTCAGGGTCTGGATCTCGGATTTCTACGGCTTTGAGGCAGATTTCTTCGTGGTCGGCAGCGCGTTGAGCTTCACCCCGCGCGCGTTTGTAAAAGTCATCAATCTTGAGATCGCTGATCTCTATATTGGTGCTGGGGTGGGCATCTTCGCGTATGCGCCGCCGCAGGACGCGCTGATGCTCTACACGCCGCTCCAGGGGCTTGTGGGGCTTGAGATGCGCTTGACGCCGCGCGTTGCGCTCAACGGCGAGGTTGGAATATTCGGTCTAGGGGGAACGAGGGGTGGGGTAACGTCGGGGTTGGGGCTGCATTTTTATTTCTGAGCTCACTTGCTTAGGCTGCGCGCACGCTCTAAAATGAAGGGCGTATGGGCAAGCGCGAGGTCTTGGAGAGCGTCCTCGCCCAGATTAAGAAGAAGCACGGCGAGGGCTCGATCATGTGGCTGGGGGAGCAGCCACACTTAGAAGTCGAAACGATCCCAACGGGTTCGCTCTCACTCGATATCGCTTTAGGAATTGGCGGCGTCCCCCGCGGACGGATTGTTGAAATCTTCGGCCCGGAAGCCTCAGGCAAGACGACGCTCGCTCTGCACATCATCGCTGAAGCACAAAAGCTCGGAGGCACCGTCGCGTTTGTTGACGCTGAACACGCCCTCGATCCGAACTACGCGCGCGCTATCGGCGTTGATTTGGACAAAATTCTCTTGAGCCAACCCAACTCTGGTGAACAAGCGTTGGAGATCACGGATCACTTAGTGCGCAGCGGCGCGATTGACGCGATTGTTATAGATTCCGTAGCAGCGCTCGTACCCGAAGCTGAGCTTGAGGGCGCGATGGGCGACGCCCAAGTCGGCCTACAAGCGCGCTTGATGAGCCAAGCCATGCGCAAGCTCGCGTCGTCTATCTCGCAGTCGAAGACGACCGTCGTCTTTATCAATCAAATTCGTCAGACAATCTCTGGGACAGGCTGGGGGCCGACGACTACGACAACGGGGGGCTTAGCCCTCAAGTTCTACACGTCAGTGCGCATGGAGATCAAGAGAATTGGCTCGATCGAGGAGGGCGATCAGAAGATCGGGAGCGAGACGCTCGTGCGCGTCGTGAAAAATAAATTAGCCCCGCCATTTAAAGAAGCGCGCTTTGATATTATCTACGGGAAGGGGATCGCGCGCTCACGCGAGCTCTTGAAGCTAGGCGAACAGGTGGGGGTCATCAAGAAGAGCGGCTCGTGGTTCTCATGGGGCACAACGCAATTGGGGCAAGGTCTCTCTAACAGCGCTGCTTATCTTGAAGAGCACAAGGACGTTGCTGAGCAGTTAGAGCAGACCATTCGTCAAAAGATGGGCCTGCCCTATGATAAGAGCAAGACTAAGCAACCGACACTGCTGCCGGAGTAACCTGTGACCGAAGAAGAGCGCGCTCGCGCGTATCTAGTAAAACTCTTCAAGCACCGTCCGCGCAGCCGGTATGAAGTCTTTGCTCGGCTGCACCAGAAGGGGTTCTCCCAAGAGATCATCGAATCTGTATTAGAACAAGCGGCGCACGCGGGGATTGTAGACGACGCAAAATTTGCCCAACTGTGGGTCGAAGATCGTCTGGCGCGTCGTCCAAGGAGCCGTCGGATGCTGGAGCGCGAGCTGCGCGCCAAGGGTATCGCGCCAGAGCACATTCAGCAAGCTATAGCACGCGCGGGGCTTGACGAAGAAGCTTTAGCGAGACAGCTCGTCGCGGAGCGTTTGCCGAGGCTGCGCTTGCTTGACGAACAAACGCGTCTGCGGCGGCTCGTAGGGTTTTTGCGGCGGCGCGGGTTCTCTGAGCGCGTTATTCGTCAAGCTCTCCAAGAGAGCGACCGAGAGGGCTAAGGGAGGGAGCGGGAGCTCCTTGAGGGAAGCCCCCGCTTTGGGCGAGAGGGAGTGGGCTCAATATCCCATACGGCGATAGGACGCGATGTAGATCGTGTCGTAGTTTAAAACTTTTTCGTAGAGCGATTCGTTCTCCGCAAGAGGCTGAAATCCCGACTGCAGGGTGACCAGACTGCGCGGATCAATCCCCAACAGGAGCTTGAGCTGGGCGACCGTCAAGCCGAACGGGATACAGACCATGGCGAAGCTGAGCCCGCTGAGCGTCTGCACATAGATCCACTTGTTCATGGCCACTCCTTTCGTGCGACTTGGATTTGAGCGAATAACCTACCTACTGAAGTAGGGAGAAGTTTCGCCCGTGAGAGAGTCGTTCCGCTTCGGTGGGCTGCTAAGCCCTTGACTGCAGGAGCCGGTATCGCTCTTCAATCTCGGCTATCGAGTCTCCCCCGTATTTCTCTAAGAACGCATCGGCGAGCACCAGAGCCAAGACTGCTTCGCCGATCACCGCTGCAGCGGGCACGGCACACACATCCGATCGCTCAACATGCGCTTTGACAGCCCTCTTGCTCTTCATATCTACAGACTCCAGCGGGCGCACCAGCGTCGAGAGCGGCTTCATCGCAACACGCACGACAAGCCTCTCTCCGTTGGTGACGCCTCCTTCTAGGCCTCCAGCACGGTTGGTCTTGCGATGGTATCCCGAACGCTCGTCATAATAGATTGCGTCATGGCACTCCGAGCCCCACTTTCCTGCGCTCTCAACCCCAAGCCCAATCTCGACAGCCTTCATCGCCGGCAGCGACGCCATCGCGTGAGAGATACGCCCGTCGAGCTTGCGATCCCAGTGCACGTAGCTGCCCAGCCCCACCGGGACGTTCGCAGCGATCACTTCAAAGACCCCGCCTACGGTGTTGCCCTGAGCTTTCGCGTGGTCAATGCGCGCGATCATCTCTTGCTCGGCAACGGGATCAAGACAGCGCACGGGGGAAACATCGGCGCGCGCACTCAGCTCTGCTACGTCGAGCCCCGTGACGTCAACGCTCGCTCTCACAGAATGAATCTGCACAACGTGACTGGCGATCTGAATCCCAAAATGCTCTAAGAGCTGGCGCGCTATCGAGCCGAGGGCGACGCGCATCGCGGTCTCGCGGGCGCTGGCGCGCTCCAACACATTGCGGATGTCAACGTGACGATACTTCAAAGCTCCCGCAAGATCGGCATGGCCGGGCCGAGGGACAGTCACGGGGGCATAGCGCTCTGGAGGAGGATTCCACGGGTCCATATGTTTAGACCAGTTCTCCCAATCGCGATTCCAGATCACCAAGGCAATGGGGCTGCCTAGCGTAATCCCTGAGCGAATTCCGGAAAGAACTTCGACCTGGTCTTGCTCGATCTTCATGCGGCCGCCGCGCCCGTAGCCCCCTTGGCGGCGCTTGAGCTGCACGTCAATCTTCTCTTTACTTATGGGCAATCCCGCGGGCATCCCTTCTAAAATCCCAACAAGCGCCCGCCCGTGCGACTCCCCAGCCGTCAGATATCGCAAATGGCTCATAGCTGCTCCTCCAGAAAGCGTCGCAGACTATCATACTTGATTTGAGACTCTAAGTCCGGCCTTCCCAACCAAATCTTGAGCGCTTCGATGGCTTGGTAGATGAGCATATCCAGCCCGCCCATAGCCTGAGCCCCGCGCCGCTCGGCTTCCATCATGAGCCTCGTCTTGAGGGGATTGTAGACAAGATCATAGACGAGCACGTTTTCAGAAAAGCGTTTTGGCAGCGGGACGGGCAGGGTTTCACTATTCATTCCCACGGGCGTGGCGTTCACCACTAAATCAGCGTGATCCCACGGCAACGCATGGGGATCGCCTTCAACAGAGATCGCTGCGTCAGGGTAGTGTTGGCGCAGCTCTTCTGCGAGCTTCAGTGCGCGCTCATGAGAGCGATTGTAGAGCGAGAGCGCTGTGACTTCTGAGCGCAAGAGCGCATGGGCGACGGCGCGTGCCGCTCCGCCTGCTCCTAAGAGAATCGCGTGCTTGGGGAAGAGATCTCGCGCGCGGAGCGAGCGCAGGAAACCCACACCGTCCGTGTTATAGCCCACGAGCACGTCACACTCGTTCTTGACCGTGTTCACTGCACTGATCAGACAAGCTTCTTCGGAGACCCAATCAAGATAGCGCAAAATGCGCTCTTTGTGGGGGATGGTCACGTTGAACCCTGAAAGCTCGTGATGCGCTGAGAGAAAATCTTTCAGTTCGTGCTCGCAAACGCGATAGGCCCGATACTCGCCAGCGATGCCTAAGCTTTCTAACACAAAGTTGTGCAGCGCGGGCGAGAGCGAGTGCTCGATGGGATCGCCGATGATGCCGAGCTTGATCATAGCTGCACGAGGGACTCCAAGTCTTCAAAGAACCCCGGATAGGAGATCTCGACCCATTCTGCTCCTTCGATGACTGTCTCGCCTTGAGCGATCAAGCCCGCAATAGCGAACGCCATCGCGATCCGATGATCGCCGAAGCTGTCGAGCACCGCTCCGTGCAGCTTCTGCGGGCCGGGGATGACCCAGCCGTCGGCGCGCTCTTCGACCTGCACGCCCATTCTCTTGAGATTAGCAGTCATAGCGCGAATACGGTCTGTCTCTTTCACACGAAGCTCGTGAGCGTCCTCAATGATCGTTGTGCCATGGGCTTGGGTCGCAGCAATCGCCAAGATGGGGAGCTCATCTATCATTCTGGGGATGAGCGCGCCGCCGACGCGCACCGCGCGCAGCTCCGAAGTCTTTACAGTGAGATCGCCCCAGGGCTCGTGAGCGATCTCGCGCGTATTCTCTAGAGTGATCTGTGCGCCCATCTCGCGCAGCACATCTGAGAGACCCGTGCGCGTCGGGTTGATACCCACGCCTTGTATAGTGATCTGTGAGTTGGGGACGAGCGCACCGGCGACGAGGAAGAACGCCGCCGACGAAAAATCCCCCGGCACGATCAGGGGCTTCGCTTGCGGTCTTGCTCCGCCCTGCACGCTCACGGCTCGATTGGCGATCTCTAGAGGGACTTCAAGATAGTGCAGCATGCGCTCGGAGTGATCGCGTGTGGGGCTTGGCTCGATCACCGTCGTCGTTCCGTGCGCGTGAAGTCCCGCGAGCAAGAGCGCTGATTTCACCTGCGAGCTCGCTATGGGCAGCTCATAGCGAATCCCGCGCAGCTTCTGCCCCGTGATTTGTAATGGGGCAAAGCCGTTGTTGCTCTCGATCTTCGCGCCCATCTGTGTCAAGGGCTCAATGACGCGCTTCATTGGGCGCTTGCGCAAGCTTGCGTCGCCTGTGAGGGTTGCTGTGAAGTTCTGTCCTGCCAGCAGCCCTGCGAGCAATCGCATGGTCGTTCCGGAATTTCCAGCGTCAATGGCGTGCGGAGGAGGGGCGAAGCCCGCGGCGTTGTGCACGTATATGGCCCTCACCCCCTGCCCCTCTCCCGTAGGTGAGCTACGGGAGAGGGGTGCTGCAGGCACCCCAAGGGCCTGGAGAGCACAAGCCGTGCTCTGCACGTCTTGCGCCGGCGACAGATTCTCTATGCGCACAGCGCCCTCAGCGAGCGCCCCGAAAAGGAGCGCCCGGTGCGAGATAGACTTATCCCCCGGCACGCGCAGCACGCCCCGTAAGCAGCGCGCGGGTTTAATAACTCTGCGCATAGCTTTGAATATTCGTGCTGTGTCGGACTAAGCGCCGTCGGACAGCCTGGGCGACCACGCCTAGCTCATCCATCAAGCGCCGAAACTGCTCTGGGAGGAGCGCCTGCGGGCCGTCACAGAGGGCTTTGTCGGGATCATGGTGGACTTCGACAATTAAACCATCGGCCCCAGCAGCGATCCCCGCCAACGCCAAG
>JBKBIX010000032.1:0-14706 GCA_046293845.1 Bipolaricaulia bacterium | reverse complement strand
TCTATCACATCTCCTGGTTCTACTGGCTCGCTCACCCTGACCCACTCGGCAATATCAGCACCTTGCCCGGAAAAGAACGTTCCCGAAGCGTAGACGTTGCCAGCTCTGGTGACACGGAAGGTTGCTCCAGCGGCAAACTCGTAAGCCCCTATGTCAGGATTAGAATCGCGGGGGCGGCTAGCAAAGTCAGTGGCTGGTGCACCAACATTGGTACCAGCGTCAATGGCTGGGCTATCTGAGAGAAGGTTGGCGTCAAAGGCATCAATGGAAGGGTTGACCAGGCCGGGCGGGAGCCTACAGATGTCATGGGGCCCAGGACAGGGATCATTCTTCACTTCGTTGATCACCGAGTAATCAATGTCAAATGGGTCGCGGGGAAAGCCGCCGCTCCAGGTAAGGCACGTGTTCTCCCAGGGCTGCAGAAAATCGGTCTGCCCCTGGAAGATGTTGTTGCGCATCAGAACCGACTCCGAGCCGTCGCAGGTGCCATAGCACTCTACAATCGCCAAGCAATCTCCCTCCCCGGTGAGTGTGTTGTTGATCACGGTGCCCTGGTCACCCAGGTTCAGGTTAAGGGCGATGGCCGAGCCAAAGGCGCGACAGTTGTCCACATTGTAGGTGAACGGCTGCCCATCGAAATAGCCGCAGTTACCGACGATGATCGAGTTCTCAATGACGGTCGGGCCGGCGGTCTTGAGCTGGTTTCCAGCGTTCCCTTCAGCACGGGTGCGACGGATCTCGATCTGGGAGTTGGGCTCCTGAACGTAGAGTAGATCGAGCCCGTCGGAGGTGTTGTGCAGGAAAGCCGAGTCTTCGATGATCCAGTGTCCACCAGTTGCACCCGTGCCGACCCCGTCGCCGTACCCGCCGGCAGCCTGGGCCCAACAGCCGGTCGGTTGCTGGCCTGGGTAGGTTTCGCCACAGCCGTTCCACTCGACGGTCCAGCGCCGGAAGGTCAGTGTGCCAGAGTTGGAGTCGTTGCCATAAATATCGCCATCCCAACCGACCCAGCCATTGCCGGCGATGCGCACGTTCTCTACCGTCCAATCGGTGAGCCGACCAGCTTGGATGCCCGTGTGTGCCAAGCCGTGAATGTTGAGGTCTTTCAAATGGACGTTCGCAGAATCTTCGGCATAGAGGCCGATGGATGCCCAGGGACCGAAGGGGTAGGTATCGCGTTTGCAAGTGAGGCTGCCGGTGTGGAACTCAACGCAATTGGAGTGATCAGTGATCTCGAGCCACGCGATCTCGACGTTGCTGGAATCGGTGAGGTTGAGAATGAGGTAGGCGCGCTCGGTGCCCCACAGTTCTGGCGGGGTAGAGGAACCGGTATCCCAACCCGCGCCGAGGATGCGCGTGGGATTGGACGCGCTGGGACCGCTGGGAATCGGCGGCATGTAGCAATCCCACGGATAAGTAGAGTCGCAGTTGTCCGCGCCGGGCGCGCCGTAGCCCATCATATAGGAGCCGCTGCCGATGATGAGAGTGTCGCCGCCGGCGATGCGCGGCGTGCCGCCGGGCGGGAGTGCGCGAAAGGGATGATCCCATGCGCAAGGTTGGTTAGTGCCATTGCCGAGGTAGGGTGCATCTACTAAGCCTGTGCACTGTTGGGGGGATCCCCCATCAGGGCGCACATAGTAGGTGGTTGCGGTCTGGGAGGTCATTTCTGCGCCCTCTGCGCTAAAGAGCAGCAAGGCCAGCGTGAGAGAAGCAGGGAGAAATTTGAGCATAACTATCGTCTCCTTTCTAGTCTTGTTTTGTCTCAGTGAATCACCAACATTCGGATAATGCCAGTGCCTGTTAGGAGTGGTGTAAGGGCCTTGCCGATAATTGCTCCCTCACACATTTGAAGCTCTAGGCAACGCATAGCGTACCCTGACTTGGAAGCGCTTACCAAGAGATCCCCTAGTCGGATAGGACCGTTCTCTGCAGTGGCCTTGACGAAGACAGTTCCTATCAAGGCAAGCGGTACCGCGCTATCGGCTCTTAGTTTCTCTAGGGCAAACCCAGGTGAGCTAGCAACTACCCCAACGACTAGTCGAGAATATGGTTCACGTGTCTTGCGATAATAGCCGGGATTATCTGGATCGAGTTCTATCACATCTCCTGGTTCTACTGGCTCGCTCACCCTGACCCACTCGGCAATATCAGCACCTTGCCCGGAAAAGAAAGCCCCCGCAGCGTAGACATTCCCTTCTCTACTGACGCGAAAGATAAACGGTTCTATCGCGCCAAGCCCAAGGTCATCCATACAGTGATCTACGCCACACTTGTCTACAAGAAGACTGGGAGACATCTGCAACGCTATGAGAAGCGCGAACAGTTCTGCTATGGGCGCTTGCATCTCCCATACGGTGAACTCGCTGCACGGGGGTACAGTCCTGACATCGGCATAGCGCAGCGCGCGAGGTTGCCCATTAAAAGTGGGATAGAATGCGGCTCCCGCAGGCTGACTATAAGAAGCCCCAGGGAAAGAATCCACAGGGCCATAGGAGGGTATCCCCGGCATAGGAAAGCCATTGCCTTGTTTTATGAAGACAAGCGAATCGAGATGAAGCGGCTCCATCGGATGCCTTGCTCCAAGCCCAGTGATGTACACCAAGCCAGCAGGATTAGCGCCCAAGATGAAATCAGCAGCGAGCGAGAGCGCATCAAAATAGCTCTGAATGCTATCGGGAATGACGTTCCGACGATAGATATCAGCGATGAGAGGGTCCATATATTTGGCACTATTCACACCATTGCCCCAGTAGACCCCATAAGCTGCAGGCCGTGGGTTTCTGTGCGCATGCTCAGAGTTTATAATGCTATTGATAGCATCGTTCGCATACCGAGCGAGCCAGAAGTCTATGGCGTTCTTTATGTCCGGATGGGCTTGAGGGCTGCGATAATACCCCAAGATGTAATCGGGCATCATGCGCCCACCGTCAACATAATCAGATAGCTCCAGATGGGAGAGCGCCATAGGAGGGAACTCCCACCAATGGAGTTCAGGCGAATATGTGCGCCATATAGTCACGAAATCGTTATTGTACTCAGCTGATCCTGTCAGCAAGAGCAGCTCCCCTGCGCCATAGAGCAAAAAGATATCTGTAGAGGCAGTTCTGTGAGCTTTAGCCCACGCATACGCAGCGATCGCTCGTTGCTGAAGTTCGTTAGATCGCTGGAGATTAAATGGCCGGATGAGCCGCGCGGCTTGGGCGAAAAGCCCCGCAGCCCGCGCTGTTATTCTTGGATCGCGCGCATACGTCCAGTAGGGCAACGGATCATCGCTAGCCAAGTAATAGCCCCAGGGGTGTCTATACGATTCTACTCCCTGGCGCACGCCGCCATCTTCTTCTTGGAGTTGCTCCCACGCAGCTATGCCCCAGAGCGCTTCATCGAGTATATCGGGGATACCGTTGCCGCTCTCGGGAATATTGAGCTGCCCATCGCTATAGAGCTGCGGGTTGATCTCATAGGCGCGCATTAAGACTTGGGGCACCACAGTATGCATAGGGCGTTGATCGAAGTCGCCCGCATCATGATACCCTCCGACAAGGCTTCTCTGACCAACGCGAGGTTGGCCTTCTGGGTAGAAGCGCGTGAAGTCGGCCTCTTCGCCCGTGTAGACAAACGGATGATCAGATGGTCGGCTCCAGTTTGTGTATTGCGTGCTTAAATTCCCGCCCCATCTGTTGAAGAAAAGCCCTCGCATCGCGACATAGTATGCTCGGAATACGGCGCTCTCGCTGACCTCTGTCCTCCACGAAACCCCGACGCCGGGAATTCTTACACGATAGTATCCCCCAGGGAGAAGCTGCGATAAATCTATCTCACGAACCTCGCCCCCAGCGTCTTCATCATAAGATGCTCTTACTGTGATCGCGAGATTGCGCAACACGTACTCGTGCGGCAATCTCGCATCACTTGCTTCTCTGATGACATCAGCCGTAGTGGGAAACCCTGAAAGCAGCAAAGGCCCTCCATCACCCAGCCAGCCGTACACATACGCCCATCTCTTCGTAGCCCGTGGGCTGTAGCCAACTTGGTTGAGCTGAATCACCGGCGTCTCAAGATACCAATCACTGAATGGGAGAATAAAATCAATGCCAGGGCCGGTGACATGAAGCATCTCGCGATTCCCTACCGGCTGATCCAAGACAAGAAAGATGCGATGGTCTACATCAATGACGCTATCATTAGACTCAAGCCCATAGCCGATCTGATACGCAGGCGCGCCCACGGCAACCGAATGTCTATAGACTGCTTCAACCCCAATCAAGCCCCCATTGGAGAGACGTTGCACTGTCCACGGGCCAGCTTGGAGCGCTCCCCCGTCGCCGCCCGCGATGACAATCCCCAGTATTCTCGGTGAGTATAGATGGACTTCGCGGACAGGCGTATTGAGTGGCGCGCGAGGCCCGCCTTTTGTCCGCGCATGGACGTGCTCAGAAAAGACAGCAGTATTCGTCTGAACTTCCACTCTGACGAACACGTCCACAGCCGGTGCCAGCCCCATCACTGTGTAAGTACCCGCTGCTCCATCGAGTACTGCAATCCCGACCTCTCCTGGCATCGGCGCGCCTACGGCATTGCCGGGTTCGGCACTTATGAACACCTTCGTACTATTGGCGTTGTTAACCCTTGACCACGCAAGAGAGACCGAGCTCGATGAAATACCCACGACATGAAGGCCGATAGAGCCAGAAGATACGGCTCCGTTAAACACTAAGGCGAACCAGAACAATAAAGCCGCTAAAACCCCGTATCTTCGTAGCAAAACATGCGAACGCATACCTATCCCCACTGAAGGAAGCATAACAGATGAGACCAGAGCCAGTCAAGTAAAGTCATGAGCGTTTCCTCCTCGCTCTGCCCTACTGAAGAAAGAAAAAAGACGAGACCCCCAGACGCACGGTCTGAAGGCCTCGTCAGGCAAGGTGGGGTCAACCAGGGAGAGGAGGGGCTAGCTCTTGACCTCGATCTTGTAGACCACCTTATTGGCATCGTACTTGATCTCGACGAGCTTCCCGATATAGCTGGGCAGTTGCTCAAAAGAGATATAGCTCTTCTGTTTGCCCTGCTTGACCTCAATGACGACGTTCGCGCTCACGCTGAACGTTTGGTTGTTCACAGTGATCGTGCGATTGGACGTGTCTACGGCTTGCAGGGTGCCCTTGAGCTTGCCGGATTTCCCGCCGCCTCCAGAGCTGCTTTTGACCTCGATCTCGTAGACGACGCTGTTGCTCAGCTTCAGCTCGACCTGTCGCCCAATGTAATTAGGCAGCTGACTGAACGGAATGTAGCCTTGCTTCTCTACCTTGACGACGACATTAGCGCTCACAGCGTAGAGCTGACCGTTGACTGTGACTGTCAGCCCCGCAACGTCAACAGCGTTGAGCGTCCCCTTCACTTTGGTGCTGCCGCCCCCTCCAGCGCTGCTTTTGACCTCGATCTTATAGACCAGCCCTTGAGAGTCCAGCTTGAGTTCGACCCACTGGCCCACATAGGTGGGCAGCTGACTGAATGGGATATACCCCTGATTCTTCACCTTGACGACGACGTTGGCACTGACCGAGTAGACTTGGTTGTTCACTGTGACCGTCATAGCTGCGACATCAACAGCGTTGAGCGTCCCCTTCACTTCGTTGCCGCTGGCCCAGCTTGGCACTGCTAAAGCCGCAACCATCAGCCCCACGATCATGAGAAACTTTGCAACTCTCATGTGTATCACTCCTTCTTTATATTTAGAAGTTGCTTACCCAACAACGACGTGCTTGGCTTCGTAGTAGCCGTTCTTCAGCTCGTATTGCGTGATAGTCAGCTTCACCCCCTTGACGATGGCCGAGCGATCTACCGGCTTGCCCTGGGAGTCTACGATCTGCGTGCTCTTGCTGATCTTCACAGGGTAGTCTTCTTTCCCGTCACCATTGGCATCGAGACGCACGAAGAGATCGTCGCCGAGCGAGAGCACTTCTAGCACCGTGCCCACAAGGGGCTGAAGCATCGGTGTTGACGTCTCCCCCACGATCACGTGCCACGCTTCGTAATAGCCATCGTCGTCGAACTTGTACGCGACCAGCGTAATGACAGCACCCGGCTTGATCGCATCAAACCCTAATCTATTTCCTGCAGGGTCGGTGATGATCGCGTGGTGCTTGATCTTCACGCGCAGGTCCGGCTGCCCATCGCCGTTGCCATCAAGAGCGACGAAGAAGTCATCGCCGAACCAGAACGTCTGAATGACTGTGCCCTTGATAGGCTGCATGGCTGGCGGAGCCGGAGGCTGCCCCGTGCCCACAGCGCCCACGACAACCCGATACGCTTCATAATAGCCGTCGTCGTCCCATTTATAGTGCGTGACCGTGAGCATCACCCCAAGCGCGATCGCACTGACGGGCAACGGCTTGTTCGCGCTATCTACGATCTGGGTCTTGTGCTCGATCTTCACTAAGACATCGGCTTTTTGATCGTTGTTGGCATCGAGCCAAACGAAGAGATCATCGCTGCGCCAGAAGAGCTGCACAACCGTCCCCGTAATCGGGGCTTGCGCCCAACTCACCACCCCAAAAGCCACACCGACCAATACCGTCACTATCCCGATAGAGACTGCTCTCATGTAGAACGCCTCCTTTTTGGTCTGATTGAGAGAGTTAGTCATCATCGTCAGGTGGGGGCGGCATCGCCTGATCGCTGTTCAGCCCTAGGGCTGGCTGGGAGAGCTGCACCCCTGCGCCGTAGCGATAGACCAGCTCGCCACCGTAGTAGCCCGTCACGGTTAAAGCCCCAACGCCCACAGCCCCAGCAATGAGATAGATCGCAAGGGCGGCTCCAGCAACCCAGCGCCATCTACTCAGCCAGCTTGCCGCCAAGATAAGTCTTATAGCGGCGACCGCGAGCAAGAGATACGCCGTGAGCTTGCCCAGGTCCTCGTGAGTATCAAGGACGCGCTCACCAGCTCCACTCAGACGCTCTTCGACCGCTTCCTCAGCGAATTGCCCCGTGAGCATCGCCATGAGGGCCCCCATAGCTCCTAAGACGACCAAAATCAGCCCGACTCTCTTGAGCGTCTCGCGCTGCAAGAGATGCCCAATCACGTCCAGTGCAAACCCCGTCAGAAAGAGCGCAATCGGGAAGTGTACCGCTATCGGATGGATGTTCGTCATAGTTCACCCCTTTGGTTTGTGTTCATAGTTTCAGTGTAGGAGGAGCAGAGTGACGAAGCGATAGCAGCGAGGGGAAAATCTTTTGAAAGCCCGGTGAAAAACTGGTGAAAGTTAAGCTGCGAGCTTGTACCCAAAGCCCGGCACGGTGAGAATCACTTTGGGATTCTTTGGGTCTTCTTCGATCTTGTGACGTAAGAGATAGATATAGCGTTTGACGTCGGTCGCTGATGCAAGGCTTCCCTCTGGCCAGACACGGCGAATGATCTCTTCGTCGGAGAAGACCCGCCCTGGCTGCGACGCTAAGAGCTTCAACAGTTCGTACTCTTTGGGCGAGAGCGCGATTTCTCTCTCTTTGATGCGCACGCGCTTCTCAGCGTCATCTATCTCTAACGCTCCGACGCGCCAGCGTGCCGGAGGGTGCACGCGCCGCATGACGGCAGCAATGCGCGCCTCTACCTCGCGCAGCTTAAAGGGCTTTATAATATAGTCATCGGCCCCGCTCGATAACGCTGTGACGATATCTTCAGTGGCGTCCTTGGCGGTGATCATCAGCACCGGGGTGCGACCGGCCGTGCGAATATAGTGGAGCACCTCCCAGCCATCAAGCTTGGGCATCATGATATCGAGCAAGACCAGATCGGGCTTCTCGTCTGTAAATCTGTGGAGCGCCTCCATGCCGTCAGCAGCGAGGACGATCTGATGCCCCTTGGCCTCAAAGTAGGTCTTCAAGATCTCGCGAGAATCGCGATCGTCGTCAGCAATTAAGATTCTCATAGGGGATCGTAAAATAGAACGTGCTCCCGTGGTTCAGTTGGCTTTCCACCCAGACGCGCCCGCCATGCATCTCGACGTAGCGCCTCACGATAGCCAATCCCAGACCAAGACCATCGCCCTCTCGCGTTGTCGTTGGCCCAAGCCGCGTAAACGGCTCAAAGAGCCGCGCTTGGTCTTCGGGAGAAATCCCGCGCCCGCTGTCGCTCACGGCAAAGCGCAGCTCTGAAGTACCGCGCTCGACCCAGACTGCGACAACTCCACGATCGGTGTATTTGATCCCATTGGTCAAGAGATTGATCAGAATCTGTCGGAGCTTCGTGCGGTCAGCTTGGATTGTCACGGGCTCTACAGGCTGAAAACGCAGCTCGATCCCCTTCCGGGTTGCTAGCGCGTGCACGCTGCTGAGCGCTTCCGTGATGACGCTGTTCACGTCACATGGTTCTTGGATGAGTCGTTCTTGGCCCATCTCCAACTTCGCGAACCGTAAGACGTTTTCTAACAGCTCCGACAAGTGCTCTCCCGCGCGCACGATCGCTGTCAGGCGCTCTTGCTGCGCGGCGTTCAACGTGCCCTCGAGCTGTTCACCCAAAAGCTGAGCATGGCCCAGGAGCGCGTTCAGGGGCGTGCGCAGCTCATGTCCCATGATCGTCAAGAATTCTGATTTTGCACGGCTTGTGCGCTCAAGCTCTTCTTTCATGTGCACGATAGAGTCGGCCATGCGATTGAACTCGTGTGCCAGAGCCTCGATCTCGTGATGGGTGCGTAGCTGCGCGCGCACACGAAAATCGCCCTGCCCAAATGCCCGCACTGATGATGCTAACTGCTCCAGAGGGCGCAAGATCGAGCGATACAACAGAAACGCGACCAGCGCCCCGATCAGGATAAGCCCCGCGCTCACGCCCAAGACAATCAGTATATCGAGGCGCACCTCGTCGGCAATGTATTCTAAAGAAAGCCCAAGGCGCACATAGCCTAATCTCCAGGGACGCTTCAGATCAAGATACTGTGTGCCGTCGGCAAGACGCCCCCGCTCCAGCTCTCCAGTCCCTTTTCCTTCTAGGGGGATCTCTATGGCGCTTTGCTTTCTTTCGGCGAGCACGATAGGGGGCTGCAAGGGGAACGGCTCAGCGCCGACAAAAGCTCGCGTCTGCACGATCTGAGCATAGAGCACGTGTCCGCTGACAACCCCCTCAAGCATCACGGGGAGATTCTGAGGGCCGCCAAGTGTCAATGTGCGCTCGGCCTCTGCAGCTATATGTTCGGCCATCCCCTGAGCGCGCTCCACGAATTGCTCGTCCAGCTCATAGGCCATGCGATACGCCGCGATGCCCCCAAAGATCACGGTGAACAGCACCGTGAACCCTATAAACGCTGCGATGAATTTGCTCTTCAGACCCATTTGAGCACGAACCGAAAGTAGAAATAGATCGCGGGGATCGCCAAGAGAAGCCCGTCAATGCGATCTAAGAGTCCTCCATGACCAGGCATCAGCCCGCCCGCGTCTTTCACTTGGGCCAGACGCTTCAGGCGCGACTCCAACAGGTCGCCTAACTGGGTGAGCGCGCTGGTGATCCCCGCCAGTGCGACCATGTGGAGCCAGGAAGCCCACCAGTCCTTCCAGATCGGCGCTATCGCTGCGAGAGCCAGCGAGAGCATAAAGCCTCCAGCAACTCCCTCCCAGCTTTTGCGCGGGCTGATCGTCGGAGCCAAAAGACTCTTCCCCCACGCTGAGCCTGCCAGATACGCTCCGATATCATATCCCCACACGAGCGCCAGCGCCAACAGCCCATAGAGGGCGCCGTCCGCCGCACGATAGAGTGGGTAGAAGAAGTGCAAGAGATAGGGAATATAAATAATCCCGCCCATCGTTGCTAAAATCTTTCTCAGGGCATCGGAATCGAAGAGATAGAGCGCGATGGGAAAGACCAGCGCTGCCCACAGCACCAGATCGCCGAACGCTGCTTCCGGCGTCCCATAGGCGAGCATAACCAGCACGGCCGAGCTGACAAAGAAGAAGCGATTGAGCGATATGCCGTTACGCTCCAAGAGCTGCACGTACTCCCACGACGCGACACCGACGACAAATGCCCCCAAAAACGCCACCGGCCAGATGCTCTTCCACACCCAGCCCAGCGCCAGTGCCACCACGACAATGGCGATAGCGACAACCGCTGTGATCGTCCGAGGGAGTAAATCTCTCATAGCTTAGGGGCCTTCACCCCGCCCTACGGGAGAAGAGCTTGGGGTGAGAGTCAGAAGTTTACTCACCGCGCCGACAAGATAGAGCGACCCCGTGACACAAAGCAGCTGCGGCCTAGCTTCGCAAGCCGCCGTAAATCCAGCTACCACGTCTGGATATATCTTACCCTGGGGTGCCCACGGGCGCAGCTGCGTTGGGTCAAGGGCGCGGGGCGAGTCCAGCTTCACTAAGATTATCTCGTCGAATTCTGGGAAGAGCTCGTGAGCCATAGTCTGATAGTCTTTATCTTTAAGCACGCCGAAGAGCAACACGCTCCTCTTTATACGATATTTTTCGCGGTAGCGCCGCAGGTCATCGCGCAATGCTCTGCTCGCATGAGGGTTGTGTGCGCCATCGAGCACGATCACATACGGCTCTCGCTGCACAACCTCGAAACGCCCCGGCCAGCGCGCCTGCTCTAGCCCCTCTCTTATAGCTTCTTCAGGGATTACGAGCGCCTGCTGAAGCACTCCCAGGGCTTCAAGGACGATATTGAGGTTCTCTTGTTGGTAGCCACCAAGAAGTTTGAGGCGCACAGGTCTCTCCCCCAGCCCCTCCCCGACGTTGTAGGGGCGAACCCCCGTGTTCGCCCTGGGCAGACTGCCTCTACAGGAAGGGGGCTGGTAGGTTAGATCAAACTCTTGATACTCCCACGTGAAATCCGTGCGCTGTGCCTGCTCACGGGCGCGTATCAGCGGTGCGCCAACGGCAGCGCACTCGCGCTCGATCACCCTCAGCGCTTCGCTCTTGCGCTCCCCTGTCACCAGCGGCACATCTTTTTTCGCAATCCCCGCTTTCTCCCACGCGATCTGCTCTACTGTGTTCCCCAACAGATCTGTATGGTCAAGCTCGACGTTGGTGAGCACGCTCACTATGGGTATGATGACGTTCGTCGCGTCGAAGCGCCCACCCAGCCCAACTTCGATCACAGCTATATCTATCTTCTGGCGCGCAAAGTAGAGCAATGCCATCGCTGTTAAAAACTCAAACTGTGTGGGCGTATCCGTCATAGAGTCAGCGATGGGCATCAGCTCGTCGGCCAGCTGCGCGAACTCGTGTTCTGCAATCAGAGTCTGATTGATCTGGATTCTCTCGCCATAACTAATCAAGTGAGGCGATGTGTATAGCCCCACGCGATACCTTGCACGCTGCAGGACGCTCGCGAGCATCATAGCGACTGAGCCCTTCCCGTTCGTCCCCGCGATGTGCACTGCACGAAATCGCTTCTGTGGATCGCCCACGGCGTGCAAAATCGTTTGGATGCGGGCAAGCCCCGGCTTGACCTCGGTGTGTGGCAATCTCTTCAGATAAGAGATGGCTTGATCCACTGTGCGCTCACGAGCCTTGCAACACCTGCAAATTCTGCTCCAATCGTTCGACCTTCTCTTTGAACTCTTGGGCTTTGCGCTTCTCTTTCTCTATAACTTCATCGGGGGCACGCGCTAAGAAGTTGGGGTTGTCGAGCTTGCGCAGTGTCGCTTCGAGCCCAGCTCGTGCTTCTTTGAGCTCTTGGCGCAAGCGTCTATGCTCTTGTTTGAGATCAAGTAACCCTTCCAACGGCACAAAGACCTCAGCCCATTCTAAAACTATCCGGGGCGCGCTCTTGGGCCGCTCGACGCTCGGTCCGACGATCACCTCGCTCGCGTGAGCAAGCTCAGTGAAAAAAATCTGATAATCGCGCACGAGCTCTTGAACGTGCGGGGCTTCGGCTTTGATGAAGA
The DNA here is from genome assembly GCA_046293845.1 of Bipolaricaulia bacterium. Taxonomy (GTDB): domain Bacteria; phylum Bipolaricaulota; class Bipolaricaulia; order RBG-16-55-9; family DRXL01; genus JANXCC01. Next base: position 2,824 of record JBKBIX010000032.1, on the reverse strand, counting down.
CTTGTGCTCTCTTCTGGGGCGGCACATTCATCTCCGAGCGAATCGTGCGGATCGCGGTGATGAGGGCTTGGAGCTTCTGCATCGTCTGCTCAGCTTGCTCGTCTATCCATTCCGGGCGCGCTTGAGGATAGGCAGCGATCATCACGCTCTCGGTCTCTCTGGTGGGAAGTCGCTGCCAAATCTCTTCGGTAATAAACGGGATGAACGGATGCAAGAGCTTTAGAATATCTGTGAGCACATAGAGCAGCACATCCTGGGCTTGGGCTTTGGCTGCAGGGTCAGATCCATACAGGCGCACCTTAGCCATCTCCAGATACCAATCGCAAAAATCGTGCCAGACGAAATCATATAAGCCCTTAGCCGCTTGGTTGAACTCATAGCGATCTAAGCTAGTGCGCGTTTGCATGATCGTGTGAGTAAGGCGCGAGAGAATCCAGCGGTCTTCCAGACTTCGTCTGGACTGTACGCCTTCGCCCGCTTCCAGCGGGCGATATGGAAGCCCACGCGCAGCGTGCATCAGCGAGAACCGTGCGGCGTTCCAGAGCTTATTTAAAAATTTCTTATATCCCTCGATGTCTTGCACAGAGAGCCGCATCTCTTTGCCTTGAGCACACAGGGCTGCCAGCGTCAGGCGCAGCGCGTCCATGCCGTACTTCTCCTTCATCTGCAAGGGGTCAATGACGTTGCCCTTGGACTTGCTCATCTTCTGGCCATGCTCGTCTTTGATGATGGGGTGAAAGAAGACGCGCTCAAACGGGATTTTTTTCATAAAGTGCAGCCCCATCATGATCATGCGCGCGACCCAGAAGAAGATAATATCGTGCCCGGTGCTCAAGAGCTGCGTCGGGTAGAAATATTTCAGTTCGGGGGTCTCTTCCGGCCAGCCCATGACGGAAAAGGGCCACAGCGCCGAGCTGAACCACGTGTCTAGGACGTCTTCGTCTTGCTTGATATTTGTAGAATTGCACTGAGAACACGCTGACGGCGCTTGCCGGGCAACGGTGATCCCTTTACAGTCAAGGCAGTGCCATGCGGGAATGCGATGGCCCCACCAGAGCTGCCGTGAGATGGGCCAATCTCTTATATTGCGCATCCACTCGAAATAGACTTTCGTCCAGCGCTCAGGAATAAACTGAATCTCCCCAGATTCTATAACGCTGATCGCTGGTTCGGCCAGCTCTTTCATGCGCACGAACCATTGGGTAGAGATCAGCGGCTCGATCACGGTATGACAGCGCTGGCAGTGGCCTACGGCGTGCGTGTGCTTCTCGACGCGCTCGAGAAGCCCTTGGGCTTTGAGGTCTTCTAAGACGCGGGATCGCGCCTCGTAGCGATCCAGATTCTTATACGGCCCGGCGTGCTCGTTGGTCGTCGCGTCTTTGCTAAAGATATTGATGATCTTCAACCCATGACGACGCCCGATCTCAAAGTCCGTCGGATCGTGCCCGGGTGTTACCTTCACCGCGCCGGTGCCGAATTCTTTGTCTACGACTTCATCAGCAATGATGGGAATCCTACGTTCGAGCAAGGGCAAGATCACGAACTTCCCGATCAGCTCTTGGTAGCGCCCATCGTCGGGATGGACAGCGACACCGGTGTCGCCGAGCATTGTCTCTGGGCGCGTCGTAGCGACCGTGACGAAGCCTTCGCCCTCCGCGAACGGGTATCGAATGTAATAGAGCTGCCCTTCCGTCTCTTCGCGCTCGACCTCTAAGTCGGAGAGCACCGTCTGGCAGCGCGGACACCAATTGATTAATTTATCGCCTCGATAGATAAAGCCCTCTTCGTAGAGTCGGACGAAGACCTCGGTCACGGCCCGCGAGCGGACTTCATCGAGCGTGAAGCTTTCGCGTCGCCAGTCGCACGAACACCCTAAGGCGCGCAATTGTTCGCGAATCTTTGATCCGTAACGATTTTTCCAAGCCCAGCCCAGCTTCACGAAGTACTCCCGCCCAAGATCATACCGTGTCAGCGGGCGCTTATCCGCGGGGACAGGGTAGCCGATCTCGCGTAAGAGATCGTCGAGCTGACGCTTGGCTAGACCCTTCTCGATCAAGACGTGCACGGCGATACTCGCGTGATCAGTTCCAGGGAACCAGCACGCTTCGTAGCCATCCATGCGCTTATAGCGGATCACAATGTCTTGGAGAGTATTATTAAGGGCATGGCCTATATGGAGTTCACCAGTGACGTTGGGCGGGGGAATGACAATAGTGAACGGCTTCTTATGTGTGTTCACGGTGCCATCAAAATAGTGATGCGCTTCCCAGAACGTGTACCATTTCCCCTCAGCGTCGTTTGGATCGTAAGCTTTCGGCAGTTCCATGCCACCAGTTCCTCCTCGGCCTCCTCACCTTCCCCTCTCCCTCAGAGGGGAGAGGGGTAAGGGTGAAAATAATCTTAGCAGATCGGCGTTGCAGGGGCAAGAGCTTGCTCACGCTGGGAGAATTAGTTATTATAACGGGGTTTATGAGCAAACCACAACGCGTCGTGATCACGGGTATTGGGGCCGTCACGCCCATCGGTATCGGGAAAGAATCATTCTGGGAAGGGCTGGCGACGGGCAAGAGCGGGGTGAGCCGCATAGATGACATCGTCGATCTCACGGATATCCCCGTCAAGATCGGCGCGTATATTCGAGAGTTTGACCCGTTGCAGTTTATGGACAAAAAACGCGCGCGCCGGTTGGGCCGCTCCTCGCAATTAGCCATAGCCGCGACGAAGCTCGCCCTTGAAGACGGGCGCTTAGATCTTACTCAAGAAGATCGAGATCGTATCGGGGTTGTCATCGGCACTGGGATCGGCAACATCGAAGCCCTGACAG
>JBKBIX010000031.1:0-15127 GCA_046293845.1 Bipolaricaulia bacterium | reverse complement strand
CATCTGTGTGACTTTCTCGTGGCAGGCTTCACAACGCACCCACAGAGCAATATGGGTCTCATGGGGGAACTTCGCTTTTTCAGAGCGTGTGGGAAGTTGTGCCTCGTGACATCGTAAGCAGTCTTGAGGTTCTAACTGAGCCATGCGCTCAGCAGGGGGATGGCACTGCGTGCAGTCTCGCGCTGCAGCGAAGGTCTGGCCGTGCTCGGCGGGCTGGACGGCATGGCACGCATTGCAATCGGCGCGCTTCAAGTGCGCCTTATGGGAAGCTGTCTGAGATGCTGCTATGGGGATGAGTTCTACGCCGACATGGCAGCGGCTACAGCCAAAAGGCTCTCCAGAATGTAACGGAGCGATGGGAGCTATATCTTCGGCGCTGCGGCGCAGCAACGCGCTCACATAGTGAATGTTGTGCACCCCCAGACTGCGATCTGCTTCGATGAGCTCGAGATTCTTCTTGGCTTCCAGAAGCTGTTGGGACTGTAGGGATTGCTGCTCAAGCTGAGCCAGCTGTGCGCGCAGTTCGGAGAGCTTCTGTGACACGAACTGTTGCCACTGGCGCATGAGGCGATCATAGCCAGGGCCATGACAAGTCACGCACGCCTGGGGCTGGGCTTTTGTTGCGACCGGGGTGCGCTCTTGATGACATCCTGAGCAGATCACGCCCGATAGGAACATGGGGTCGGGCATGGGCTTCACTCCCGAGCCTCCGGTCCCGATGTAGATCTGCTCTTGGGCGGAGTGGCGTCCCCCATGGCAGCTGGCGCAGTCGGGCGAGAGTGCTTGGGCCAGCTCAAACTTTCCGTGCTCTACTTGTGAGTGACAATCGGTGCACTTGAGATGCTGCTCGGTGACGTGCACCCTATGGAGAAGCTCGGTCTTGCCGTACTCTTCAAAGCGCTCGACGTGACATGAGAAGCACTTCTCGCGGGGTACGTCTCCCGTGCCGCGAGTGACGTGCACATGGCATGTCAGACACTCGACACCGCTTTTCAGATATTCTGAGTGATTGAAGACGACCCCACGAATAAGAATCTGATCTTGAGGAGGGCCATGACACCGAGAGCAGTCTCCCAGGGCTTGCCCGCGAGCGACCCCAATGAAGTGACAGGCCAGACAGGCGTTCTCGTCCACAGCGACGTGATTTCCCTGAACGAGCTGGGAGTGGCACGTCGTGCAGGTCAGCTCGATCTGGCGCACGGCACCCCCGTAGTGTTTTGTATGGCTGAATGGGATCTTTTTGCGATAGGGCGTGACTGTCTTAAGAGCTTGCTCTTCATGGCAGCTCAGACAATTGTGATCGCTGACGCGGGAGTGCGGGCGCACGTTGTACGCCCCGACCCAGTAGCGCATCATCTCGCCGAGCAAACGAACCTTCCCCGCGATATACCCAGCAAGACCGCGCTCGTAATGACAGTCAATGCAGTTGACTCTCGCATGGCTGGAGCTGGCCCAGTTGTCATAAAACGGCTTCATAAAGTGACACGACGCGCAAAAATCGGGCTGATCGGTCGCGCGCGCCCCGGCCCACGCCAGCCATATCAATATCGCTATCGCGATGAGCGCAAGCACAAGCCAGCGGCGCTTCATTGCTCTTCAGCCTCCGTCATTCTCTGGCTCTCTTCCCCCTCACCCTGCCCCTCTCCCTCGGAGGGGAGAGGGGGCTGAGGGGTGAGGATCAGCTGCTCGTATTCGAGCGGGTGCTCCTCCATCATGCGCTTCTTCGAGATCTTTCCCGTGAAGATCGTCGTGCTCATGGGGAAGACCGAAGGATTGAAGTGCGCGTTGTACCAGTGCCAGATAACGATAGCCAGCGTCGCCAGCAGCGCCTCATCGGAGTGGGCTTCACGAGCGATGTCCAGAATATATTTGGGGAGAAGCGCCAAAGCCAGATTATGGAACCACAGCAGCAGCCCAGAGCCGATCATGATGACCATGCCCCAGTAGACGGCCCAGTAGTCGAATTTTTCAATGTAGCTGAAGCGCCCGAACTTGGGGCGCTCATGGCTCAGCCCCAACAGATACTTGATATTTTGCACGAAGTCGAAGAGGTCTTTAGGCCGGGGCAGCAACTCGCGGAACTCCCGCCGACCTGCAGCGGTCAGCAGATAGAGCATGTGCCAGATCCCAACACCGATGAGCAGCGATGCTCCCACGCGATGGAGCATCCGGCTCAGCTCCAAGCTGATCACGTGAAAGAAATATTTGGCCCACGTGCTTTCATGAAACTTGATGGGCAGCCCTGTGAAGATTAACAGGAGCACGCCGACGGCCAGCACAAGATGCTGCGCCCGCACGTTGAGGCTGAACCGTACAAAGTATTCTTCTGCGGGTTTGGCTCGTTCGGCTTCAGCCTTGCGTCGAGTGAGCTCTGCCCGCAGGCGCTCTTTGACTTCTTGCTTGATGCGGGCCCAGTCGGCCTCATCTAAAGGGTGGTCCAGCTCGGCTTGCAGCTCGGCCGCGATCTCTTGGGTGAGGCGGTCTTCCAGCCCTTCGGGCTTCTCATCGGTCATGGCCCGTCCCTCCTCCCGCGCGGCGGAACCGCCCATACAGATCTATCACAATGTGTATGAACAGCCCGATCAATACTGAGATAGTGAGCCATTTGAAGAACTGGCTCACCCAGAAGACGACCCCCGCTTCGGGGTCGCTCGGGATGATGTGAAACTTCCCGCGAGCGACATTATCCGAAGCGTTGGGATGGCACTGCCCGCAGGTCTGAGCTAAGTTTGCGGGATAGATCGGCGAGCGCGGATCGCGACTTGCGAGAATCTTATGATACCCATGGCAACTGACACAGTTGGCGCTCTTGAGGATCCCAAACTCGATGGCGATGCCATGGAAGCTCTTCTTGAACGCTTCGACTTGTTTGACGGGGACGCCGCGCCGCTCCATAATCTTGACATCGGCGTGACAGCGCGCACAGGTGTTCATGACGTTTTGCGGGTGGAGCGACGAGCGCGGATCATCAGGCGGGAAGAGATCGTGCTCACGATGACAATCCGAGCAAACAGCGGACTCTAACACATTCTGGCGCAGCGCCTGCCCGTGAACGCTCTCTACGTATTCTGTATAGACCTCGATGTGGCAGCCCCCGCAGGTCTTGGGGATGTTCGCCTTGTACACAGGGGAGAGCGGGTCCGTAGGAGGGCGCACGGCATGGACGGTGTGACAGTTCTTGCAATCGGGAGCGTTAGGGTCACCGCGCTCAAAAGCTCTGCCGTGGACGCTCTCTTTGTATTTTTCGGGGCGTTCGCGCACCGGCGCTCCCACGACGTTCCCCTGATAGTGACATTGCAGACAGTGAATCTGTTCCGGGCGTCTTTGATGAGGGATGACCGTCACGTCGGTGTGACAATCTACACAGAGTTTTTCTCTGTGCACCGACGCTTTGAGCTGTTCATAATTAACATAGAGAGACCTGAACTGCCCTGGGGCGACTTCTCTCTTGAAGTCGGGTTTCCCATGACACTCTAACAAGCATCGGGCATTGGGGTCACGCTGGCCCCAGCTGGGCCAGCTGCTTACTATCAGACCCCCAATGATGACGGAGAGCACGATGAGTTTCTTCATAGCAGGCCCTTCTCTTTCAGGCGCTTGTACTCCAAGGGGTGCTCCTCTTGGAGCTGCTCTTCTGAGATCTTGCCGTCCCAGAAGCTCCAGTCGATGGGAAATCGCCCGGGGCTCATATGTACTATATAGAGATGCCACAGCGTCAACACGATGAGAATGAGCGTGCCGGTGCCGCTATGGACCGCGAGAGCCACATCAAAGGCCCACTTGGGCAATAGCCCGAAAAACCAATTGTGAAACCAGAGGATAAACCCGCTGATGATCATAATGACCACGAAGAGCGCGAACGCCCAATACTGAAACTTCTCGCGATAGCTATACCGATCAAGCTGGGGTTTTTCAGGGCGCAGCCCCAAGTCATAGAGCAGAGCTGTGCCGTAGTCTTTGAAGTCTCGCGCTCTTATTAATATCTGCATAAATTCTTCGTGACCGGTGCGCGAGAACAGAATATACAGAATGTGATAGAGCGCCGTAGCAATGAGCAGCCCGGCTGCGATCCGATGGAGCGTCCCGCGGGCTTCAAAGCCCCCTTCCAGCGCGATGAGCAAGCGCCCAAACGCGCTGTCCCGATAGAGCAGCGCTAAACCTGTCAAGATCAAGAGCGTCACGCTCACCATGAGCGCGAAGTGCTGCACGCGCACCTGAAGATTGATCCTCTCGATAGTTCGTTCACGGGCCATAGCGCCTCCTGAGCCAACGGATGAAATCCAAGCTGATATGCAGCAGAAAGAATCCCACCAGAGCGCTGATGAACAGCGTATAAAAGACCCGCACGGCGTAGACGCCGGGGGAGACAGTTGGGCTCGCTTCGACGTGCACCTTGCCCTTGAGGATGTTTGCGCCGGCGTTGGGATGGCACTGCCCACAGGTCTTGGGCAGATGGTTCGGATGGATCGAGGAGTTGGGGTCAGATGCGGCGAGGATGAGATGGCTCCCGTGGCAGCTGGAGCAATTGGCTGCGATGAGGCTCCCATACGTGATGGAGATGCCGTGGTAGCTTCCCAGATACGTCGAGTAGCGGCGCGGGGCGATGCCGAAGCGCTCAGAAAGCTCTTCTGTTTCGTGGCAGCGCCCGCAGGTCTGGGGGAGGTTGCGCACGAAGACGCTCGATCGTGGATCGGTTTTGGAGAAGATCGCATGAGAAGAATGGCAATCGGCGCAGCGGGCGGCCTCGCCGATCCCCTGGGCGCGAGCTTGCCCATGCACGCTCTGCTGATAGTGCTGAACTTGGTCAGGGTGACAGCCTGCGCACGCTTGAGCTGTCAGCTTTTCGGGCGGCTGCTCATGAGGGATACTGTGAACGTCACTATGACAGCTAGCGCATGTGAGGTCTTTGTGCACCGAGCGCTCAAACGCCGCGCGATCTACAGTATCTGCGTGGCAATCCCAGCAGCTTGTAGGCTGTTGCCCAGCTGCAGCGAGAACACCTATTATCATCACGAGCATCGAGCTGAATGCTATCGGGCGCATATGCTCTCTTAGTTTGTAGCCGATCAGCGCAGCAGATGCCATGATGCAAATCGGGGAAAAAGATGAGATACGTCAGGGCCCTCACCCCGCTCTAGCGGGCACCCCTCTCCCGTAGAGAATTGTAGGGGCAACCCCCTGTGGTTGCCCAGGGGCAGGCACAGGGGCCGGGGCAGGCACAGGGGCCTGCCCCTACCTTGTGGGGTTGGGGGTGAGGGCCTTCAAAAATCTCTATGACACTTGAAGCAGTTGCCCCCTTGTGGGGGCACGTCGGCTTGATGGCACTGAGCGCAGAACTTGTGTCCCAAAGCGGGCACGCCCCGCCCAGACCGTAAGAAGTCCAAGTGGCTCTCTTGGGTGACATTCTCGTGGCAGATCGCACAGCTGAACCCCATAGAAATATGCTGCTCGTGGGGGAATTGCACAAGCTTCGAGCGCGTGGGGATCTGCGCTTGGTGGCATTGCAAACAGTCTTGTGGTTCAAGCTGGGCCATGCGCTCGGCAGTGGGATGACATTCAGCACACGAGAGCTGTTGCGCCCCATGCTGAGGCTCGCGGTAGTTTGCTTCGCGATGGCACGTCGTGCACTCCACCCCGCGACGGACGACGTGTGGCTCGTGATGAAAAAGCCCATCTGATGTCTCTTTGAAAATCGTTGCTGCGCTGAGATGGCACGCGGTGCATCTGGTCTGATAAGGGGCTTGCACCCACGGGGCTGGGATGGTCTTCTCTAAGCCAATCCCTGTGAGGGCTTGCTGGAGGTCTTCATAGGCTCTCCACAGCAACGCTGAAGCATAGCCGGGGTTGTGTATAGCATGGGCGTTCTCGACAAAGAGAATATTCTCTTCGGCACGCTGCAAGCTCTGGGGGACAGATGGTGGCGCTGCGCCCTCGAACGCGGCGATCACGGGCTGGACTTGAGTGAGCAGCTCTTTGGTCTTGCGGAGCCGCTCAGAGAGTGTCGTCTGCCAATCTTGATAGATTCTGAGAAATTGAGCGCCATGACAGGACATACAACTCACCTCGGATGCCAGCCGGCGTCCCTCATGAGAGACAATATGGCAGCTCTCGCACCGTACACCGGCTACGTACATAGCGGCCGGCTGAGGCGGCACGCCCTTGCCCCCAATCCCTACATAGAGATCGCGCTGCGGGGAATGCCCTCCCCCAACGTGACACGTCTCACACGACGTCGCGACGGCCTCAAGCTCTTGAGGAACCCTGTGCTGAATCTCCAAGTGACAATTGAGACAGTCGACTTTGTGCTCGGTGACGTGCGTGCGATGGAGCAGTTCAACGTCGCTGAAACGGGCTAAGCGAGCTGGATCGTTGTGGCAGGTAAAGCAGCGCTCTTGAGGGACATCGCCGTCGCCCTTGACGACGTTGGAGTGACATAACGTGCACTCCATCCCCAGGCGTTTGACGTCGGCGTGATCGAACGAGAGCCCTGCTGTCGTTATGAGTTTCTCTGGGACTTCGTGGCAGAGCGTACAGCGGGCCGTGCCCTCGTTCGGTTTCGTATCTTTGAAGTGGCAGAGAAAGCAGGTGCTCTCAGTCACAGCAATGTGTTGCCCTTGCACTATTTGGGAGTGGCAGCTGGTGCAGCGCAGCTTCTTCTCGCGGCGCATCTCTAAGAGATGGGGGCGATGGTCGAAGAGCACGTTCTGAAAGACCTCGCGGCCCACGAGGAGACGCTGCTCGTGGCAGCCAGGGCGCAAGCACGCTTCATCAGAGATCTCCGCCCACGGGTTCGTCCCGTAGGTGCCCGTAAAGTATTTCACGACCATGGAGAGGGCTTCGTATTTCTTCTGAAGCTCAGAAGCGATCCCCGGGGGGATGTGACACTCGACACACGGGACATCGTTGTGTGTCGAGGTCTTCCACGACTCATAATAGGGTTTCATAATATGGCACGTCCCGCAGAACGCTGGCTGGGAGCTCGTTTGCATCCCCACAAACGCCGCCGCGATTCCCACAGGCACGAAGATCAGCGCGACTTGCAGCGATCTTAGTCCCCACATCTTCAGTCTCACAGGCGCTCACCCCGCCGCTCCCGCCGCACAAGATATATCACGATCATCAACAAGAGCAAGAAGACCCACACGAGCGTCAGCCCCAAAAGCCGAATCGTGAAGACCCCTTGTAGACTGTGGAGGCCACCGCGCACGTCATCAGCGATGGACTTGGCGCGGCGCGTCAGCTCCTCAATCTGCGCTATATCTAAAGAATGCTGCACCGGCAACGCCTGCAAAAAGTACGAGCGCGCCTCGACCAATCGCGAGTGATACGCCGAGACGTCTACCGCCTTCTGCTGGGCTTGCTCGAAGAGCTGAGTTGCTTCTTCTAACGCTTCTTGAGCTCCCAAAAGCAGCGTCTTGATCTTCTGGCTGACTCTTTGTTCCTTTGAGTCTGGGCTATGACACGCCAGGCACGCCCGGTCAAGCAAGGTGCGGTTGGTCGGCTCGATCTGGTGGTTGCTATGGCAGCTGGCGCATTCGGAGATCCTCTGCTCGTCCATGGGTTTTTTGTGCGGGCTGGTGTTGAAGTACAGGCGTTCGTTGCTATGGCACGTCCCACAGACCGTGGAGACGTCTTCCACTCCTGGCGGCGCGGCCCCGTGAGTCCCGTGACATGTCGCACAGCTTGGGGCCTTGGTGTTTCCTTGGTCGAGCAAGGCTGTGCCGTGCACACTCTGGCGAAAGCCCTCAAACTGATTAGTAGGGATGCCATAGGGCTCCATCAGCTTCGTGTCAGAGTGGCAGCGTGCGCAGGTGCTGGGAATGTTTTCGGCATGGACGGTGCTGCGCGGCTCCCACGCCGGCAGAATCTTATGAGCCGTGTGACAGTCAGAGCAGACCGCGACCTTGGTGTCTCCCTGAGCGAGGAGCTTTCCGTGCTGTGACGTTTGATATTCTGCATACTGATCGGTGCGCAGCCCATAGGGCTTCATCTTAATAGGATCACTATGACACGACGCGCACAGTTCGGGGATCTCTGCGCGCTGCGGCGCGCCGCGAAAGAACGCCTCGAGCGCGTGGGCTTTCTGCATCTCCAGCGTCGTGGGATCGCCGCCGTGACAATCAATACACGTCACGCCAAAACCCCTATGGACGCCCTCCAAATACTCGACTTTGATCTCGCTGTGACACACTAAGCATGAGTTCTGCTCTTGGCCGACTCCTCTCAGCTCTCCCCATGAGAGCAGCACGGTCAGAGCGGCAAGCACTCGGAGGAGCATACTCTCACCTGTACCACCCGAGTATTCCCAGCAGCGCGATGGCCGCTGTGGCGAGCAGCCCGATCCCCCACACGATCAGACGATGGCGTCCCCACAGGGGAGCGAGAAAAAACCCGATCATGCCCACGCTCAACAGGGCTAGGCCCGCCCCTTGGGGCAGGAGCCTCAGCAGCGCGTAGGCCGGCAAGAAATACCACGCTGGCTTGACGCTCTGATATGTGAGCGGATCGGCGCGTCCGGCCAGCCCTACAGGAGAGAGCACCGCGAGCGTGAGCACAATCCCGAAGCTCAGCACGACAAAGAGCAGCCCGCGCAGCACGACATCGGCGTATGTCTCGTGTGAGCTTCTCTCACTGACTTGTGATTTGCAGAAGAGCCCCTGTCGGCTCACTAAATAGAGATGGACCATCACCAGCCCGATAGCGCCCCAGGGCAAAAGTCCCACGTGAAAGACATAGAATCGTAAGAGCGCGTTCGCATCCAGCTCGATGCCGCCCCACAAGAAATAGAGGATCGCTCTGCCGGCTATGGGCACATCTGCGATGACGCGCCGCACGGCATCGGTGACCCAGAACGCTCTCTGATCCCAGACTAACAGCGTCCCGGTGAACGCAAACGCCCCAATGACTACTAAGAGCACGACCCCGATGGCCCAGTTCAGCTCGCGCTCTCGGTACGCCTCGTGAAAGTAGACCCTCATCAGATGGACCAAAACTAAGAGTATAAGAAGTTGTGCCCCCCAGCGATGGATCCCGTGAACCAGCCAGCCCAACTGCACGTCGTTAATAATATAAAAGACGCTCTCATAGGCTTCGTCGGCCGAGGGACGATAGTAGACCATCAGCAAGATCCCCGTCGTGATCTCGACGAAGAGCAGAAAGAGCGTCAGCCCGCCGAGAATATGCCACAGGGTGAGCTGCTGGGGCGCGAGCTGGCGCAGCTCCGCACGAAGAAGCTCTCTCACACGGGCGAGCGCGCTCATTCTCCCTCCATTATATAGATCTCATCTCTGATGACAGAGACACGTAATCTCTTCAAGGGGCGGCGCGGCGGACCAGCTAAGACGTTCCCATTGGCGTCAAATAGCCCAGCGTGACATGGGCACGAGAGCGCCAAGCGTTTCTCGTCCCACGCGACGATGCAGCCCTTGTGGGTGCAGATCGCCGAGAGGGCAATCCAGCTCCCCCTCAAGTGCAAGACCCACACGGGTTCCCCACTAAAGAGCACCTGCTTGCCCTTGCCGATGGGGATTTCGTCTACGCGAGCGACGCGCATTCGCCGCCGCGCGGGATTGAAAACCCTTCTCTCTGGCGGGAAGAGATACGCTATGATAGTCCCTACTACACCGACTAGGCCCACGACCAATGAACCCATGAGCAGTTGACTTAAAAAAGTCCTGCGGTCCTCCCGTGGGTCTTTCATACTCTTGTCTTGCTCACAAGATACGCGATCAGTCCTAGCCACACCGGCCCTCCTATGGCGACCGTGCGCAGCCAGTCCTTCGAGAGCCTCAGATCGTCTGCATAGCCTGCTAAAGCTAAGACCCCAATGAGCATGAGGAACCCCACTCCCCAAGCGATGCGCCTGGGAGTGGGCGGCTCCAGATAGTGCTGCGGCTGGCGCGCACGATCCAGAAACGGCCATAATATTAACACAAGCCCCAGCAGCCCAGGCAGTAACACTCCCCCGATGTTTTCAGGGTTGATGACCGTGCCCAAGAAGTGCGTCTCCATCCACGACGGGATCAGTTTCAACAGCCCATAGACCCACAAGAAATACCAATCGGGCTTGACCTCGGGAGTGCCCGGACGCGGCGGCCCATACAGCTCAATGGGGTGCGCCGGGAAGAACCCGGCCAAGAGCATCAGCCCGCCGGTCAACAGCAGAAAGAGCTGCACCATCAATACAGTCTGATGGGGCCACAGCGGCACCCCAATTAACTTTCCCTCTGGGGCCTTCCCACGGTTGATCGCGGGCTCGGTGTGCTTCTGCTTCAGCATAATAACGAGATGAAGCCCTAGCAAAACTATAATAATCAAGGGCATGAGCATAATATGCATGGCATGGAAGCGCGGCACACTCCCAGGGGCGGGGAAGCGCCCGGCGAAGAAGAGATCAGCAATATATGGCCCAAGCCACGGGACCGACCGCGCGATCCCGTAGCCGATCTTCGTCGCGGTCACGGAGAACTGATCGAAGGGCAGCACATACCCCACAAAAGCCTCGACCATCGTAAACGCCAAGAGCAAAAATCCCACGATCCAGTTCAGCTCCCTGGGGTTTCGATAGGCCCCAGTGAAGAAGACTCTCAGCAAGTGCAAGATCGCCGCGGCGATCATGACGTGGGCTGCCCAGTGGTGTATCTGGCGAATGATCACCCCGAAGGGAACTTCGTTGATCTTGATCACCGAGACGTAGGCTGCCGGGGCGTGGCCGCCCTTGTACTCGACAGGGAGAGTCGAAGGCTCGTACATCAGCGCCAAGAAGATCCCCGTCAGCACCAACAAGACGAAGCTGAAGAGCGCGATCTCGCCCAGAAAGAACGTCGAGTGCACCGGAAAAGCCTTGCGCAGAAATTTCTCAGCGAAGCGCGACAGCCCCAAACGCTCTTCCATACGTTCGTTAGAGCACCCCCACAGGCTCGGTGAAGCTTCCTGCGGCCTCCAGCTCCCCTTGGGCATTGATGCGAATGGGCAACTGCGGGAGCGGGCGCGGCGGCGGCCCCGACACGACTAGAGCCCCCCGACTTGGGTCGAAGACCCCCGCATGGCACGGACAGTAGATAGCTCCGGCTCTCAGCCCTTCTAAGACCGTGCATCCCAGATGGGTGCAGATCGCGCTGTAGGCAACAAAGCCTTCCGCTGTCCATTCAAGTTTCGTAGGCGCTCCCAGCTGCTCTGGGACTAACCTCGCGATGAGCACAATGTTCTGTTCTATATCTTCCTTGCCCTTGGGCAGAGCCAACGCCGTCTCGCCGATAGTGAAGCTGTCGCGGGTCAGGAGCTGCCCCTTGCGCGCCCCCGCCGCAAATACGAACCGATCCCCCTCGGCGATCATCTTCGCTTCTTGGAGGACGACCAAGGGCTTCAAGCTGCTGCCCGCAGCCAACATCGCTGCGAAGGTCCCTCCGGCCCCTATCCCCATCAGCCAATGCACAAACTGCCGCCGCGTCAGACGCATATCTTTTCACCTCGCTACCACGGAACGCCGTCGTCGCGATCTTGGGTGATCACTTCGTCGCCAATAAAATACTTGCGATACACCACGAGCATTGCTGCCAGTCCAAAAAAGAGCAGCGCACCGTAGAGGGCGAGCCGCTGGGGGTCAGGCTGTTGCCGCAAGCTCTGGACAAACCGCACCGCGAAGAAGAGCACCAAGCCCGTCAGGAAAGCGATCGCGACTGCTGCGCCCAGCGGCTCGCGGGCTGAGCCCTTCTCACCGGGTCGAAGCTGCTGCCCCTCTAGCCAAACAGACAGCAACCCTTGCACGCCGTAGAGCGCTATGACAAAACCCCAGACGATCAACGCGATCTGATATGACTCTAAATGGGCTGGGATCATGGCTGACCTCCAAAGAAATCGAGAATGGCTGTGGAGCGGCTCGCGTGGTAACTCACGAAATCGTCCTCGTGGGCATGTGCGAATAAGACCGTCAGCGAACCCGCATGGATCGGCTGATCATACGCATCTCCGGTATCGAGCCGCCGCCGAAACTCGACGACCGTCGAGCCACCCTGCTCTGAGCCTGCTTGCTCGAGAATATCGTTATGGCCGCCAAGCTCCGTATCCGGCGCATGAGCGACGAAATCCACACCAAAGCTGTCTTCTATGTGCAGCCCTGCTTGGTCTATATACGCGATCACGAAGTCAGCGCCCTTCATCATCTGGACTTGATCGGGCTCGCCCCAGCCCATAGCGACCCAGCCGTGCCCAGGACAGCGCAACGCGATAAAAATCTCCTCACCAATGACGCTCCACTGCAGCTCAATGCCGGTCGCGGCATCGAGATAGCTTTGGGCATACTCCCCAGGCTCGATCTGACCATCGAGCGTCGCTGGACGGAGAGCCGCCCGACGCTCTTGCTCTGCTGCCCAGTGCCGATAGAAATCAGCGAAGAGCACAAAGCCTATCAGCCCTGCGATCCCCAGGGCAACCAAGGGCAGCACGAGACTGTTTCGTTCCATAATTTTATGGGCGTGCAGCGGCAAGGGCCGCACGCGCTTGCTCCATAGCTTCGTGCAATTTTTCTTCTACTCGATCTATCATGAAAAGATGCCACTCTTGTCTTGCGCGCTGGAGCGCTTGGCGCGCCTGAGCGAGCAGCGCTTCCGCTTGAGAGAGATCAATTTGCCCTTGGCGCATCGCTATTACGTTTTCTACGACATCCAGATACTCTTGGACGTGTGTCATAAGCGTCAGGGCGAATCGCGCTTTGATAGGCTCTTCGGGGCGGCTGGCCAAGCGCGGGTTATGACACGCGCTACACGTCGTGGCCAACTCCGTCGGTTGCAGCACGGTTGTGGCCATCGCCCCGTGGCAGGTGACGCAGTTTGGGCCGCGCCCGGACTCGCGCAACTGGGCGTAGTGCACGCTCTGCTGAAAAAGCTGCCATTCGGCGCTGTGGCAGCTCCCGCACGTCTGGGGCAGCCGCGTGAAGTAGAGCGGGCTTTCCGGATCGCGCGAGGAGCGCACCCCTTGATGGGCCTGCTCGACTTGAGATTTCGTAGCATCCCCACCATGGCAATCTTGACACGCTACGCCGGCCCGCGCATGAGAAGACCCCTCCCAATCAGCAAACGTGTGTCCCACAGCCACGGTCAGCCCGCGATGGCAGGTGACACACGTGTTCTCTGAGAGAGAGAGAGGAGGCGTCGGGGCGGGCTTTGTCACCGCTGGGGGTTGAGCACTGGGAGCGCCTGGAACACGCCGTGAAGCGAAGTAATAATAAATAATCCCCCCAAGAACTCCTCCAAGTACTAGGGCGATCAGCCCGTAGCTGAGAGCTTTCTTCACGGTCTCACCTTCGTCTAATATTACGATCTCTCCCAGAATAAGCTATGATCTCTATAATGAAAATTGATGAGGCTGAGCTGCTGCTCGCTGCCAACTCAGCCTCCTCTCTCTTCGTGTTTCAGTGTGCTGGTGCCAGCCAGCATGTCACTCTCTCAGGCGCTATTTAGGAGCGGGGCCGCATGTCCAATCGGGAGCCGTCGTCGACGATTCCCCGGTCATGAGATTGATCAGGCGATGGCTCCGCCCTTCGCCCTTGCCCTTGTGTACTGTGCCAAAGTCATCGACATCCGAATAGGCCACGTAGACCTCGCCGCGCACCGGCACCGGCAGATCGAAGAAGTCACCGGTATAGAGCTTGCGCTTGAACTCGATCGTCGTTCCGGCGGTATCTTCGGTGCCCGCAGCCTCAACGATATCTCGTACACCAAAATGCTCTTGACCGCCCTTGTCTTTATAAGTGAGCGCCGTGTCCGGCTTGTGCGAGAAGATGGTGTCCCCGTAGGTGTCTTCAATGAAGACCTGCCCATCTTTGACGTAGCCGATGATGAGATCAGAGCCCTGCATGATCACTTTGCCAGGAGTCCCGTTCATGAGGCCCCAACCGACCCAGCCCGTGGCTGGCGCCTGCATGCCCACGTAGATGAACTCCTTGTCAATAGTCCAAGAGAAACTCATCTTGAAGGTCGCTCCAGCGGTGACCTTGGAGATGTCTACGACGCATTGATACTGATATTCTCCCGCTGCGATCTGCCCGTCAATCTTGGCCGGACCCTGCGACGCCGCAGGGATGCTCCCGGTGAACACGCCAACAAGAGCGACTACGACCAATACGGCTGCTAGTGCTATACCCTTCTTGAAAGTCATAGTTATTTCTCCTTTCCTTGTTTGAGCAGCATCTTACCGGTCAGCACGCCGTCTTTCTCCTTCCAGCCGTCAAGCGCGTGACACGCTGTGCACCAGCCCCCGAACTTCTTGACGAAATCCGTCGTCGCTGGTGTGACGAATTCCCCATTGGTGAAGTTGGCGTACTTGAGCAGGTAGAGCATAGAATCTAAGCGCGGGATGCTCTTGCCATCCCCGCCGTGACACTGCAAGCACGCCTTAGGTAAGTCTTGGCCTTTGAACATGGCTCCGCCGGTGGGATGCTTGCCGGTGATCTTGGCTGGATCTCCACCAGCAGCTTTGATAGCTGCTTGGGCCGCGGCCTTGACAGACGCTGGAGCGCCGGTCTTATTATAAGCGTCCATCAAGACGCTGAGTTTAGCCAAGGGATCATCAGCTTTATCGCTGGTGTGACAATCCACGCACCCGTTCGGGGCTGGATCCGCAACGTTGATCCCAGGGATCTTATCTGGGACTGGAAACTTCGGCTGCGTTGCGATCATGAAGCTGAGACTGCCAAGCAACATTGCTATCGTAACGACGCTGATGCCGATCTTGCGCATGATGGTCTACCTCCTTGTTTGCGCGTTCTCTGTGCTGAGTCTCTCTGTGCGTGCACCTCCTTCCGTGGGGATCAGCTCAGCGCTTTATTGTAATCGGCCTGTCACAGTACTGGCCATGATATACCGCATTCATAAACCTGATACTTGTCAGGAGCCCTATCTGTGCTGTGACGAAGCGCAGCTTTGGTGACGTTATATATCATAGCTTGCGCTGGTACAAGCCTACTATACTTATCAGTGGTGAGTGATCAGTGACAAGTGACTAGTCACTCTTCACTGCCGTTAAAGGGGTGGAGCTATGGAGTCCGTTGTTGATCGCTCGGCGTTTCAGGGGTGTCGCTTCCTTCAAGGGATGAGCGCAGAGGCCGTAGCGGAGTTGCAGCGACATGTGC
>JBKBIX010000030.1:0-15213 GCA_046293845.1 Bipolaricaulia bacterium | reverse complement strand
GCGCCTTGTAGATTTTCTGAACGACCAAGCGCAGCAAGCCGGCTGGCCCCTGACAGCGTACCGGCACGATCTGCGTCAGCCCTTGCCCGATGAATTTTTAGAAAGATTCGACGTTTTCGTCACCGACCCCATAGAGACTGTTGAGGGGTTTTTGCTCTTTGTCGAGCAGGGGCTGTCGGCGCTGAAGCCGGGTGCTGGGCAAGTGGGGTATTTCGGCTTGACCAAGATTGAAGCCTCGCCGGAGAAATGGCGGCTCTTCGAGCAGAAGCTTCTTGGGCAGCACGATCTAGTTATTTCAGATGTGCTGCGGGATTTTGGGTTTTACGAGAACTGGCCCTATATGACGGAGACGGTTCCGCCGGCGCTGTTCTCCGCAGCTCCGGATCGACCGTGGTATCGTTCTGCGTTCTTTCGGGTCGAAACGCTTGGAGCGTTTCGACCGCCGCGGTGTCGCTCCCTCGGGGAGGAGGTGGAGATCTACTATGACCAGGACTCGATCATAGCGCCAAGGAGGTGAGCCATGCGGGAGCAAGCCCTGGGTCGCCATCTCATCGTGGAGGTCTGGGACGCTGATCCCCGTTTACTCGATGATGTCAAGGCGTTAGAGCAGTTACTGCTGAACGCGGCGCGTGCTGCCAAGGCAACGGTCGTTCAGAGCGTTTTTCATCGCTTCAGCCCCTACGGCGTCAGCGGCGTCGTGATGATCGCTGAATCGCATCTGACAATTCACACCTGGCCGGAGTACGGCTACGCCGCGATAGATATCTTCACGTGCGGATCGAAGATGGATCTCGACGCAGCTGTCGCCGTGATTCGAGAGCGCTTGGGAGGACGTATGATACAGCTAGAGTTCAGCCGCGGCATAGGAGCCAGACAAGCTATGTCAGAGTTCGCGGAGCTTGTGCACTAACACATCGCGCGTCTTCTTGGGATCAGCTTTTCCTTGGGTGGCCTTCATCACTTGGCCCTGCAAAAACCCAAGGGCAGCTTCCTTGCCGGCCTTGAAGTCCGCTACAGCCTTGGGGTTCTCTGCCAAGATTTTCGCGACGATCTCAGCCAACGCCCGCTCGTCGGAGATTTGCGATAACCCCTGCTCGCGCACGATCTCCTCTGGGGCTTTGCCCGTCTTGAAAGATTCCTCGATCACGTCTTTAGCGACCGTGCGATTGATCTGACCGGCACTGACCATCTGTAGGACGTGCGCAAAGTGCTCTGGCTTGAGCGGGATCTCCGTGGTCTGGCTCTCTTTCAAAAGACGCAACAGCTCCGACATCATCCAGTTGCTCACGTCCTTGGGATTGTTATAGAGTTTCACGACGGATTCAAAGTATTCAGCAACAGGGCGCTCTTCCGTGAGCACCGCGATATCATATTCGGGGAGCTTATACTCGTGTGCCCAGCGGGCGCGCTTCTGCGCGGGTAGCTCCGGCAGTGACCGCATCACTCTCTCTCGCCACGCATCGTCTATCTGCAACGGGACGAGATCGGGATCGGGGAAGTAGCGATAGTCTTCGGATTCTTCTTTGCTGCGCATCGGTTCGGTCTGGCCGGTCTTCTCGTTCCACAGGCGCGTCTCTTGGACGAGCGCGCCGCCGCGCATAAGAAGCTCTCTCTGACGGTGCTCTTCAAATCTCAGGGCTTCTTCGACTGCCCGGAAAGAGTTCATATTTTTAATTTCGATCTTCGTGCCCAGCTGTTCGCCCTCACCTCCAGCCCCTCTCCCCTCCGAGGGAGAGGGGTGAGGGGTGAGGGAGATATTCGCGTCGCAGCGCAGCGAGCCCTCCTCCATGTCGCCGCTGCATACTCTCAGATAGCGCAAGACCCTTCTCAGTTCTTCCATATAGAGTCGCGCTTCTTCGGGGGAGCCCAGATCGGGCTCGCTGACGATCTCAATGAGCGGGACGCCCGCGCGGTTGAGGTCTATAAGACTAGCACCATCTTCGGTGTGTAGCAATTTCCCAGCGTCTTCTTCGAGATGGACGCGCCGGATGCGCACGCGCTTACCCCTGGGCAAATCGAGATACCCCCTCACAGCTAAGGGCTCATCAAATTGCGAGATCTGATACCCCTTGGGCAAGTCGGGATAGAAATAGTTCTTTCGGGCAAACGTCGAGCGTTGAGGAATCTCACAATGCAGGGCGAGCGCGGCTTTCAAAGCGTACTCGACGGCTTGTGCGTTGAGCACGGGGAGCGCTCCGGGCATCCCCAAGCAGACAGGGCACGTATGCGCATTGGGGGGCGCGCCAAAATACTCTGCGGAGCAGCTACAGAAGAGCTTGGTCTTGGTCAAGAGCTGCGCGTGAACTTCGAGCCCGATGACTGTGCGCATAGCATGATAGCCCGGCGAATGAATTCGCCGGCTTAGTCGACGGAAGCGTGCCTAAGCACGCTGAGAAGCCCCCTTTCTGAGCCGGGTGCTTCAGGTGACTCATTCTTGCCCGGCACGTAGCGCACGACCGAGACGACCTTGTCACCCTCGTCTAAATCTATGAGCTTGACGCCCTTGGCGTATCGCCCGACGATACGCACTTCTCCAGCAGAGATGCGGATGATCTTCCCATTGCGCGTCGTGACCATGATCTCGTCGTCGTCCTTGACTTTTTCGATAGCTACGACTAAACCGGTCTTCTCGTCGACCTTGATGCCCAGCACGCCCTTGCCCCCACGCCCCTGAGACGGGAATTCTTCAAAGGGGGTGCGCTTGCCGTACCCGTTCTCGGTGACCAGTAAGAGCTTGTCTTCGGGATCACCAGGCTCAAGCGTCACCAACCCCACGAGCCGATCCCCCTCGTTCAGTCTCATCCCGATGACGCCCTTGCTGGGGCGCCCAGTGCACCGCGCCAGCTCTTCTCTAAAGCGAATGGTCATCCCCTGAGCGCTCGCTAAGATGACCTCGCCGGTGCCCTTCGATATCGCAGCATCGACGATATAATCGCCCGGCTCGGCGTTGATCGCCAGAATCCCGCTGGTGTGCGCGTTATAGAAGTCCGCGTATTCATTGCGGTTGAGAATCCCCTGGGCGGTCGCCATAAGACAATACCGATTCTCCGTGCCGTCGGTGTGCAAGGGGAGCATAGCACAGACCTCTTCGTCGGGCTCCATTGCGATAAAATTTCTGAGATTCTCGCCCTTGACGTCGCGCCGCTCCGAGTAGAGTTGATACGCTTTGAGCTTATATGCTTTATGGGCTTTGCTGAAGACCAGAAGCTCGTCTTTGGCATGGCAGGTGAAGACGCGCTTCATCGCGTCGCCCTCGCGAAGTCTCATAACTAAGATCCCCTTGCCGCCCCGCTGTTGCTTTCTATACGCTTCTTCTTTGGGAGCGCTGGCATAGCCCTTGACACTGACGCTGACGAGCAGGTCCGTGTCAGGGATAAACGCATCTTCGCTGAGCGTCTCGCTGCCGTCGAAATCGGCGACGATCTGGGTGCGCCGCGGGTCGCTATACTTCTTCTTGAGCGCCAGAAGCTCTCCTTTAATAATGCCGTCGAGCTTCTGCGGGCTCGCGAGAATCTCTTTGTATTCCTTGATCGCTTGCTGTTTCTCTTTGTATTCTTCGTGGAGTTCGGTGCTCTCCAGAGCCGTGAAGCGCCGCAGTTGCATCTTCAAGATCGCGTCGGCTTGCTTCTCGGAGAGCTTAAATTTCTTCTGCAGTGCCTCCATAGCATGTGCGACATCTTTCGATTTGCTGATAAGTTCTATGATTTCATCGCGGTTCTCAATTGCTTTGAGCATCCCCTCTAAGAGATGGGCACGCTCCTGCGCGGCGTTCAGCCGAAACTGCGTGCGTCGCCTGACGACCTCGCGCCGATGGGTTAAGAAATAATAGAGTAGCTCTTTGAGCGCTAATTTTCTGGGGTTGCCGTCGACTATGACTAAGAAGTTCGCGCCGAAGGTCCATTCTAAGGGCGTGTACTTATAGAGCTTTTGTAAGACGAGTTGGGGGTTGCTGCCGCGTTTGAGCTCGAGGACGATCCTGATCCCATCACGATCGGACTCATCGCGCAGATCGGAGATCTCGTCAATATCCCCGGAACGAACTTTATTGGCGATAGATTCGACGAGCGTAGATTTGCGCACTTGGAATGGGATCTCCGAGATGATAATGCTGTGATCTTCGATGCGGGCGACGCCCCGCACTCTGAGCTTGCCCTCGCCCGTGCGATAGGCCTCTTCGATGCCCTCGCGCCCTAAGATAATCCCCCCTGTGGGAAAATCCGGGCCCTTGATAGAGTGCAAAAGCTCTTCGAGCGAGGCATCGGGTTTCTCAATGAGATAGACTAACGCGTCGACGACTTCGGCCAAATTATGCGGAGGAATCTGGGTGGTCATGCCCACGGAGATCCCCCACGCCCCATTAATCAATAAGTTTGGGACTTTGGCCGGTAAGACGGTGGGCTCGGTGAGCGAGTCGTCGAAGTTGGGCACGAAGTCTACAGTATTCTCTTCGATCTCGGCCAAAAACTCTTCAGCGATGGGAGCCAAGCGGGCTTCGGTGTAGCGCATCGCTGCTGGTTCGTCGCCGTCGACGCTGCCGAAATTCCCCTGGCCGTCAATGAGCGGGTAGCGAAATGAGAACTCTTGGGCCATGTTGACCATGGTGTCATAGACGGCTTGATCCCCGTGCGGGTGGTACTTGCCCATCACTTCGCCGACGATTCTTGCGGACTTCTTGTGGGGCCTGTTGGGCATCAGCCCCAACTGATACATCCCATACAGAATGCGTCGCTGCACGGGCTTTAAGCCGTCGCGCACGTCGGGGATCGCGCGCCCGCGGATGACGCTCATCGCGTAGTTAATGTACGACTCACGCATCTCGTCTTCGATATACGTTCGTTCGATCCGTTCTGGCATGCTCTCTATTCCCCCCTTGGAAGGTGTCTAGATAGACACACAATAATACTCAAAAACGTAGAGAAAATCAAGCAATTTCGGCGATCTGTCCCCGCGAGACGTGACGGCAGCAGGCACGCTTTTTACGTTGGCTCTTCTTTGACGCCCGTCACGGAGAACGGGTCGACCGCGTCGCGCAGGGCGTCACCCATGAAGTTAAACGCTAACACAGAAAGCACGATAAAAATCCCGGGGATCAAAAACCACGGGTAGTTTTGGATGACGCTCGTGGACCAAGCCTCCTGCATCAAGACCCCCCAGCTCGTCAGCGGGGCGCGAATGCCGAGCCGCAAAAAGCTTAACGTGCTCTCCAAAATAATGAGATTGGGTATAGTGAGCGTCGCCGCGACTACAAGATAGCTCATAGTGTTGGGAAGGATATGCTTTAAGATCACGCGTAGATCTCCACTCCCGATCGCTCTTGCCGCCGCGATGAACTCCGACTCGCGCAACGCGAGGAACTGCCCGCGGATGACGCGCGCCAGCGGCGCCCAGCTCACAATAGAGAGGATGATGACAATCCCCCAGAACGTCGCCATGCCGTAGAGCTTGTTCGCTGAGAGAATAAGCGAGAGCGCCAGCAACAACGCCAAGCGCGGCAGAGCCATGAAAATCTCGATCACCCGCTGGATGAACGTGTCTATCCCGCCCCCGTAATACCCAGAGATGCCTCCAAGCAGAATCCCTACGAAAAACGCGATCACGATCACAATCGGCCCGATGATCAGCGAGATCTTCCCCCCAACAAGCGTCATAGAGAGAATGTCGTAGCCCAATTTGTCCGACCCGAAGAGAAAGAGCTGACACGGGGATTTATCTATCATATAGGGATCGAACGGGACGCCCTCTTGGCGCACTCCAAAGAGATGGATATCCGTGCGCCACAAGTCCCAGAAGCGATATGGCTCCCCCTGCACGAACAGCTCAATGTGACACTTGTAGTCAGTATCTTCCAGCCACATGTACTTGCCGGGTTGGAATAAGAAAGTGGGATTGTCCTCGCAGGTCTGCTCCCCAGTGAGCGGATTTAAATAGACTTGGCACTTCTTTAATCCGTAGACGAACGGCTTGAATGAAAACTTTCCGTCCTTGTCCCAAAAGCGGATCTTCGAGATCATCGGTGGCACGTAGCCGAAGTCCCGATGTTCGTTATTATAGTTATACGGGGCAATGAACTCCGCGAACACGACAAAAATCAGATAAAAGATCAGAATGATCGCGGTGCCGATGAGCCCGATCTTATGGTGTTTGAAGCGGCGCCAGATCAAGCGCCACTGGGAGACAGGATGGACTTCCGGAGCGTGTTCCATTGTCTTAATTTTTTTCGGGGTTTCTTCATTCATAGCGAATCTTCGGGTCTACCACAGCCAGCAGGATATCTGATAACAGATTCCCAACTAAGAGAATGCCGCCAAAGTAGAGCAGCCCGCTCATGATGACCCATTGGTCTTGATTGTACAAAGCGTCGTAGTAGGCACGCTCGACTGTCCCTAAGTTCATCACGGCGGAGGTGACCAGCATCCCCTCGAACATCAAGGGGATCCAGAATCCCAACATACTCACCAACGGATTGATAGCATTGCGCACGGCGTGTTTATAGATGACAACGCGCTCGGAGAGCCCTTTGGCGCGGGCCGTCTGTATATACGGCTGCCCGAGGACATCTAAGAGATTCGCGCGCATATAGCGAATGAGTGCGGCGATGTTCGCCGTGCCTACGACGATCACTACCGGCCACAGGTGCCAGATGAAATTGCGTAGCCTATCCCAGCTCCATTCTTTTGTCAGATATTCTTGATCGAAGAGCATCCCCACGCCCAGCCCTTCCCCCGGCTGACACTCGATCCCAGGCCGGAAGAACTGCACCACCGGGCGCAACCACTCGTAGCTGCACCAGCTCCCCACGTTCAGCACAGTGACCATGAACTGGAGGAAGAGCACTGCTAACAAGAAATTGGGAATCGAAAGCCCCAAAAACCCCATAAAGTTCAAGAAGTGATCTAAAACCGAGTACTTATGCGTTGCGGAGTAGATGCCGATGGGAATGGCAATCGCCCACGTGAAGATCATTGTCACGAAGATGATGATCATACTGTAGAGCAGATTCCCGTTGCCAAAGAGATAGTCGAGCACGGGGACTTTGTTGAAGAACGAGAAGCCCCAGTCGCCTCTCATGAAGATATTCTTGATCCAACTGATATACTGAGTGACTGGGTCCTTATCGAGATCGAACTGCTTGATGAGCTGCTCGAGCTGCTCTTGGCCAATGCTGGGGTTGAACTTCCATTGGGCAACGAGATCCGACGGCTGCAGCTTGACGACTGTAAAAGCGACTACAGAGATAATAAAGAGCAGCGGGATCATGTACAAGAAGCGTCGAATGATAAAGCTCCACATAAACTTAAATCTCTTGAGCCGTTAGTGATGAGTATCTTATCATATTTGTATTATACCGTGCAACTGGGGCCATTCTGACAGGCTGCGGGCTTGCATGGTGCCCAGAGACGCTTTAAGATAGGGCGTGCACATAGAGCTGTTAAAGTCGAAGATCCATCGAGCGACGGTCACCGCGACGGACTTGCATTACGAGGGCAGTCTGACGCTCGACAGCCTCTTGATGGAGGCTGCCCAGATTGTGCCGTTTGAGAAGGTGGACGTCGTCAACATCAATAATGGCTCTCGCCTGCAGACGTATGTGATCGCGGGGCCAGCGGGGTCTGGGGCAGTCCAGCTCAACGGAGCAGCAGCCCGCTGGGGTGCCCCTGGAGATCTCGTGATTATTCTCTCCTACGCGAGCTATGAGCCCGCCGAAGCCGTTAAACACAAGCCGCGCATCGTCCACGTGGACGAACGCAATCACGTCGTCGAGATCTCTTAACTGAGGCCCTCACCCCGCCCTGCGGGCACCCCTCTCCCGTGGTGACCCACGGGAGAGGGGAAGGGGTGAGGGCCCTACTCATAGCGAAAGAGCTTCCCCGGCGGCACGAAGATCACTTTGAATGGGAGCTTGGGGTGCTCGCGTATGAGTTGTTCTTCAATCTCCTTGAGCTTTTGCTTATACCGCGAGCTGATGTGAATAGCCATAAAAGCCTCTTGCACCTGGGCGCGGAGCGCCACTTCTAACGCCTCCGAGAGCGTGGCGTGCTTGTAGTCTTCACGCTCTTCTTCAGTGAGAAAAGTGCAGTCGTGCAGGAGGATATCCGTGCCCGCAACATCCCGCGGATCAAGAGCAATCGAATCCCCCCCATACGAGACGAGCTTCTTCACGTACGTCTCGGAGATCTCTTCACGTTTGCCAGCCCGCACGAGCTTCAGAATCTCTTCCTGGGGCAGATCGCGATAGTGGGGCTTGAGGCGCTTGCGGTGCTCAACAATATTATATCCCAGTGAGATCTCGTTATCGGAGTGAACGGCTTTGAACGTTTCGACGTAGCGGTCGCATTGCCCGGAGAAGAGCGTGACCCGGTCGCCCACGCTCAGAGGGACCCACTCCAAGCGATATTTCAGACGACGATTGGTCCTTCTGATGTAGCTGATCAATTCCAAGACGCGCCAGTTGTCTTGGGGATAGTAAATAGTTAAGGGTTTTTCGGTGTCGCCCATACCGCTGTTGCGTATATTGATAAGTCCGATAAGCCCGGTGATGTGATCGGCGTGGCCGTGGGAGAGGAAGACCCGCTCAATCGCGAAGACTTTGTTGCCCAACATCGTGCTGATGCCTTCGCCCGCGTCGAACGCGATACGGTCCGGGCTGTAGAACACCCAGCTCGAGTAGAGGGCTTTGGAGTAGATGAGAAATCTCATAAGAGAGAGCGTCCCTCGAAGTCTTGTGGCTGGGGCAGCCCCATCAGGGTGTAGAGCGTTGGGGCGAGATCTAACAGGCGCGGTTTGGTTTGGGTTTTCAGGGTGTGGCCACGCACGAAGAGAAACGCATCGTCGAACGTGTGCATCCCTTGGAGTCGGCTCTTGGTGAAGAGCTGCGTAGCGCCGAGCCGGGCTTTCAGATCGAACCCCTTATGGGGGACGGCGATGAGATCGGCGGCGCGCGCAAGCCGTGGGCCAGAGTAAATCTCTTCACGCCGGTAGACTCGCGCAATGACGGGTCTATGGGTATGGGGGTCGGTGAGCGTCTCTAGCGCTTCTATGAGTTCGGAGCGGGTGCGTTCATACTGGTGATCGGTGACGTAGAGCCGGCCGGGGATGAGCCCGAAGGCGCGGGTCTGCGGGGCAAGCTCTGAAAGATCTTGTGGCGTGCCGTTGCGAAACTCTAAGAACTTCTGCTCGCGTAACCACAGATTCAGCTCGACTTCTCTTTCAATCCCGCAGAAGCCGTGATCGGAGAGCAGCACCAGCTCGCAGTCTTTGGGGAGTCTCTCGGTTAATTCCCCGACGAAACGGTCAATCTCGCCGTACAGTCTCCAGAACGCATCATAATAGGGGTTATGTGGGTCATCGTGGGCTTCCCAGAAGAAATGGTGCAGCCGGTCGGTCTCCATGATATGGAGCAGGAAGAAATCCCAGGGTTCAGTTTCGAGAAGGTGCCACGTCACTTGGCGTCGGCCCTCGAGGGCTGCGAAGAGCTCTGTGAGAAAGCCGTCGGGGTCGGAGGAGGCGCGCGCGGGGTCGGCGTCAATGCTATAGCTGAGTCTTTTGAGTGTGGGCAGGAGGCGTGTCGGGTGCACGCCCTCTTCGAGCTGGGTGCACAAGAACCCAGAGATCATAATGCCGTTGATGGGCTCTGGGGGGTAGGTGATAGGGAGATTGACCCAGATGGAGCGTAGGCCCAGCTCGGTCAATCGTCTCCAGAGCGGGCGAGCTGAAAGATCCCGCGCGTTGGGGATGACGAAGTGTCTGTGGGCATCGAGATCAACGAACCCGAAGATATTGTGCTGTGCCGGGTTGACCCCCGTAGCGAAAGTCGCCCACGCTACTGACGAGATCGTGGGGATCACGGAGTCCATTTGGGTGAAAGTTCCCTGGGCCAAGAGCTTTCTGAGATGTGGTAGGGGCGCATCTGTGAGCAGCGTGTAGGGTGTTCCGTCGAGGCTGAGCACAAAGAGCTTCTGTGGCACGGCTACACCTCCCTGTTGCATCGAACACCATGAATTGTATAGACTAAAGCGAGTGCTCTGCAAACTCTTATGAAGATTCTGGGGATAGACGAAGCGGGGCGGGGCTGCGTGATCGGGCCGTTGGTCGTTGCGGGCGTGGTGATCTCTGATGAGAATTGGGAAAAGCTCACCGAGCTTGGGGTGCGCGATAGCAAACGTCTCTCGCGCTCAAGACGAGCACTTCTCGCTACACAGATCGAGCGGCTTGCCCAGCGTGTAATCGTCTTGGAGATTGGGCCGAGCGAGCTGGACGAGAACTTAACCGACATAGAGTTGCGTGCGATGGGGCAGATTATCCGAGAGAGCAGGGCGGAGCAGGTCTATCTGGACTTGCCCGTGGGGCCTTTAGCGCGTGACGGATTCATTCAAGCCCTGCGGGAGAGGGCCCTCACCCCCGGCCCCTCTCACCCTCACCCCTCTGTCCCCTCTCCCCTGCGAGGGAGAGGGGAAGGGGTGAGGGGCAGGATGCCCGAAGGGCGGGGTGAGGGCCTAGTTGCAGAGAACAAGGCTGACGCGAAGTATCCCGTCGTAAGCGCGGCTTCGATCATTGCCAAGGTCTATCGTGATCGGGCGATTGAGCAATTACGTCGAGAGTACGGGGAATTTGGGTGGGGCTATCCTGCTGAGCCCAAGACGCGCGCGTTCTTAAGAGAATTCTTTGCGCGCACGGGGCGCTTCCCCGACTGTGCGCGCCGCAAGTGGCGCACGCTCCACAGACTCACAGAGGACTTGAGAAGGGGTGATCACACATGGCTGATCAAGTAGAACTGGAACGCAAGCTCAAGATTCAGTCAGCTCCCTCACCGGAGCTAGCGCAAGGGGCACTGGCCCTCGGCCCAGACGAGATCGGCCGAATCTGTATCGCTGAAGAGCTCTCTATCGCCACGGAAGACAAGAAGACCCATATCGAAGTCTATCTCCCCGAAGAGAAACGCAACGAGCTTGCCCTTGGGGATTACGTCGTCATCCCCTTGGGGTACAAAGAGTATAAGATCTTCGCGAGCGTGGAGCAGCTCTGCTATCGGAAGCGCGATGCGCTTGATGACATGAGCGAGGTGCACGTCTTCATTGGGGCAGACCGCCTCGGTGAAGATGACTATATTGAGACGGCTATTTTAAACCCGATCTCGATGATCGGCCCCGAGCACCAAGCTTTGGAAGTGCGCTA
The DNA here is from genome assembly GCA_046293845.1 of Bipolaricaulia bacterium. Taxonomy (GTDB): domain Bacteria; phylum Bipolaricaulota; class Bipolaricaulia; order RBG-16-55-9; family DRXL01; genus JANXCC01. The sequence continues at coordinate 4,041 of JBKBIX010000030.1, read as the reverse complement.
CATCCCCAAGCCCAATACGATAGTCCGCAAAGTCACAGGCGAAGACGAAGTGAAGATCGGGCTTGATATCCCCGACTCTGGACTTTTTTTGGGGTATGTCGCGGTCAACGGCGAGCCCATTCAAACAAGACAGAAACAATACGTGCCGTACTATCTCATCAACGACGAGAAGAAGACCGGCGATCCCATGATCTTCATGCACGTGCTGATCGCGGGGATGAGCGGGCGCGGCAAGACCCACGTCGCCAAAAATTTCTTGCGGCAGATCGTCGGTTCAGTCTATCCGATGGAGCGGCGTGGCGGGGAGCAGCGCAAGCCCTGTATTGTCATTATTGACCCGGAGAACGAGTATTGGAAGATGCGCGAGGACAACCCCTATATCACCAAAGAAGACCAAGAGATGCTCTTCGGGCACGGCGTGCAATTTGGCGGCATCAAAGAGAAGCTCACGGTCTACGCAGCAGTTGAGGGCGAGCCGAGATATTCGGGCTGCCCAAAGTATACGAACTTCACCATCCCGTTTACGCTTGTGAAAGACTTTCCGTACTTGATCGCTGGAGGTGAGCTCGACGAAAACCAATATGTCTCGTTGGTGCAGCTCGTGCGCGACTTCTTCTATCAGAATGAGCACGGGACGTACCAGGAGTTCTTAGAGTTTGTGGACAACCCAAGCACTCTCGAGATGTATAAGCAAAATGGGCGGATTCACCCCGCGACCTTCCAGGCGTTGCAGCGCCGCATAGATCGCCCACAGTTCCGTCGCATCTTCGATCAGGGGGCTAACCCTCTCACCCAGCTCTACAGCGACATCTTCGCGGAAGATGCCGTCAGTGTCTTTGCGACGAAGCACTTGAGCCCCGACGCTGAGAGGATCGTTGTGCTGGCGATTCTCTCGATGATCGCCGATGCCAAGCTCAAGAGCACCACGACCGAGTGGGGGCGGAGAATCGAGAAGTTTCCCATCGTGTTGGTGGTTGACGAGGCCCATCGCTATTTCACAAAAGACCAGACGCAGCAAGATCGTATCATCGTCGAGAAGTTTATTAAAGCAGCTAAGCAAGGGCGCAAGCACCGCTTAGCGCTCATCTTGATTACGCAAAGCCCACAGGACGTCAACGAGGCGGTATTAGCCCAGATCAGCACGCGGATTCTCTTAGGGATGGAGCGGGAGATGGCCGAGCTTGCCGGGGCGCCGCCGCGCTATCAGAAGATTCTGCCGTACTTTGAGCGCGGCCGAATGGTCGTGCACGCGCCAGACAATTCCAAACCCCTCGAGCTGAAGGGGCTGGACTTTTGCGTGGTGATGCACTAAGATAATGCCCTCACCCCGCCCTTCGGGCACCCTGCCCCTCACCCCTTCCCCTCTCCCTCGCAGGGGAGAGGGGACAGAGGGGTGAGGGTGAGAGGGGCCGGGGGTGAGGGCCCGGGAAGAACAGATCAGGCGCAGAAAGAGGAGGCTGAAGGCCCGGCGAGTAAACTCGCGGGCTAGAAGTCCTCGGCGGATATGCGTGTCTCTCTGAACGTGGTAGAGACGAAAGCACACGTCTTGCAAGAGATATTGGATCAGATCAGCGAGCAGCTGGATGACAGAGATTAAGGAGGGTCACGTCTATGGCACAACAGGTTCTGCCGCGCAGCCAAGTCCCCGTCGAGCAGACGTGGAATATCGAGAGCGTCTTCCCTTCGGATCAAGCGTGGGAAGACGAGATCAAAAGGGTCACAGAGCAGCTCCCGCAGATCGCGTCGTTCCGCGGGCGTCTGGGCGAAAGCCCTAAAGTCTTAGCCGATTGGTTTGATCTTGTCGAACGAGTCGGGCGCAGCCTGGGCAAGATCGTCGTCTACGCGGGGATGCAGCATCACGTGGACACGACTGACCAAGCTGCCGCGGCGAAGAACGACCGCGCGCGAGGGCTGTTTGCTCGCGTCATGGCCGCGATGGCCTTCGCCGAGCCAGAGATGCTCTCCATCGGCTTTGAGAAACTTCGCCAATGGACGAAAGAAGAGCCACGGCTGTCTATCTATGGGCACTATTTTGACGAACTAGAGCGCCGGAAAGAGCACATTCGCTCGGCCGAAGTCGAAGAGCTTCTGCGCCAAGTGATGGACCCGTTCCGAACAGCAGCAGCCACGCACGGGATTCTCTCTGATGCTGAGCTGACGTTCAAGCCTGCTGCCGGTGGCCACGAGATCACCCACAGCACCATCAGCACGCTGCTCCATCATCCGGATCGAGAAGTGCGCCGCACGGCGTGGGAGAACTATTGCGATGCGTTCTTAGCGTTTAAGAACACGATGGCCAACTGCATTGCTGCTGGGGTGAAACAGAACGTCTTCATGGCCCGTGCCAGAAGATATAAGTCTGCACTCGAAGCGGCTCTGACAGCCAATCATATCCCCGTCGAAGTCTTTCACAATCTGATTCAGACGTTTAAGAAGAACTTGCCCATCTGGCATCGCTACTGGAAGATGCGCCGCCGTGCCCTGGGCTACGAGAAGCTCTACGTCTACGACACCAGAGCACCACTCACTCAGAAACAGTTCACTATCCCATTCAAGCAGACGGTCGACTGGATTTGTGAGGGCATGAAGCCTCTCGGCGACGAGTACGTCCAGACGCTGCGCACGGGCGTGTTAGAGCAACGCTGGGTGGACTACGCTGTCAACAAGGGCAAGCGCATGGGGGCGTTCTCGTCGGGTGCTCCAGGGACGTACCCGTTTATCTTAATGAGCTACAACGACGATATCTTCAGCCTGAGCACATTAGCACACGAGCTGGGGCACTCGTTGCACTCGTACTTTACGTGGAAGCATCAGCCCTTCGTCTACGCGCGCTACTCGCTCTTCGTTGCCGAAGTCGCTTCGAATTTCAACCAAGCGATGGTACGCGATTATCTCTTGAGGACCCAAAAAGACCCAGATTTTCAGATCACGGTCATCGAAGAAGCCATGGCCAACTTTCACCGATACTTTTTCATCATGCCCACGCTGGCGCGCTTCGAGCTAGAAATTCACGAGCGCGTTGAGCGCGGCGAGGCTCTTTCAGCTCAGACTCTTATCGATCTGATGGCCGATCTTTTTGCCGAGGGCTACGGTGACGAAGTCGTGATGGATCGAGACAGAGTCGGGATCACCTGGGCGCAGTTTGCCACGCATCTGTACGCAAATTTCTATGTCTATCAATACGCGACGGGGATTTCGGGGGCGCACGCGCTGGCTGAGGGAGTGCTCTCTGGCAAACCCGGCGCAGCCCAGCGATACGTAGAGTTTCTCAAAGCGGGCGGGTCGCTCTTCCCCTTAGACGCGCTCAAGCTCGCGGGTGTGGACTTAGCTTCGCCGGAGCCGGTGGACCAGACGTTCGCTCTGATGGCGCGCTATGTCGAGCAGCTCGAGCAGCTCACGACGAAGGGGCACCGATGAATACCAACGGAAACAAGCAGCCGGAGTGGACCTCTCCGGAGTTAGAGAGATTGACAGAAGAGATCGCTAAGCTCAACGAGCGCTATGTGCTCTCTATGCAGGAGCTGCGCCGTCATCCCCCTGGCAGTGAAGAGTATATTCAACGCTGGGCGGAGCTGGATGTGCTGTTAGAATGGCTCCAGAAGAAAGTGGCGCAAGTGCGCCAGGAGATCGCACGGTTGGAAGAGACGTGGCCGCGGGGGTGAAGGTGCTCTTTGTGCCGTTTCATGGCATGTGCTATCATTATGATAGCATAGGGGTGACGATTCATGCCTAATGTGTTGATTCGCAATGTGCCAGAATCGGTTTTGAGGGCGATTAAGGAGCGTGCCTTGCAAAAACACCGTTCTCTCCAACAAGAGTTGAAGGCTCTCCTTGAAGAGCACGCCCGAGTTCCTAGGGACACGGCACTTGTTTGTGCACGGGAGATTCGTGATAAATTAGCCCGTTCAGGTCGAGTTTTTAGCGAAAGTGTGGAATTGCTTCGCGAGGATCGCGCTCGATGACCCGCTACGTCGTAGATGCGAGTGTTATCATTACAAATGATATTCTAGTAACGTCTCAGCTTTTGTTTTTAGCAGGAGT
>JBKBIX010000002.1:0-43148 GCA_046293845.1 Bipolaricaulia bacterium | reverse complement strand
GCTCCTAAAGCGCAGCGTGCGCAGGAAGAGATCAGAGAGCACGATGATCGCCCCAGCAATAGCCCCGATCAGCGTTGCGTATTTGGCTAAAACTGCACTTTGACCGGCTCGCGCTGGGTCGGCTCAGTCAGCTCGAAGGACGCCCTGGGCTGAAAGCCAAAACTGCTCGCGAAGAGATTCGCGGGGAACTGCTGAATCTGTGTATTATAGCGCATCACCGAATCGTTATAGTGTTGGCGCGCGAACGCAATGCGGTTTTCTGTTGCCGTCAGCTCTTCTTGCAGCGCCAACATATTCTGATTGGCCTTGAGTTCAGGATAATTCTCAGCGACGGCGAAGAGATGCCGCAACGCCCCGCTGAGAACATTTTCGGCTTGGGCGCGCTCTTGCACGCTCCCCCCGGAGATCTGCACCGCTTGCTGGCGCGCCTTGGTCACGCTCTCCAGCACGGACTGCTCATACTTCATATAGCCCTTGCAGACCTCGACTAAATTGGGGATGAGATCATGGCGGCGTTTGAGCTGCACGTCAATCTGCGACCACGCATTGTCCACGCGATTGCGCGCCGTGACTAAGCTATTGTACAGCGCAATGACAAGGAGAATGAGCAGGGCGACGACGCCCACAAGCACGAGTGTCGTCATAATGCTCTCCTTTCTTCTCTACAACTCCTTGCAAGATTAGTGCCCACAGCCGCAGTCACAGCCTCCTGATCCCTCTGATCCCTCCGCTCCCGCAGCGTGAGCCTTGGGGTTATCTATAAAAAAGCCCTGTTCTGGGCCGTCCATATAGTCGAGCTTGGCTTCAGATAGGAGCGTGCTGCTCATCTGATCGAGAAAGATCTTGACTTGGCCAGCTTGTATGACGGTATCGCCGGGGGCCATCTCTTTTTCTAAGAACAGTCCGTAAGCCGGACCGCAACAGCTACAACTGCCCGCTTGCGCGACGATGCGCAGCGCGTGATCTTCTTTCCCTTCGCCTTTCAGAAACTGATACAGCGCGTGTGCGGCTTTCTCTGTGACCGTGAACATGGCTCAACCACTCCTTAAAATTAAAGATTAAGATGACGGCTTCATTATAACAATATTTTCCCGGCAATGAAAATAGAGAGGGACTGGTAAAACTCAGACTATTTTAGTATACTTTTAGCGAGGTTGAGAGTATGAAAGACACGGCTGAAGGGATCGTTGTCGGGCAAGTCGCTGATCGTGTGCGCGTCCGGGTTTATCGTGCCGGGACGTGCGAAAACTGCACGTGCGTGCTGAGCACGGCGTGCTCACCTGAAGAAGTAGAGCAGCGCCGCGGGGTCTTGGGAAGTCTCTTCCAGCAATCTTCAGTAATGGAGATCGAGGCGCTCAACGAAGTCGGGGCCACCCCTGGAGATCGCGTTGTGCTCCAACTGAAATCCAACGCTTCCGTAGTCAAAGCATCAGCATTGCTCTATCTCATCCCGGCAGTGGTGTTTGTGATCGGGATCGTGCTTGGCGGGTGGTGGAGCTCCACGCACTGGGGGCTTGCGGGAGACGCTGTTATTCTCATCCAAGTCGCTTTTGGCTTCGGTCTGATGATGCTGAGCTTCGCGTTCGCCGCTCTCTATGCGAAGCTCCGTGAGCGCGCGGAGTTCACCCCCATAGCGACAAAAGTCCTCTTCAAAGCTGAGGATCAACATTCACCGTCACTAAGTCGGTTAGCTTCAGCTCGGTGATCGCTGCCCCAAGAGTTTTTTGTACAGATTCAGAAGGACTCTTGAGCACAAGGTGCCAGCGGAAGCGCCCGCGCAGCCGGGAGGGCAATGCCCGCGCCGGGCCGAGAATCTCCCCAATCTTGAGAGCTTCTAGATGCTCCTTGAGCCGATCCGCGTGCTCGCGAGCTTTCGCGTCGCTACTGTGTTCAATAGTTATAAATATAACTCTCGCAAAGGGCGGATACCCAAGCGCTTCGCGCAACGCGATCTCGTGCTCGTAGAACGCGCGATAGTCTTGAGCAGCAGCCAACCGAATGATCTCGTTGTCGGGGTGTCGGGTTTGAATGATCACTTCGCCGGGGCGTTCGCCGCGCCCGGCCCGCCCAGCCGCTTGCGAGATGAGCTGAAAGGTGCGCTCCCCCGCACGGAAATCGGGAAAGTCTAAGAGAGTGTCTGCTGAGACAATCCCGACTAACGTCACGTTGGGGAAATCAAGCCCAAGCCCGATCATCTGCGTGCCCAGCAGAATCTGAATCCGCCCCTGACGAAAGGCTTCTAAGATCGCGGCGTGCTCGCCGCGACGGACGCTCTCGGAGTCCATCCGACGAACATTGACATTGGGAAAGCTTCTTTGCACCTCAAGCTCTAAGCGCTCCGTGCCCCCGCCCTCAAAGAGCAGCTCCGTCGAGCCACAGGAGCGACATCGGGGCATCTTCAGACTATAATTGCAGTATCGGCAGCGCAGCTCGTGATCGCGCATGTGCACCGTCAGCGCGATCTGACAAGAGGGACAGCGCACGGTCTGGCGGCAGCGCCGACAGATCGCAACCGAGTAGCCCAGCCTGTTTAAAAAGAGAATCACTTGCTCGTTGTTTTTGAGTCTCTGTTCGATCTTGGCGCGCAGGATCGGGCTGAGTAAGCTCTTTCGGTCGCTCATATCTACGATCTTGATCGTCGGGGGCCTGGTGGGGACGACGCGCTCCGTCAATTCTAACAGGCGATAGCGTCCGCTCTGCGCGTAAAAGTAGCTTTCGATGCTGGGCGTAGCGCTGCCCAGCAGAACGGTCGCGCCGGTGAGCGAAGCGCGCTGGAGGGCGACCTCGCGCACGTGATATCTGGGCGCAAGATCGTCTTGCTTGTAGGTGCTCTCGTGCTCTTCGTCGATCACTATGAGTTTCAGATGAGGGCACGGGGCGAAGATCGCGGCGCGCACGCCGATAGCTATCTGAGCGTCGCCCTGCTTGAGGCGCTGCCAGTTCCGGGCGCGTTCAGCATCTGTCAGCCCGCTGTGATAGACGGCGAGCTTTTCGCCAAAGCAATTGCGAAAGCGCGCGATGAGCTGAGGGGTCAACGAGATCTCCGGGACGAGCACGATCGCTTGGCTGCTATGCTCCAGAGCGCGTTGACAGGCGCGAATATAGACTTCGGTCTTACCGCTGTTGTTGACGCCGTGGAGGAGGAATGCCCTCACCCCTTCCCCTCTCCCTCGGAGGGGAGAGCCGGGGGTGAGTGCCTGCACAATCGCTGCGAGTGCCTGCTGCTGCCCAGCGTTCAGAGTGATCGCCTTGGGCGCTTCATGAAATTCGATGCGCTCGCGCGGCTTTTTCGTAACAGTTACGAGTCCCGCTTGGGCCAGGGCCTTGAGCGGCCCTAGGCCGCAGCCGACTCGCGCGAGGAGCTCCTTCTCAGAGATAGTTTCCGTGTTGAGGAGCGCGCGCAGCAGGGCAGCTTGCTGCGGGGCGCGCTGCGCGCGCGATTCGATCTGGGCTAATAGCTCAGCGAGCGGGGCACTGAGCTTCACGTATTTGACGGCGTTCTCGCGCTTTGGGGGAGCATGCCCCGGCGCTATCGCCTGCAAGACAATGCCCAAGGGCGCTAGATAATACTCAGAGATCCAACGCGCCAGGGCGAGATCGGACTCGCTCAGCTCCGGCTGAGCTGAAACAATAGCAGCGATCTCGCGCAGACGATCCTCAAATGGGCTTTTCTCTTTCAGCGCGATGACGAACGCCTCGACTCTTGTGCGCTCGCGGAAGGGCACGAGCACCCGTTGACCGACTCTGATCTGGTCGCGCAACGCTTCTGGGATTTTGTAGTCGAACGTCTGCTCGACTGCGAGCGGAACAGCGACTTCAGCGATAGAATAGCTCATTGCACCAGCTCGATCTGCCATGGAGATCGCACGATGATCTGCGGTTGCCCCTGATACTGAGAGAACTCCCCGGTCACGCGGATCTTCTTCTTCGTATAGAACGACGCCGGATCGATCCCAAGCCCACGAAAGCGCGGCTCATAGCTTCTGAATATGATCACGGAGAGATGATTAGAGAAATCACGATCGGACTGCACACGGATGACGCTCCCTGACACAGTCGTCGCGACGACGGTGAACTCCGTCGTGACTAATTTTTCGAGATAGCGGTCGGGCTGAGTCTCAAGCGCCTCTGGTGGCGTCAGCCCCAGCACGACGCGCTCGCGGGTGCTCTCGCGCCACTGCGGGCCAAGACACCTCGTCGCGGCCTTGCAGTCGAGATCATCACAGTCTGTTGAGCCGTCTCCATCGTTATCTATCGTGTCGTCGCAATCGCACTCGTCGCGCACCCCAGCAAGGGGGCAGAACAGCGCTTGCACCAAAAGCGCAAATTCGTTGGACCACTCTGTGAACTGATTCTTCACGGACCCGCGCATCCGGTAGAACCATCGGTGCCCCGGCTGGACGGCTTCGTCAATAAAATAGCGATGGTTTGCGGGAATCTGAGAGTAGATGCGCTCACATGGGCCAAATGATTCTCTCGCTCGGCACAGCTCATAAAAATCTACGGGACGACCCAGATGGGGCCGCCATTCTATCCGCGCCAGCACGTCTTGAGTATTGTAGTGGCGCACGGTCACGCGCGGCGGCAGTGTTGGCGTCCCATCATAGTGAAGGGCATCGCGCTTGAGGCGCTCGAAGTGCTGAGAAAACCGCGCAGCAACCTCCGGGCTCCCTATTACTAAAAGGTTCTCGTCGTTGCTGAAGAACCCGCTATCGGACCAATTTGTCGAACCGGTGATCACGAGCTTGTCGTCAATGACGGCAAACTTATGATGCACCAGTCCCGGCAGGGCATCCACGACGCCAATACCCAGATAGAGCGCATCGTCTATCTCAGAGTCTTCAAAGCGCTCCCAGCCGCGAAAATCCCAGACGGCGTCTATCTGTACGCCGCGGGCGTAAGCTGCTGCCAGCTCCGCCATCAAGAGATCATCGGTGAAGTAGAACATCGCGATTTTAATTGACTTTTGTGCATTGCGCATTGCATCGCGCACGATCTTCTGAGGGGCGCCGCTGGGGGTAAAATAGACCCCAACCGTCGCTGAACCGATAGTATAAGTGCGCAGGTGCGTGAAGATTTTTCCATCGTATTTTTGCTGCCCGAACCGGTCTTTGAGAAACATCTCTTCGAACTCCGCTGTGAAGATTTGAGCAAGACGCTCATCGCGAATGACCAGCGCGTTGTTCGCGTCGAAGAAAAGCTCTCTGTCAATCCAGTTGAGCGATCCCGTCCAAACGATAGCGCCGTCAATGACTGCGAACTTATGGTGCATGGTGTGCTCGAAGCGCTCGCGGGCATCGGCGTTGACATCTGTCCTAAGGGTCACGCACGGGAGATCTTGAAGCTGGTTGAATTCGCTAAAAAACTCTTTTGTTGAAGATTGATCGGTGACAAGACGCACCGTAACATTTCGGGCGCAGGCGCGCTGCAATGCCGTGATAACCGACTGATGCCCTATGCGATAGACCGCGGCATCAAGGGTCTTCTGAGCGGAATCAATGAGCGTGATCAGGGCGCTATCCACACCATTGGCTTGAGCCTGCGGTCTATCCATGCGAGGCAACCCCACAACAGGATCGGTGAAATAGACTGTAATGAGCTCATCAGTTGTGTGCGCTGACGGTGCCCATCCCAAGCTCACAAGAGCCAAGAGCCCAACAAGAGCAAGATGTTTCATACTGCCCTCCTCTCTCATATCTGTGCCTTTCGATAGTCTAACCCCTCGCCTCCAAGCGATCAAGCGTGCCTCTCCTTGCGGGAGGTTGCAGCGATGTTTTCCTGAACAGAACAGAGAAATCCGAACTCACCCATACTATCTGAGTGCATGTCCACTGCTCGGAGTGACCGAGATCACACGCGCCCCTCTTGACATAAAAAAAAATTTGCTCTATACTCACATTGGATAACTCAGAAACGGTGGTGCATCAAACAGATGAAAGGAGTATCAGAAAAGCCTGTAGAGAACAAGAAGAGATCTTTGCAGACCGCTTTCTCTGGGAATGCGCCACCGATGATTCCCTGTCATCTTCTCTTCCTTCAAAGCACCACTGAACTCACTCACACGAGCAAACTCCAGCTGACCCGCATCCGAACAAATCCATGAACCGTTACTCGATCTCAATCACACAGAAGAGGAGGTGACAGAAGAATGCCAGCAAAGAAGAAAGCCGCCACCAAGAAGAAGAAGACGGCCAAGAAGAAGAAGTAAGAGAGCAGCCCTCGACAAAGTTCTCCACCCCTTGTCGAGGGCCGGATAGGAGGGGCGACCAGCCAAGTCGCCCCTCTCTATTGTATCCCTCTAGGGGTGCAAGAGCAACTTTCCGAACTGTTCGCGCTTTTCCAGCATCTCCTGGGCCTTGGCCGCCTCGGCCAGCGCAAAGACCCCAGCGATCACCGGCTTGAGCTTGCCCGCCCAGACTAGATTCAAAACCGTCTGAAGCTCGCGCCGCGTCCCCATCGTCGAACCGAAGATCTGCAATTGCTTCCAAAAGACCAAGCGAATATCGGTCTCGCCGATGGGCCCTGTCGTGGCCCCACACGTCACCAGGCGCCCATTGCGCGCTAAGGCTCTCAAACTCTTCGGCCATGTCGCCTGCCCCACGCTCTCAATGATGACGTCTACACCGCGCTTGTTCGTGAGCTTCCAGACTTCTTTATCGAAATCTGTCTTCGCATAGTTGATCACGATGTCGGCGCCCAGCTCCCTCGCTTTGGCGAGCTTTTCATCGGTGCTCGCCGTGGCGATGACCCGTGCGCCGCAGAGCTTCGCAATCTGTATGGCAGCACTGCCTACGCCACTGCCCGCGGCTAAGACTAAGACGTCCTCGCCGGGTCTGACCTTGGCGCGGGTGACGACCATTCTCCATGCCGTCATAAAGACCAAGGGCACAGCGGCAGCCTCGTCAAACGAGACATGATCGGGAATTTTTATAATATTGCGCGCGGGGACTTTGACGAACTCCGCGTAGCCGCCGGGAGCGTGCTCCCCTAGAATCCCATAATTGACACAGAGGCTGTCTTCGCCCATCTGGCAGTACTCGCATTCCCCACAATTTAAGTTTGGGTTGAGCACGACGCGCTCGCCAACTTTTATATCTTTCACAGCCGAGCCGACCCTCTCTACGATGCCAGCGACGTCAGCTCCGGGGATATGAGGGGGCTCGATGCCGGGGAGGCCACGCCGCACCCAGATATCTAAGTGATTGAGAGCACAAGCCTTGACGCGCACCAGCACCTCCGTGTCGGAGATCTCTGGAGTGGGGATCTCCTCGAGCTTGAGCTTTTCTGGACCGCCATGTTCGCGAATGACGATGGCTTTCATCACTCCTCCAATTGCACCCCATGTTTCATGATCACTGCAAATTCAATTGATATCATCTCTCTTCTGGAGTCCTTGATTGCCCACGTAGTGTCTGGCTCTACACTATATCGCAGGAGGCGACACTTAGGAGCAGAGAACTTGTATTCCTCAACCTCTATCTCAAAAGAGACAGGCTCCTGACCCGCGGCTACTTGACCAATATAGCTTAATTCTTCTACAGTTTCGCGGGAACTCGTGGGCCAGCGATACTTAATGACAAAACCGCTAGGACCTGTAAAACCAAATCCGTATACCTGTTTGAGCTCTCTCCCATTGAGCTTGATAACCATAATCTAGCCCTCTCTAATTTTGGTTGATAACCAAATATTCCTCGCCAGGCTTGGGTTTCAATAATAGATGCTGCGCAAACGGGGAAGGGAGCTTAACAGGTTTTTTGCGTTTCGAGAGATTTAATATGAGGAATCCCACAATAGCCCCAGTGCTTTCTTCAACCTTCAGCCATACGTCATCCCCCATGTCCTTAGCGATAGCCGCAGCGCGTACATCGCTAGATGCTTCCAAAATATCACCTTCACGGTCATACTCTAGTATCAGCTCTTGCGCCATAATAAACCTCCTTGTTTGATGCGATCAGCAATATACGCTGTGAGAACGAAGCTCCCTGTAGGGTCATGTTTGACAACCACAACAGCCCATCGGTTTCCGCAAGCTCGGTAATACAGATGGACATCAGGGTCATAAGCGCTTGCTCTGATCTCTTCAGGCTCTTTAAGCGTTTGCATGATCATATCAACGTCGGGTCGGCGCTCTCCTCGCTGTCTCTTCTCTTCGATATGTTCCCATCGCTCTTCCATCAAGCTGGCTCTCCAAGAACAACGGGAACGTCATATTGTATCCTAAGAACGGCTCTCCCGCTACAGTTGTACTCGCCCCGCCAGCGCCCGCGACAGCGTCACTTCGTCGGCAAACTCTAAGTCGCGCCCTACAGGAACCCCATGCGCAATCTGAGTAATCTTGATCCCCAACGGCTTGATCTTCCGCGCAAGATACATCGCGGTCGCTTCACCTTCGACTTTTGGATCGAGCGCGAGGATCACTTCTTGGACGTTCCCTTTGCTGAGACGCATCAGAAGCTCTTCGATATGGAGCTGCTCCGGGCCGATGCCGTTGACAGGCGACAGCAACCCCCCAAGAACGTGATATAAACCGCGATACTCGCGAGTCTTCTCTAGTTTCAACAGCTCCTGCGGGTGGCTGACGACACAGATGACCGACGTATCTCGCTTGGAATCCCGACAGATCTCGCACAGCTCGTTCTCGATCTCCGTGAAGTTGAAGCATTCTCTGCACGTGCGGATCTTCTCCTTGACGTGCGCGACGGCTTGACTGAGTGACTCTAATTCTTCGGGGGGCTGAGAGAGCAGATAAAACGCTAACCGCTCGGCGGTCTTGCGCCCGATGCTCGGCAGCTTCTGAAATTCTTTGATGAGATTCTCTAACGGTTCAGGGTACTTGTCCATCATTAAAAACCTAACCCTGGAATATTGGGCAACCCCAGCTGCCCCATAATGCTTGCCATCTCGCGCTGCGCCAGCTCCTTGGATTTCACTTGCGCCTCTTTGATCGCCGCTAAGATCAGGTCTTCGAGCATCTCTACGTCGTTGGGATCAACGACTTCTTTGGAAATCTCTATATCTACGATCTCTTCTCTGCCGTTGGCGATGACTTTCACCATGCCACCGCCTGAGGACGCCTCGACCCGTAAGTTCGCAAGCTCCTGCTGCTTCTGTTCCATCAGCTCCTGCATCTTCTTGACCTGCTTCATCGCCTCTTTCATCCCGCCAGGGAATTGCATAGCGCCTCCTTTGAGAGCCATCAGCTCTATTCTACGATTTCGCCATCGAACGCTTTCTTCAACAGCTCGGCTTTTTCGCGGATTTCCGCGCTCTTGCTCTTGCGCCGCGATGGTGACTCACTGGCTTGCGCGAACGCGATCTCCACCCGACGCGGCCCGTACACCCGCGCGATCACTTCTTCAAGATATTTACGATGCTTCTCCAAACGCTCCTTGTGAAACGTCAAGTGCGCGTCATATTCGATGCGCAGCGTATCGGGGAGTTCAACAGGCTGGCCGTCGAGCAGAAGGGCGTGGACCGTGCCACGCCGGTCGCGCTTGACCTCCTCTAACACTTGTGTCCACTTGTCGATCTTTTGTGCAGGCTTGGGCGAAGTCCCAGGCTCACTATGGGTATGAGACGGTGTTATCTCTTTTGATGGATTAGCTAGACGGGCTATCTCTTGCGATGGATGCGGGATGGCGTGGGTGAGCTCCAGGGCTTTGACTTCGAGCAAGATGCGCTTCTCCCAGGCGCGACCCAGCTCGCGCTTAAGCCCCAATAACTGTGTACTGAGCCCAATGAGCGTCTCCAAGTTTACTGCTACAGGCAGAGATTGCCCATCAATCGCAGCGATAATCCAGTCGCGCGTCTGCTCGATCAGCTCATCGACAAAGAGTTCCAAGTCTTTGCCTCGATCTGCGAGATCAGCAATGACCTCTAGGGCTTTGCGGCTCTGGTGCGTCAGCAGGGCTTTCAAGAACTCAGTCACGGTCTCTTCGCTTGCCAACCCCATGATCTCATAGAGATCGTGCTCTTCGATGCGCGCGGCCCCTTTATACGAAGCAAGCTGCTCCAGCATCACAATCGCGTCGCGCAGCGCCCCACGCGCGCGATACGAGATCGCTGTCAGCACCTTCGGACTAGCGTTGATCTTCTCGGCTTTACAGATCTCTTCAAGGCGCCTCTCAATGCGTTCTGGGGGCAAGAGCTTCAGCTCAAACGCCTGACACCGACTCAGTATCGTCAACGGAACTTTATGCGGCTCAGTGGTCGCAAAGAGAAAGACGGCGTGCCTGGGCGGCTCCTCCAAAGTCTTTAAGAGCGCATTGAACGCCTCGTTCGTCAGCATGTGCACTTCGTCAATAATATAGACTTTATATTTCGCTTCAGCTGGGACGAAATTGACTTCTTCTCGCAATTGTCTTATCTGATCGATGCCGCGATTGCTGGCCCCGTCGATCTCGATGACGTCGAGGGCATTGCCCCGCGTGATCTTTTTGCACATATCGCACTGATTACACGGCTCGCCCTGCTGGGGATTGGTGCAGTTGATCGCTTTCGCGAAGATGCGCGCAATAGACGTCTTGCCCACGCCGCGCGGACCCGCTAACAGATACGCATGGGCGATCTGATGGGAGAGAATCGCGTTCTGAAGCGTGCGCACCGTGTACTCTTGGTGGACGACGTCAGCAAAGCGTTGCGGGCGCCACTTGCGATAGAGCGATTGGTATCCGTGGGCCTCAGTCATAATAGCAGAATGGTCGGAGAGGCCGGATTTGAACCGGCGACCTCACGGTCCCAAACCGTGCGCGCTGCCGCTGCGCTACTCTCCGAAAGTTACATTATTATAATTCTCTGGGGTCGTCTTCGTCAACCCACTTGACCGGAGAGCGTGATAGTCACTCGTATCTGAGCGCTTCGATGGGGTTGACCCGCGCAGCTTGCCAGGCAGGGTACAGCCCGCTCAAGACCCCCACGGCTATCCCCGTGAGCACCGCGATCACGTACCAATCAGGCACGAAGACGAACGGGATCTCCCGCAGCCCCTGCGCCAACGCTACGGTGAGCTTGATAAACCACACCGAGAGAAACATCCCAAAGACGACTCCAAGTGCAGCCCCCAACAGACAAATAATCGTAGACTCAGTGAGAAAAAGCTTGAGCACCGCGCCGCGCGTCGCCCCCGTCGCTTTCATCACCCCGATCTCGCGCGTGCGCTCTTTGACGGTAATAAGCATAATGTTCATCACGCCGATCATACCCACTAGAAGCGCAACAAGCGCGATGGCCCCAAGAAATGCCGTAAATTGCAAGAAATTCTTCTTGATCTCGGTAATGATCTCTTCGAGCGTGTTGATCTCGATTTTCTTCTCTTCCCCAAGGAGCTTGCGCGCGTCGGAAGAATTACGAAAATACTCCTCGACGGCCTTCTTCACGGTGCCGAGCTGATTGAGATCAGCAACACTGAGAATAACCCCAGCGTAGACGGGCAGCTCAACGCCGTCTATCGTCTCCGTAAAACCCTGATAATCGGGGCTGACGTAGCACGCCGTCCCGCTGATAAACTGAGAATCTTTGACGATCCCCACGATGTGTAATTGATCTTCGGCGAGCTGGCCGTCAGCGCCGAGAAAGCGCAGCTTCAGGGTCTGCCCCAAGATGCGTTGCGCCAGCTCGGGTTTTGTCCCCGGGCTCTTGCACTCCTCTTTTAAGGCTTCGTCGTTCTCTGAGATCTGGCGCTCCTCAGCAAGCATTCGTCTACAGATGATCTCGGCGATGCGCGCGCCGATGGCGATCTCGCCCTTGGCTTGGACGCCACGTCCAGCATCCAGAGGGATCAGCTCTTTGCTCGTGGTGATGCGGGTCGTCGCATCGAGCAGACGACGATTATTAAAATAGAGGGCATCGCCGCGCACGCGCCCGATGACGTCCGCGGTCTTCACCCCCGGAATCTTGCGCAGCTCTTCTATATCACGGCTGGAGAAGACTTGGGCTGTGCCAAAGAGCCCAGAACTTCCCTCGATGTTCACCGTGATCATATTCGCCCGCAACAGGTCTTTGGTGAGCGTGTCCAGCAGCGCGTCTTGGAGCCCCGTAGTCATGGTCACTATAGCTATGACTGCTGCAATCCCGATGGTCACGCTGACAATCGCCAGGGCGTTGCGCAGCTTGTGCGCACGAATATTGGTCCAGCTCAGCTTCAGGGCCTCGCGCAAGCTCATAATTTCTCATCCCCGATGATCTTGCCGTCTAAGAGCTTCACAATACGACGCGCGTGCGACGCGACCGTGGCGTCGTGCGTGACGACCACGATCGTTCGCCCATCTGTGTTGAGTTCAACGAAGAGATCTAAGATCGTCTTCCCCGTCTTGGTATCGAGATTTCCCGTGGGCTCGTCGGCTAAGATGATTTTAGGGTCGTTGGCGAGAGCGCGGGCGATGGCGACCCGCTGGCGCTCGCCCCCTGACAGCTCGCTGGGCAGATGGTGCATTCTCTCTCCCAAGCCCACCCTCTCAAGGAGTTGCTGCGCACGCACTCGGCGCTCTTTCGGCGAGAGCTTGCCCACGAACGTCATGGGGAGCATGACGTTGGCGAGCGCGTCAATGCGCGGGATGAGATTGAACGTCTGGAAGACGAAGCCGATCTGCGAGCCGCGCAGCCGCGCCAACTGTCGGTCGTTCAGGCGTGCAATATCGGTGCCGTCAATCGAGATCGTCCCCGATGTCGGTTTATCTAAACACCCAATGAGATTCATTAAAGTGCTCTTGCCCGACCCCGACGGCCCCATGATCGCGACAAACTCCCCCTCGTCAATAGAGAAGCTTACGCCGTCGAGCGCAATGACGTGCACTTTGCCCATCGGATATATCTTGCTGACGTTTTGCGCGGAGACGATGGCCCCCATAAGTTATCTCAGCACCTCGAAGCCGTCGGGGAAGAGATCCTGACGGTAGCCCACAAGGCGGCTCGTCGCCGACTCCCCCATAAACCCCCACAAAATCCCTTCCCCGGAGGAGAACAGCTCAAGCTGCACATCTCCGTCGGCACGCTTGATGCCCGCGTGCTGCGCGTCGAGCGTCTTCGTGCCGCTCTTGATCTTCACGGGGCTGAGGCGCTCCACCGTCAATTCGATCAAGGGTTTCTCGATATTGGTCGGATCGAGCGCCAGAAATGTCCTCTTTTGCTCTTTCATTCTCAGGGTGATGATCTTCTGGATGACCATCAATTGCCCGGCAGCGATCCCCGTAGTAACGAATTCGTCTTCTAAGATGACTTCGCGGGCTTGGTTTTGCTCTTTTCCGTCAGCGCTCTTAAAATAAAACTGAATCTGCGCGATCTGGTTCTCGACCTTCACAGTAACTTTGAGCTGCCCTCGCGCTGTCTCCGACTGCAGTGAGTATTCTAAGAGCTTCCAGTCTCTGTCTACACTGATCGTCTCGGTGAAGAGCTTGTCGGTCTCAAACTGCGAAATGATCTCTTGGGACCTAGCGACGAAGTTCGAGGTGATCTTGCGGCGTCCTTGATCGAGTTCCTCGATCTTGAACGATTCTTCGCCGGCGACTTCGGTCTTGCTCGTCGTCTTACTGATGGTCTGATAGAGAAACTTTCCGGTCTCCACAGCTTTTTGGGCGACCCCAGAAAGCGTGAAGACCAGCACTATAGTCAGCATGACAACGGGTAGCTTTTTCACGGCTGCCTCCTTAGGAGTCTGAATTCGTTTTGTATTATACCCAAAGCGAGGGGGGTTTGGACAGATGGATATTTATAGCGTAGAGATCGAGCAAAAGTTGGGAAAAGGGCCAATTGTGCTCAAGGGAAGGCCATTTTTGCTTTCTCCCTGCCCCGAAGTGTCAGAAGTCCCAAAATCGTTGGTATTATTAGAGTTGACTTGAAGAAGAGATGCACTCATCACCTCCTTGAGCAGAGGGCTTGGCCCGCGCATGGTGCATCCGAGAGCGGGCTCGCAAGGGCCTGCCGGCGGTCCAGGGTTTTGCCCGCACCCCCGCGGGATTTTTCCCCAGACCGCTAAGGAAGCGGTTCGAATCCGTATGGGTCAAGCCCTCTCCTCCTTCATTCCCAAGACTTCTATTGACAAGCCCATGACGGATTGCTACAATCTTATATACTCAAAAACCGAACAGAGACAAAAATCGGCAAGGAGGCAACTCTCGTATGCAGGGGGCTTTTGAGTATCTGGAGGCAGGCCAGGGACCAACCATTACACTCCTTCACGGGCTCTTCGGCGGGCCATCCAATTGGTCTGAGGTCATCCCCATCCTGGCGCGCGACTTTCACGTGCTGGCACCCAAGTTCCCCCTCGACGGCTCCATCCCCATCACGTCCTTGCAGCCCTTGACGGAGTTCGTCAGAGAGTTTTTAGACTTCAAGGGGGTCAACCAGACCGCGCTCTGCGGGAACTCTTTAGGGGGGCAAGTCGCGCTCGACTTCTGCCTCAAATACCCCGGTCGCGTCACCAAACTGATCTTAGCGGGGAGTGCCGGGCTCTATGAGCGCCACCTCTCCGACGGCTCCCTGCCCAAGCCCAATAAAGACTTTATTCGCGAGCAAGCCGCAAAAGTCTTCTTCGACAAACGCCATATCAACGACGAGCTGATCGAGCAGATCTATCAGCAGTTACAAGACCGCCGCTACGTGCGTTTTCTCATCCGTGTTGCCAAAGTGACTCGAGACTACAGAATGGACGATGAACTCGCGAAAGTGCAGGTGCCGACATTGCTCATCTGGGGCGCGCAAGACGAAGTCACCCCCCCGAGCGTAGCCCACCAATTCCATCGGCATCTGCCATTAGCCCAGTTGGTCTTCTTCGACGAGTGTGGGCACGCGCCGCCCATCGAGCATCCCCAGAGATTTAGCCATACAGTGCGGGAGTTTCTCGCACAGTCGCTGAGTTGTCGCCCGCGTGCTGGCTCGGTAAGCTGAAGGGATGCGCATCATAGGTGGTCGTCTGGGCGGACGCTCCCTGATCGAGCCGACACCGCAGATGAAGCGCTTTCTTCGTCCGATGCGCGAGGCCGTGCGTGCCGCACTCTTCGATGTTCTCAGCGATTTTGTTATCAACGCGCGGTTTCTCGATCTTTTCGCAGGCACGGGCAGCATCGGTTTAGAAGCCCTCAGCCGCGGTGCCCAGTCGTGTGTCTTTGTAGATAGCTCTGAGCAAGCCTGCCAGATTATTCGAGAGAACATCAAAAATCTCGATCTCGAGAAGCACGCGCGCGTCTATCAGTTAGACGCACTCCAAGCGATTGAGCTCTTTGGTCGTCAGGGGGAAGAGTTCGATCTGGTCTTCATCGGGCCGCCCTATGGGAAAGGGCTCGCCCATAAGACCCTAGCCCATCTTGCCAGGCACTCTATACTCTCGCCGGGAGCTCTCGTCGTGACCGAGATCTTCAAAAAAGAGACAATTCAGACGGAGTACGATCTCTTGGAATCTTTCGATGAGCGCACCTATGGGGACAACCGCCTCTGGTTTTACCGCTGGAAGACTTTGGAGTAAAATCTTGATAACTGAATGACAGAGAAGGGGGGAGATGACAGATGAAGCGCGAGCTTATTATCGTCCTCGTGTCCGTGGTCTTCCTGGTGGTCTTAGTCGTCGGCGTGCAGCTGCTGTGGCAGACAGCCCAGAGCCAACCGACAATCCCAAATGAGCTCGTTGTTCGGCCGTTCATCGAGATCAAGTTTGAGACACCTTCAGACTGGAAGAGCGAGGTGCGCGGGGGATGCCTCGCGTATATTCCCAAAGGGGGGCGCGTCGCCAAGGTGACCGTGACACGGCCCGATGGCAGCCGTCTGGACCATCAAGTGGCCTCGACGGGCTCGGTCACCGTGTGTGAGAACATCGTACACGTTGATACGGTGGGGCGGGGATTCTAGGAGATGATGCGCATGAACCGACTCTTTGTCCTTGTAGGCGTCATCTTGCTCGCGCTCGCTGGGGCGCTGCTTTTCTATACGTACTCTCCCAAGACCCACGAGGGCGCCGTCAGCATTGTAAAAGTTTCGGAAGATATTCCCGTCTATAGCTATAAACTTCTAAAGACCTTTCCCCATGACCCCGGCGCATTCACCCAAGGGCTCGTCTACTATAAAGACAGGATTTTGTATGAAGGGACGGGGATGTGGGGGGAGTCTTCATTGCGCAAGGTCGATTTAGAGACGGGCAGGGTCTTGCAGATCCACCGACTGCCTGATGAGATCTTCGGCGAGGGGATCGTCGTCTGGAAGGACAGAATAATCCAATTGACCTGGCAGCATCGCAAGGGCTTCGTCTACGACCGCGAGACGTTCACGCTCTTGAGAGAGTTCTCTTATCCGACGGAGGGCTGGGGGATCACTCACGACGGCAGTCGCTTAATTATGAGCGACGGCTCAGCAACGCTCTTTATCTGGGACCCAGAGACCCTGCAAGAGATCGGGCGTATTGAAGTGCGCGACGATACCGGCCCAGTGGTGCGTCTCAACGAGCTTGAATACATCAATGGGCTGATCTATGCCAACGTCTGGCAAACGGATCGCATTGCTATTATTCAGCCGAAGACGGGACGCGTCGTGGGCTGGATCGATCTCACAGGGCTGCTCAAGCCCGAAGACCGCTCTTCCAAAGTTGACGTGCTCAACGGGATCGCCTACGACGCTCAGGGCGACCGGCTCTTCGTGACCGGGAAGTATTGGCCGAAACTCTTTCAAATCCAGCTCACGAAACCATAGACTTATCGTCTATTCGACCAGCGGGCGACGACTTGCCCGCAGTGCGGGCAGTATGTCGCATCACCGCGATAGAAGCTTTTGCAGTGCGGGCATTGATGATATTCGTTGCCCTTCAAGCGAGCGAGCATAAAATAGCGCGCTCCCAAGAGCAACAGTCCACCAAAGATCAGCAAGACCACTAAGAAGCGCCAGCTCATGACCCTGAGATCATACATCACTAAGCTCCATTTCTCAAGAGATCAACAGCATAGTTTGCCTGAGTGCCAAAGAATAGAGTATACTGCGCCGTGACTTGGGAATTCTTTCTTGTGGTAGCACTGCTGGCTTTCGCTGCTGAGTATATAGACTCCTCCCTGGGCATGGGCTACGGCACGACACTCACCCCGTTATTGTTATTGTTAGGGTTCACGCCGTTGCAGGTCGTCCCCGTCGTGCTGCTGTCGGAGTTCGTCACGGGGCTGGTCGCTGCCGGGTTCCATCACACGTATCAGAACGTGAGCTTTCGCAAAGATTCTCTGGACTCCAAGGTCGCCGTCGTGCTTGCGCTCATCGGCATTGCTGGGGCACTTATCGCCGTCTCGATCGCTGTTCATCTGCCCGCTTGGGTGATCAAAGTCTATATCGGCGTGCTCGTGCTCGCCTTGGGGGTCTTCGTGCTCTTCACACCGTCAAGCGGCCAGAGATTTTCATGGGCGCGGCTTGTAGGGATCGGGTTGTTCAGCTCGTTCAACAAAGGGCTGAGCGGCGGCGGCTACGGCCCTATAATCACCGCTGGGCAAATACTCGCTGGACTCAGCCCCAAAGCTGCTGTGGGGATCACGAGTCTTTCTGAAGGGGTCGTCTCGCTCGTGGGCGTTCTGATGTATTGGCTGATCGTGAGCGGACTTGATTGGCAGCTCGCCCTGCCGATTCTCCTTGGCGCTGTGGTCTCGACGCCCCTGGCAGCGTTCACCGTGCACAAGATCCCCGCGCGCTCATTGAGATTTCTGATCGCGCTCTTGGCGATCACCTTGGGGATCGTGACCCTTGTGCAGGCGATGTCTGCTAACTAGGGTGACCAATTTCCCGTAAAGTCGCTCCCGCGTCTGCGCAACGCTCAAATCCCCCCGACACGCGCATCTCCGTCATAGCTGGCCTTCTCAGCCACGCCGTGCTGAGCGAAAAATCCTCTTGAGATCAAACTTTTATCGCTCTTGAGGGGTGCGATCCCGACTTGACAACGCCCGGCGATCTCTGCTATGCTCTGGACACCTACCGGCACCAGGGGTTAGCGAACAATGCGATCAGAACAAGCTTCGCTTGACGTTTATCTTCGTCAGCCTTTGACTGGCGAAGGCGTACAGTCCAGACGAAGTCTGGCCCCGACGCTGCGGCCTGATTACACCTTCGAGCGGTTCGTCCGCAGCCAGGGCAACATGCTCGCCTATGCAGCCTCTCTCGCAGTTGCCGAAAACCCCGCGCGGGCATATAACCCGCTCTTCATCCACAGTGCATCGGGCTTGGGGAAGACCCATCTGCTCCACGCCATCGGCAACGAAGCGAGCCAGCGCCACCCTTGGCTCAAAGTCCTCTACGTCACGTGCGAACGCTTCGCCACGGAGTTCTATCGCTCCCTACACGATGGCAAGACGTCGCAATTCCGAAAAATCTATCGCACTGTAGATATTCTCTTGCTAGACGACGTGCACTTCTTGCGGGAGAAAGCTGCGACCCAAGAGGAACTCTTTCATACGTTCAACGATCTCTATCATCACGGGAAGCAGATCGTGTTGACGTCGGATCGCCCGCCGGAGGAGCTGCCCCATCTGCACGATGGCCTGATCTCACGATTTCGCTGGGGGCTGGTCGCGGACATTCAGCCGCCCGATTTTGAGAGCCGACTCGCAATATTGCGCACCAAAGCTGCTGAGCTCAACTTAGATATCCCCAAGACCACGCTCGAGCTGATCGCCGGGCGCATTCGTTCGAGCGTGCGCGCGCTCGAGGGCGCCCTCATTCGCTTGACGGCGACCGCTGCCCTCAACGGGCATGAGCTCTCTCCCGATGCGCTCACCGAGCTGCTCCCCCCTGAAAGACCTAAGCCCTCTGTTTTAACACCAGAGATGATCAAGCGCGAAGTCGCCCAATACTACCAGATTCCCATCGAAGATTTAGAAGGCACCAGTCGGGAGCGGCGCGTCGTCTGTGCCCGCCAGATTGCTATTTATTTGGCCCGTGAGCTGACGGAACACTCCTTCCCCGCCCTCGGGGTGATCTTCGGCGGGCGCGATCACAGCACGATCATGCACGCCTATCGCAAAGCTAAAGCGCTAGCCGAAAGCCCGCTCTTCTCCGGCGAGATCGCTCATTTAAAAGCTAAGCTGCTCGCATTGACAGATCACTCAGAGTAAAATATCGCCAGGATGAAGATCGAGCGTCTCGCGTTGTACAACTTTCGTAACCTTGCTCCTATGGAGCTCATACCCGACAGCGGGCTCAATCTTATTATCGGCCCCAACGCTGCGGGCAAGAGCAATCTCTGTGAGGCGATCTACTACGGCGCACGAGGCTGGTTGCTGAAGGGGGAGCGCCAGCGCGATGTGATCGCGTGGGGCCAGGACGAAACCTCCCTCGAATTTGCCGTCGACGGCGATGAAATTCGCATCCATCTCAACGGGCGGGCACGGGCCAAAACGATAGAGCTCAACCGAGAGAAGAAGAGCCAGAGCGAGCTGAGCGCGCGCCTGCGTGCCCTGCTCTTCACCCCCGACGAGCTGCAAATTATTAAGGGCCGCCCCGACCAGCGTCGACGTTTTCTCGACCGGAGCATCGCCGATCTTCTTCGCGAGTACCGCCACGTGCTGCTCGAATACGAACAAGTCTTGCAGCGCAAGAACGCCCTGCTGCGCCGGGGCAATCCCGATCTCGATGTCCTCGAAGTGTTTAATCAAGAGCTGGTAGACCGTGGGAGCTGGCTCATCAAAAAACGGCTCGAATATTTAAGAGAGCTCAATAAGACGCTTTCAGAACGCTATCAGGCGATCTGCGGGCGGAAGAGCGAACTGACGTTGATTTATGAAGGCCCTCACCCCCAGCTTCTTGCCAAGCTTATCGCAGAAGCGACCCCAGAAGAGATCCGGCGCGGCATGGCGCTGGTCGGCCCACATCGCGATGACATACGCTTCGAGCTGAATGGGCATAATCTGAGACGGTTCGGCTCCCAAGGGGAGCAAAAGTCGGCCCTCTGCGCGGTGTTACTAGCTCAGCTCGATCTGCACTATCAGCGCTTTGGGGATTATCCCATCTTGATCTTAGACGACGTGCTCTCGGAATTAGACAGCGCGCGACTGCGCCGCTTGCTCGAGCTTCTGCCCAAGAACATCCAGATATTTCTCACGCAGACTGTTGCAGACGTAAGCGAGCTGCTCCCTGATGTGCGCGCGACAGCACAGCAGATCTTCTCACTCAAAGACGGCAAGCTCTCGGTGATCGCATGATCGAAGCAACGCTGATCGAGAAAGTTTTGCGCAAGTACGGCGTGCTTGAGCAGTATCGTGAGCAGGAGCCAGCCCTGCTGTGGGAGCGAGCCGTCGGCGTTCATATCGCGCGATTGGCTCAGCCAATTTGGGTGCACAAAGGCGTGCTCTTCGTTGCTGTGCCCAATCATATTGTCCAGCACGAGTTCACCATGATGCGAGAAGAATTTAAGAGAAAGCTCAACGCGGTCTTAGGAGCCGAGCGCGTGAAGGAGATTCGCTTTAAAGTAGAGGATTTCTCGAAGCCGCGCTCGGTGCCCTCGCTTGATCACATCGAGCTTACTTCTGATGAGGAGCGCGAGATCGAGCAGCTTGCCGATGAGATTGCCGATCACGCCCTGCGCGCAACGCTGATTCGTCTCATGAAGACCGCAAAGAGATTAGAGCGAGCGCGCCAGCAGCTAGGCTGGAAGCCCTGCCCGCGCTGCCACATGCTCTGCGCAGAGAACTTCTGTCCAGTCTGTGTGCAAGCGTTTGAAACGGTCAACGAGGAGGGACAACGATGAAGATCGGGATCTTCACGGACACGTTCACACCGCAGATCAACGGTGTCACAAGCGTTCTCGAAGAGCTCAATCGCGTGCTGACGCGTCAAGGTCATGAAGTGTTCATCTTTGCCCCAGCGTACTCTCGTGCCCAACGGAACGAGAACGGCCATATCTTTCGGTTCCCAGCGCTGACCGCGTATTTTCACAAAGACAGCCGTGTCGTCATTCCCTACGACCGACGGGCGTCTGCTGTCTTCCCCACGCTCGAAGTCGTCTACAGCCACACGCCGGTCTCGATGGGGCTGCTCGCCCTGCGGGTCGCCCGAAGATATAATCTCCCCCATGTGCACACGTATCACACGCTCTTTACGGAGTATCTGCACTATCTCCCCAGATGGATCCGGCCCACGCGGCGTATGGCCGAGCGCATCAGCGCAGCGTTTTGCAATCGCTGTGATGCTATTACGACGCCGTCGCACGCCATGCGCGAAGAGCTTCTGCGATACGGCGTCGCAAGACCGATCTACGTGCTGCCCTTTGGGGTAGATATAGAGCCGTTCGAGCGTCCGGTGCGCACGGACGTGCGTGCTGCGCTAGGGCTTGCACCAGATGAGTTCTTCTTGCTCTACGCAGGACGACTGGGCATCGAAAAGAACCTGCACTTTCTGTTGAGAGCGTTTCGGGTGCTCCTTGATCATTGGGAGAACCCGCAGCCCATACGGTTGGTGCTCGCCGGCGGCGGGCCGCACCGCCCGCTCTTTGAAGAATATTCTAAAGAACTGGGGCTAACCGAGCGCGTGCTCTTCACAGGGTTCATCCCGCGAGACGAATTAATAGACTATTATCGCGCTGCAGATCTCTTCGTCTTTGCTTCCAAGACCGAGACCCAAGGGCTGGTCTTGGTCGAGGCGATGGCCGCGGGGTTGCCAGCTGTGGCCGTGCGCGCCATGGGCGTCACTGATATAGTTTTCGATGGCGAGACAGGGATTCTCGTCCCCGAAGACGAGAACATCTTCGCGCAAACAGTGAGAGAGCTTTTGCAAGACCCACAGCGTCGGGAGCAGCTGCGCGCGGGCGCCACGCGCAAGGCCCACCAGATGAGCATCCAGCATTCGGTCACGAAGCTAATCGAGATCTTTGAAAACCTTAAAGCCACGACTCGGGTATAATAGAGTATGAAATCTTCAGAGCCAAGGAGGGCAGTATGCGTCACGCCATTGGTCTATGGGGAGCGGTCGTGCTCGTCGCGGTCGTCTTGGGGCAGATCGCCCCGCCAGTCTACGTCGCCCAGTGGGGGAAGCAAGGGAGTAAAGACGGCGAGTTCAACGCCCTTGAAGCGATCGCCGTGGATTCTCAAGGCCATATCTACGTTGCCGATACGGAGAACCATCGGGTGCAGAAGTTCGACACGAACGGGAAGTTCTTGCTCAACTGGGGTTCCAAGGGGATCAATAACGGGCAGTTCGAAAGCCCCGGCGGGATCGCTGTAGATAGAGAGAACAACGTCTACGTCGCAGATACGTTCAATAATCGCATTCAAAAATTCGACGCTAACGGGAAATTTTTAGGGAAGTGGGGCACGCCCTGCGATTTGCAATCGGGCAAGGGTTGTATTGACCCCGACGGGCCTGGCCCCTTGAAAGTCGGCGACGGGCAATTTAATCTGCCCATCGGGATTGCTTTTGACAAAGACGGCAACCTCTACGTGACCGATGCGTTCAACCATCGGGTGCAGAAGTTCGACCCTAGTGGGAAGTTCTTGGGGAGCTTTGGAGGTTTTGGGTCTGGGGATGGGCAGTTCAATATTACTACGGGGATCGCCGTTGACAAAGAATCCGGCACTCTCTATGTCTCGGACAACAAGAACGATCGGGTGCAGAAGTTTGACGCAAACGGGAGATTCTTGGGCAAATTCGGTGGCCCCGGCACTGCCAACAATCAGATGCGCCGTCCGTACCATTTAGCTATAGACAGTGCCAATCGCATCTATGTGACTGATCAGGGGCATAATCGCATCCAAGTCTTTGACACGGAGGGCAAGCTTATCACTCTGTGGGGCAAGGAGGGGAGCAACCCCGGCGAGTTTCAAGCCCCAAAGGGAGTTGCGGTCTATCAGAATTTTATCTATATCGCCGACTCAGATAACCATCGAGTACAGAAGTTCGCGTGGCGTTGAGAAGATCGCTTGCGATCATGCCCCTGTACCGTTAGAATGGTCGTTGTGAAACCAATCATACAGGGGACGACCATTTTGGCTATCCGATCTGCTCAAGAGCGTCGTGCTGTGATCGCCTCCGACGGCCAGGCGACGCTCAGCAACGTTGTCATCAAGAGCACCGCGAGGAAAGTGCGCAAGATCTATAACGATCAAGTCTTAGTCGGCTTCGCTGGTGCGACTGCCGACGCGATCACGCTCTTTGAACGCTTCGAAAATAAACTCAAAGAGTTCGGCGGAAACTTAAAACGCGCCGCCGTCGAACTCACGAAAGACTGGCGGACGGATCGCGTCCTAAGACGCCTAGAAGCGATGATGGCTGTTGCTAATTCTGAGGCGCTATTGCTGATCTCTGGCGCAGGCGATGTCATCGAGCCCGACGACGAGATGATCGGGCTGGGGTCTGGCGGAGCTTATGCTCTAGCAGCCGCCAAAGCCCTGCGTCAGAACACAAAACTCCCCATTGATGAGATCGCGCGCAAAGCTCTCGAAATCGCAGGATCGCTCGATATTTATACAAACCAAACTATCTGCATCGAACAACTTGCGTGGTGACCTATGAGAGATATTGTCGAGATCAACATCCCCGAACGCGAAAAGGTTCTCTCCCCCGCAGAGATCGTCGCTGAGCTTGATAAATATATTGTGGGCCAGCATGAAGCGAAACGCGCTGTGGCTATTGCCTTGAGAAATCGCATCCGGCGGATGCGCGTCACCGACCCCATCAAGAAAGAGATCTTGCCCAAAAATATCTTGATGATCGGGCCGACGGGCGTGGGCAAGACCGAGATCTCCCGAAGATTAGCGAGCTTGGTCAAGGCCCCGTTCTTGAAAGTCGAGGCGACCAAGTACACTGAAGTGGGCTACGTAGGGCGCGATGTCGAATCTATGGTGCGCGACCTTGTCGAAGTCAGTATGCACATGGTCCGTCAAGAAGCTATCGAAAAGATCAAGCACGAGGCTGAGCGCGCCGTCGAAGAGCGCCTCTTGGATGCGCTCGTCGGCGCAACCCCGGCCAGTGCCGATGAGGACCGCCGCGC
Source organism: Bipolaricaulia bacterium (assembly GCA_046293845.1). Taxonomy (GTDB): domain Bacteria; phylum Bipolaricaulota; class Bipolaricaulia; order RBG-16-55-9; family DRXL01; genus JANXCC01. Next base: position 19,222 of record JBKBIX010000002.1, on the reverse strand, counting down.
CTCATGGCAGCAGACCCGCGAAAAATTCCGAGAAAAACTGCGCGCTGGGCTGCTCGAAGAGCACTATATCGAGATTCGGGTCAAGCGCGAGTCGCCCTTCTCCCAAGTCAATGTCATCTCGCCCGAGGGCGTCGAGCAGCTCGGCGTAGATATGGGAGAGCTCTTAGAAAAGTTTATGCCTCCGGTCTTCGTCACCAAGAGACTCAAGATTAGCGAAGCGCGCGAGGAGCTTTTCAATCAAGAGGCCGACAAGCTCATCAACCTCGATGAGATCAAGCGTCAGGCCATCCAACGGGCTGAAGAGTCTGGGATCATCTTTATAGACGAGCTGGACAAGATCGCCGCGGGAGGCCGCGAGGAGCGCTACGGGCCGGGGGTTTCTCGTCAGGGGGTGCAGCGCGATCTCTTGCCCATCTTAGAGGGCTCGACGGTGCGCACGCGCTACGGCAACGTGCGGACTGACAATATTCTGTTTATTGCTGCAGGCGCGTTCACCATGGCCAAGCCCTCAGATCTCATCCCGGAGCTTCAGGGGCGGTTGCCCATTCGCGTCGAGCTGAAACCCCTTGGCAAAGAAGACTTTCGCAGGATTCTCACAGAGCCTGAAGATGCGCTGACGAAGCAATATCAAGCCCTCATGGCTACAGAAGGGCTGCGCTTGGAATTCACCGACGACGCGCTGGATGCGATTGCCGAGATCGCGTTTCGGCTCAATGAGAGACTTGAGAACATCGGGGCACGACGCTTGCATACCGTGATGGAGAAATTAATGGAGGACATCGCGTTTGAGACATGCGATCTGCCTGAGCCAAAGATGTTCACGATTGACGCAGCGTACGTGCAAGCAAAACTGAAGGGGATCGTCGAGGATTTAGATCTCAGTCGGTATATTTTGTAGCTCAGTGAAACCGATTCATCACCGTCTCGATGTCTGCCTGAATAAAGCACTCTATCGCATCTGCGGCGCGCGCGAGGATCTCCGGCAGTTTCGCGTGCTCTTCTGGAGTGAATTCCCCCAACACGTACTCCGTCAAGTCAGACAGGGTTTGCCCGCTGCCAATCCCGATGCGCAACCGGGGGATCTCTTCAGTCTGCAGCTCAGCGATGACTGACTGCATTCCGTGATGCCCTCCGGCGCCGCCGCCCTTGCGCGCCCGCAGCTTCCCAAACGGGATCGCGTAGTCATCATAGACGATCAAACAATCTTGGGGGGCTACTGAGTATATCTGAAAGATCTCTTTGACGGCGATCCCGCTCACATTCATATAGACCAACGGTTCGACGACGAGCGCGCGATCGCCAATACGAGAGACGATCGAGAAGGCGTGCTCAGTTTTGTGTGTCTGAGCGCAGCGCTCAAGGAACGAGCGCACGGCCAGACGACCCATATTGTGGCGCGTGCGCTCGTATGCTTTGCCCGGATTGCCTAAGCCAACAACAGCCTTCACAGTGATTATTTCTTAGCCTTCTCCTTGCCCTTCTCAGGAGGCTTCTTCTCTGCTGCTGGGGCAGCTGCCGCCTGCTCGCCAGCAGCAGGAGCCGCGCCCGCTGCCGCAGGGGCTGCCCCCTCCGCCGGAGCTGCACCTTCTGCCACTGCGCCCTCAACACCCGGAACAGCTGCGACTACAGCTTCTTCCTTGCGCGGCGCAACGACTGTTACTACCGTCGCTTCCCCTGGCGTTAACACGTGCACGCCCTCAAGCTTCAGCTCGTTCACGTGCACGGCTTGGCCAATCTCTAGCTCAGTGACATCAACTTCAATAACTTCAGGAATCTGCTCCATCGCTCCTCGGACTTTGATGATATCGCGGAGCACTTGCAGGACGCCGCCCTCCTTGCGCCCCTTCGCCTCACCACGGATCCGTACCGGGACTTCAACTGTCACTGGCCGATTCGGTGCCGGATGATAGAGATCTATATGAATGACGCGATCCGTCAACGGATCATATTGGATCTCTTTAATGAACGTGGGCAATCTCTTGCCATTGAGCTCCACAGTGATTCTGGAACTGCGAGTGATGCGAGCGAGCAGTTTCTCCAACTCTTTGGCATCTAGAGCGATAGGCTGGTTGACTTCATGCCCGTAGAGCACACCCGGGATTTTCCCTTGGCGACGGAGCGCACGTGGGTTGGGCTTGCCCCCTCGTGGCTCCGCTTTGATCGTGTAGTCCATAAAGAATCTCCTCCGTTCTTACTCTTCTGATTCTCTAGTAGTGTGGGAACATCTCGCTGACCGACTCTTCAGCGTGGATGCGCTTGATCGTCTCGGCGAGCAGCACCCCCACGGAGATCGCCTCGATCTTCGGGCTTTGAGGCACAGGGATCGTATTCGTCACGATCACACGCTTCACCGGCGACGCTTCTAACTTTTGCACAGCATCGCCCGCAAAAACGCCGTGAGTGAACGCTGCCAAGACCTCACGCGCCCCACATTCCAAGAGCAGATTCGTAGCTTCAATCACTGTCCCACCGGTCGCTACTATATCGTCAATTAAGATAGCGCGCTTGCCCTGTACGTTGCCGATGACGTTGAGCGCGCGCACTTCTGTAGGGCTAATGCGACTCTTCTCAACTATCGCTAACGGAAGTTCAAGCCGTTCGGCGACGGCGCGAGCGCGCTTGGCCGCCCCGACATCAGGAGCGACGATCACCGTATTCTCTAGATTCTGATGGCGAAAATAATCAGCTAAGATCGGGTCTCCACGAAGATTGTCCACGGGGATATCGAAAAAGCCCTGAATCTGCCCGGCGGGTAGATCAAGCGTCAGGACTCTATCCGCCCCCGCGGTGACGATCATATTCGCGACTAACTTTGCGCTGATGGGCACGCGCCCGATATGCTTTCGATCTTGGCGAGCGTAGCCATAGTACGGGATGACCGCCGTGACGCGCTCGGCCGATGCACGCTTGAGCGCATCAATAATCAATAAAAGTTCCATCAGATGGTCGTTCACGGGTGGGCACGTCGATTGTATGACGCAGACGTCCGCGCCGCGCACAGTCTCTTTGATGTGCACGTTGATCTCACCGTCGGGGAATCTCCCGACTTCGGCGTCCGTGAGCTTGATCCCCACGTGCTCGCTGATCTCACGCGCGAGAGCGCGATTGGCGTTCCCCGCGACCAATTTCAACTCGCCTTGCACACTGACTGCCTCCCCGCTCTGAGAAAAAAAGCGCATTCGGGAATAGATTTGGATAAATTACTATAGCAAATTCAGGGCTTGTGTGCAATCAGCCGGTGAATTTCTTCTAAAGAACGCTTGTGTGAAGTATAGATGATCGAGTGCATCGAGCCGCCGCCGTCGCCAGGGAAGCGAGGGATGATATGAACATGCAAGTGGGGGATGGCTTGCCCGGCGGCCCGCCCATCGTTGACCCCAATAGTGAACGCCGGAGCCTTCAGGGCTTGGGCAAGGCGCTCAGTGACTCTGTGAACGGCCTGAAGGAGCTTGCCCGCAAGCTCCGGAGAGAGCTCTAAGAATCGCTCAGCGTGCACTTTGGGGATGACAAGCGTGTGCCCATCGGTCATCGGATGAATATCGAGAAACGCCAAAGTCTCTGAATCTTCGTAGACTTTATGCGCCGGGAGTTCTCCTCGCACGATCCGGCAGAAGACGCAGTCCACGGTCTCACTCCTTGGGATAAACTTCAGCGAACGTGTGCTTGCCCACGCGCAGCAACGCCCCTGCTCTCACGAGCACGCACTGATCGAATTGCGTGATCTTGACCCCATCAACTTCGACGGCGCCTTGCTCGATGAGGCGCTTGGCTTCGGAGCGGCTCTTAGTTAACGGCGCGATTAAGTCAACAACCCAGATTGTGCCATCGGGCTTCAGAAGCTTCTTGTCCAGGTAGAGCCTGGGCACATCTGTAGGGCGCTCTTTTCGGGCAAAGACCCTTTCAAACTCTGCCCTAGCCGCGTCAGCAGCGTGCTGGGAGTGATAGCGTGCGACAACAGCGTGAGCCATCCTCTGCTTCTGCTCTTTCGGGTGAAGCCTCTTCAACTCCTCCCAGTCCAAGTCTGTCAACAGTGTCACGTACTTTTCTAAAAGAGCATCGGGGATGGACATCAGCTTCCCAAACATCTCGTTGGGGTGTTCGGTGATCCCCACATAGTTCCCATAGCTCTTGCTCATCTTCTTGATGCCGTCAAGCCCTTCCAAAAGGGGCATGATGAAGCAGACTTGGGGCTCCTGGCCGTAGCGTTCTTGTAACGCCCGACCAACCAAGAGATTAAAACGCTGATCGGTCCCCCCAAGCTCGACGTCGGCCTCGATAGCTACAGAATCATAGCCCTGCGCGAGGGGATAGAGAAACTCGACGATGCTGATGGGATTGCCCTCGCGGAAGCGCTTGGCGAAATCGTCGCGTTCCAGCATCGCCGCGACGGTGTACTTAGACGCTAATTCTAAGAGCTTGGCGAAGTCCATCTTTTCCAGCCATTCGGAGTTATAGCGAAATTCTGTGCGATCTGGGTCTAAGATTTTGAGGGCTTGCTCTTTGTACGCTTTCATATTGGCTTCGACTTCTTCTTTGGAGAGCATCTTTCGCTGGCTAGCGCGCTCGGAGGGGTCGCCGATACGTGCCGTAAAATCGCCAACGATCAAGACAGCAGTATGCCCCAAGTCTTGAAAGTCGCGTAGCTTCTGTAAAACGACGCCGATCCCAATGTGAATATCAGGGCTGGTGGGGTCAACGCCCAGCTTCACCCTGAGGGGTTTGCCGGTGCGTGCGGAGCGCTCCAATTTCTTGATCAGATCGCTCTCCGGGATGATATCCACGGCGCGGCGCTTGAGAAACCGAAGCTGCTCGTCAATCGAGGGCGTCCTCATACAAAGTGAAGTTTACTGGAGGGTCAGTAGCGATGCAACCGGAAAACATAGGGGCACGGATCGCCCGTGCCCCTGCTGCTCTCCGTCTGATATTTACGCGTACAGCCCACGAGCTCGCGCAGCCTCCGCAACGCGAGACACAGCCGTCATGAACGCCGCTGTGCGCATGTCCACCTTCTGCTTGAGATGCATATCCAGAACGCGCTTGAACGCCTCGGTCATGAAGAGCTTCAACCGCTCGTCTACCTTCTCGACGTCCCAGAAGTAGCGATACCGATCCTGTACCCACTCAAAGTAGCTGACCGTCACACCACCGGAATTCGCTAAAATATCGGGGATGACAAAGATGCCGCGCTCGTGCAAGATCGCGTCAGCCTCTTGGGTTGTGGGGCCATTGGCCAGCTCGCAGATCACCTTCGCTTTGACCTTGGGAGCGTTGCCCTCGTGCAATTGATCTTCCAGCGCCGACGGCGCGAGAATATCGCACTTCAGCTCCAACAGCTCCTCGTTGGTGATCGTATCTGCGTCTTTGAACCCCACGACCGTGCCGGTCTCCTTCTTGAACGCCAACACGGCTTTAGGGTCTAGGCCCTTGCTGTTGTAGATGCCGCCACGAGAGTCGCTGACCGCGATCACCTTCGCTCCGGCCTCGTGCACGAACTGGGCATAGTACGAGCCGGCATTGCCGTAGCCTTGAATAGCCACGGTCGCTCCCTCGAGCTTGGCCTTCAGGTGCTTCAGGGCTTCGAGGGTGCAGAAGAACCCGCCACGGGCAGTCGCCGTCTCGCGTCCCACCGAGCCGCCGAGCAATAACGGCTTGCCCGTGACCAGCCCCGGCATGAACTCCCCATGATGGTGCATACTGATCGTATCGACGATCCAGGCCATCTCGCGCTGGCCGGTGTAGACGTCCGGGGCGGGAATATCTACATCGGGGCCGATGATCACCGCGATCTCTGCAGCGTAGCGTCGCGTGAGCCGCTCGATCTCCCCCACGGACATACTCTTGGGATCGCACCGGACGCCCCCTTTGGCCCCGCTAAACGGCAGCCCGGCTACGGCGCACTTCCAGTTCATGAGTACCGCGAGGGCTTCGACTTCTTCAAGCGTTGTGTCAGGGTGATAGCGAATCCCACCCTTGCCCGGCCCCAACACCGGGTGACACTGCACGCGATAACCCTCAAAGCTCACAGTGCGCCCATCGTCCATGCGCACGGGGAAGTGCACGATCAATTTGCGCTTGGGGTAGCGCAACAACTCCACCAAGCTGTCTTCCAATTTGAGTCTCTTCGCGGCCACGTCGAAGAAGTACCGCGCGGTCTTGAGCATCTTCAGCTCGCCTTCCCGTTTGGCTTCTGTTGTCGTCGCCATAGATGAGACCTCCTTTGTCTACTGTCTACGTAGCTGTCTTCTGGATCAAGTGACGCCCCACTTCCAAAGCGCGCACGTTCTGCTCGCGAAACTTCGCGGGCGCCCGCTGCTCGACTGCCTTCCGCAAGCTCTCCCACGACACGAGCCCTGTCAGAGCGTTCAACGCTCCCAAAGCAACGATATTGGCTACCAACTTATTCCCAACCTGCTCTATAGCGGCGCGTACGAACGGCAGCTTATAGATATTATCTCCCCCACCCGATGGCGCTTGCACCTGCGTCGAGTCTATCAAGACCAGCGTGTGTTCATTCACTGCTGCAAAGTATTTGTCGAACGCATCTTGCGAAAGACAGAGCAAGATATCGGGCTGGGTCACTTGAGGGTACGCGATCTTCTCTGTAGAGACGATGACTTCGGCTTTGCTCGCCCCCAAACGCGCTTCCGGGCCGTAGCTCTGCGCGACCGCGACGTTCTTGCCGTCGCGCATCGCTGCTTCGGCTAAGATAATCCCTGCTAGGACTAGCCCCTGCCCCCCTGCCCCACTGAGCTGAATCTGCTTAACGGCCATTCATCTTCACCTGTTCACCTGCGGCCCTGCATCTGCGCAATAAGCTGATAATAGCTTTCTACGAACTCCGGGCGCTCTTCACGGTGCAGCTCCCCAATCACTATTTTATCAGCTCGTTCTTCCTCGGTCAGCCCCTCCCATTCTTCGAGAGGGACCGTATGCTCTTTCAGGGAGTGCAACATCTCGTAGGGGTCACGCAAGTCGTTGAGCCGCCCATAATACGTGGGACAATGCGTGAGCACCTCGATCACTGAAAACCCCTTATGGGCGATCCCGCGCTCGATGAATTTTATCATATCGGGGAAATCGAAGCTCGTAGTGCGTGCGACATACGTTGCCCCAGCGGCTATTGCTAATCGCGCGATATCGAAGGGGTGCTCTAAATTCCCATACGGACTCGTGGTGCTCTTCTTGTGGAGCGGGGTTGTCGGCGCGACCTGGCCGCCCGTCTGTCCATAAATCGAGTTGTTATAAATAATCGCGGTCATGTCAACGTTTCTCCGACACGCGTGAATGAAGTGATTCCCCCCAATCCCAATAGCATCGCCGTCGCCGAGGGCAAGCACAATAGTAAGATTGGGGCGCACAAGCTTCAGCCCCGTAGCGAAGACCACCGCTCGCCCATGCGTCGTGTGCATCGTGTCCATATCGAACAAGAACGCTGTGCGCCCGGAGCAGCCGATCCCGCCGACGACGACAGTTTGAGCAGGGTCAAGCTCCATCTTGGCCATCGCACACGCGAGGGCGTGCGTGATCATGCCATGCCCACAGCCGGGACACCACACGTGAGGCAGCTTCTCTAATCTCAAATACTTCTGAAAATCATAGGCCATAGCCCGCCCCTTTGAGAGATTGTACACGGTTGTACACGCGTTGGCATATCTGTTGCGGTGTAATCAAAGAACCGTCTACGCGCCCCAGGTGTTCAACCGGAGCCTGTCCGCCCACAGCACGCGCGACCTCGCGCACGAGCTGCCCCAAATTGAGCTCCGGGACGAGCACATACCGAGCGTGCTCGGTGCACGAGCGCACGAGCTTATCGGGGAACGGCCACAGGGTTTTCAGATCGAGCCAGCCCACCGCCAGGCCGCCCTCCCGCATCAGTCGAACGGCTTCTTCTACGGCCCGGCTCGTGATGCCATAGCTCACGATCACGATGTCCGCATCGTCTACAAAGCGGGCGTGATAGAGCGCAAGCTCTTCAGCACGGCTTTCGATCTTAGCGACGATCCGCTGAAGTTGCTGGGCGGCCTTGTGCCCCTGCGCAGGGAAACCCAGCTCATCGTGAGACATCCCCGTGACCATAATATGCCCGCCCTCGCCGAAGTTGACCATCGTCTCATCGAAAAACGGCTTGAAATCTTCAAGGCGTTCAGGGCGGCGGCGCGAGATGACTTTGAGTTCCCCAGGCTCGGGCAAGATCACGTTCTCGCGCAAGTGCGCCAAGACCTCATCCAATAATAAGATAACGGGCACGCGATACGTTTCTGCAAGATTAAAAGCGCGCACGGTCATCTCGAAGACCTCGCGCACCCATGATGCTGTGAGCACAATGACGGGATGATCGCCGTGGGTGCCCCAGCGCGCTTGCATGACATCGCCTTGGGAGGCCTTGGTCGGCTGACCGGTGCTCGGCCCGCCGCGCTGCGCGTCCACGATCACGCACGGCGTCTCAGTGATCGCGGCGTAGCCTATAGACTCCTGCATGAGCGAGAACCCTGGCCCGCTCGTCGCGGTCATAGCTTTTGCGCCACCCCACGACGCTCCGATGACAGCGGAGATCGACGCGATCTCGTCCTCCATCTGCAGACAGATGCCGCCGACTTTGGGGAGCTCCCGCGCGAGATACTCCATGATCTCGCTGCTGGGGGTGATGGGATACCCCGCGAAGAAGCGACATCCTGCGTAGATCGCGCCACGAGCGCAGGCTTCATTCCCTTGGACAAGCTCCGGCTCTCTAGACAAGCTCAGCTCCTTCACACAAACGATGGTTGCAGTATCTTCTCTTTATGGACTGAGATCGCAAAATCGGGGCACCGCTGCTCGCAGATGCCGCAGAAGACGCACCGAGCGATCTCTGTGACGTCGGCCTTTCCCTCGTCGGTGAGCACTAAGACCCTAGCAGGGCAGCTTTGGATGCACACGCCGCACCCTTTACACCGCCGAGGCTCGATAACTAAGAAGAACCCCCCTTGCTCATAGCGCTTCATGGCGATCACTCTTCGCACCGACGAAGCAACTTCTCCCAGTCCTCGTCCACCTGGCGCTGTATCTGCTCCAAGAGCTCTTCGTTCCCCGGCTCAAACAGATGATGAAAGCGCTTCTGCAGGCGCAGCCACTCCGTGATCGGACGCTTCTCTTCAGGGATATAATTGACGTGCCATCTCCCGTCGGTGATCTCGTACAGGGGCCAGTAGCACGTCTCCACGGCAAGATGGGCGATCTGAACGCTCTGATCGGTCGGATGCCCCCAGCCGCGCGGGCAGGTCGAGAGCACATTGAGAAACGCCGGGCCGTCCACAGAGACAGCTTTGCGCGCCTTCACCGCGAGATCGTACCAGTCGCTAATAGACGCTTGAGCGACATACGGGACGTGATGCGCTGCGACGATCTCTGTCAAGTCTTTACGGCGCTGCGGCTTGCCAAAGCTCTTAGCACCTACAGGAGCCGTGCTTGTCTGGGCAGCAAAGGGCGTCGCCCCTGAACGCTGATTTCCTGTGTTCATATACGCTTCGTTGTCGTAGCAGACGTAGAGAAATCTGTGGCCACGCTCCAGCGCCCCAGAGAGCGCTTGCAGCCCGATATCATACGTGCCGCCATCGCCGCCGAACGCGACAAACCGAATCTCTTTTGAAATCTTTCCCCGCCGGCATAACGCGCGATAAGCCGTCTCGACCCCGCTAGCAACGGCTGCAGCGTTCTCGAACGCCACGTGGATCCACGGAACGTTCCACGCCGTCGTGGGGTAGCGTGTCGTTGCCACTTCCAGACATCCCGTCGCGTTGATGACGACGACGGGTTCTTCGATAGCGTTGAGAATGGTGCGCACGCAGATGGGAACCCCACACCCCGCGCAGAGGGCGTGAGCCCCTGTAAACCGCCTTTCTGTTTCTTCGTGACGCGCTAGCGCTTTCGTGTTGGGCATGACGATCACTCCCGCAGGCCCAGATAGCGCAACACCGTTGGGTCAAGCCTACTCTGCATATCGGTCACAACAGACGCGATCAGCTCCGGTGGCGTGTCGCGCCCACCCAGACCATAGATATAGTTATAGAGCACGGGTTTTTCTCGGAGATAGCGCCCCAGTGCCGCCGAGATCTCTAAATAGAGCGGCCCCCAGCTGCCAAACGAGATGGCACGGTCGAGCACAGCGATCGCGCGCTTGTCTGCCAACGCGTGGGCGATCTCTTCTGCGGGGAAGGGCCGGAAGAGCCAGGGCTTCACGAGCCCGACTTTCACTCCCTTACGTCGCAATCGGTCAATCACAACTTTTGCTGTGCCCGCCGTCGAGCTCAAGATGACCAACGCATACTCAGCGTCACTGAGCTTGTACGCCTCGAAGAAACCCTCGTAGCGACGCCCCGAAATCCCCGCAAATCTCTCTTGCACTTCAAGCCAGACACCCCGCGCAGCCTCCAAAGCGTCGACTTGCTGGCGCTTCAGCTCAAAATAATAGTCAGGCAGCGCAAACGGCCCCTGCGTCGTCGGATGATCTGTATCTAAAAGTGGGTAGAGCGGCTCATACTCGCCCACGAACTCTTTCACAGTTTCGTCGGGGAGCAACGCGACGGGTTCAGCCGAGTGCGTGATCGTGAACCCGTCTTGCATCACCATCACGGGGACCAAGACCCTGCGGTCCTCCGCGAGCCGCTGCGCCATGATCATCAAGTCATACGCCTCTTGGGCGTTTTCCGCGAAAATCTGCACACACCCGGCGTCGCGCGCCATCATGCTGTCGGAGTGATCGCAGTGGATATTGATAGGGCCAGAGAGCGCGCGGCTGCCCACGGCAATGACAATGGGGCAGCGCATCGCCGCGGCGATGTAGACGATCTCGAGCATCAGAGCAAGCCCTTGGGAACTTGTCGCCGTGATCACCCGCGCACCGGCACACGAAGCCCCCACCGCCGCGCTCATGGCGCTGTGCTCGCTTTCGACGTTTATGATTTCTGAGTCGCACTGGCCGTCTGCGACGAACTGCGCAAACGTTTCGATAATGGGGGTCTGTGGCGTGATGGGATAGACGGGCACGACGTCAGGGTTGATCTGGCGCATAGCATGAGCTGTTGCTTCTGCTCCCGTCATCAGAGTGAGCTTCTCTGTCGCTAGGCGCATACTTCCTCACCGACTTCCTGCTGGGGCGACTGCGGGTCATCGGCGGTCTCGGGGACCATCGTGATAGCACCTGTGGGACAAGATTGCGAGCAGATGCCGCACCCCTTGCAGTGATCATAGCTGATGCCGCGCATCTGAGCGCGCTCGACGAGGATTGTCGCTTCGGGGCAGTGCACCCAGCAGAGCAGACAATTCACACAGAGCTTCTCATTGAAGGCGGGCTTTTTCCCGGAGCGCCAGCTTCCGGTCTGGACGAGCTGGGGCGTCGCCCCGCCGGGGATGACCCCACCGATGGGCAGCTCTTGATAGCGTTTCATCGTGCCTCCAATGCGGGCTCTTCTATGGCGGAAAAGCCCGCGTGCAGCGCCGCGATATTGGTCGCCAGCGCCTTCTCGCCGAACGCCTGAGCGAATTCGTGTTCTATCTCGTCAAGGGGGATATCGCCGAGCACGCGCGCTAAGGCCCCAAGCATCACAACATTAGAGAAGCGTGCACCCACGGAGCGCGCAAGCGTTTCGGCATCAAGCGTGATGATCTTACCGGCAAAGCCCGTCTGCCGACGGATTTCATCAGGGCTTTGCGAGGTGTTGACGAGCAGGACCCCGTGGCGCTTCAGCCCTTCGGTCACGCGGGCGGAGTGCAACAGTGTCGGGTCGAGCACGACGACGATGTCCGGCTCGTAGACGCTACAGTGCAGACGAATCTCTTTCGTATCTAGACGAGTGAACGCTTTGACGGGGGCGCCACTGCGCTCTGGGCCGTATTCGGGGAAGGCTTGGACATAGCGTCCGCGTCGCAGCGCGGCCCCAGCTAATAGCTGTGAGACTGTCTTCGCTCCTTGGCCGCCGCGCCCATGCCAGCGAATCTCGATCATTGAGCATCACCCCTTGGCGAGAAACTGTGCGATCCCCTGCGCAGCGATCTTCCCGTGCCGCACCGCCTCGACGACCGTCGCACCGCCGTTGACGCAGTCGCCACCAGCGAAGAATTTTTCACGGCTCGTCTGAAAGTTCTCGTTCACTTTGACCAAGCCGCCTTCGGTCTCCACCCCTAGGGTCTTGAAGAACTCGACGCGCTTCTCTTGCCCGATCGCCTTGATCACGGTGTCGACTTCGAGCGTGAACTCCGTGCCGGGGACGGGTTCAGGGGCTGGGCGGCCCGACTTGTCCGGCGCGCCCAGCTTCATATGAATACACTCAATGGCTCTCACCTTGCCGTCGCCAAGCAGCCGCACCGGCGCGGTGAGCCAATAGAAGTGCACGCCCTCTTTACGCGCCGCTTTGACCTCGTGCTTGAACGCCGGCATCTGGTCTTCCGTACGACGATAGAGCACCATGACGTTCGTCGCGCCAAGGCGCACAGACTCGCGGGCCACGTCGATCGCTGTATTGCCTCCCCCAATCACTGCGACAGTTGGGCCGATCTTCGGCAGACGCTCGCGCTTAAGCTCCTCAATAAATTTTAGAGAATCCCAGACACCAGCTAGCTCCTCCCCAGGGATGCGCGCCTTGGTGTCGGCTCCCAAGCCGACCCCAAGAAAGATCGCATGATGCTTGTGCTCCAGCTCTTCGAGAGAGATATCTCTTCCGACGGTGACCCCATAGCGCAGCTTGACGCCCAAGCGCTCGAGCATCGTCACTTCGGCGGGCAGCGGGTCTTTCATCTGCTTGTAGGGTGCAATAGCTGAAGTGATAAGCCCTCCTGGCTCCGGCCGGCTCTCGTAGACGACGACTTCGTAGCCGAGCTTGGCTAACTCCGCAGCGCACGCTAATCCTGCCGGTCCGGCCCCCACAACCCCAACGCTCTGGGGCTTCCACATCGGACGGGCGAAGAAATTCATCTGGTGCGCGAGCGCGACATCAGTCGCATAGCGTTGCAGCCGCCCGATGGAGACGGCACGACGCCCCTCCTTGCGGAGCACGCACGCGCCCTCGCACAGCTCCTCCACAGGGCAGACGCGCGCGCAGCTGCCTCCTAAGATATTGGCTTCGAAGATGAGTCGGGCGGCTTCGTCGGGGCGGCCCTCGCGGATGGCGCGGATGAATTGGGGGACGGGAACGCGCGCCGGACACGCTGCCGTACACGGAGCGGGGGCATATGGTCCCCCACACTCCAGACATCGGTCGGCTTCTATAGCTGCTGTAAACTCGTCAAAGGGCGGATGGATCTCTTGGTAGATCGCAGGTGTTTTCTGCGGGCTTGTCACGATGCTCATGCAGCCCCCTTTCGTCATCAGTTCACGACTATCTTAGAGGTCTTGGGCTATATGATCCATGACGCCCATCATGGCTATTATTGATCTTCATCAAAAAAAATTGACAGTTCTATAAGACAGCTGTATAAATGTATAAAGAGAACGGGACGGCCTGGGGGGGCCGTCCCGCGGGAAAGGGGGTTCCGACCTAGCAAGAAGATCTCGCTAGGCCGCTTCCAGGGATGAGGTAGGGATAATAGCACCCCCTGCTCCCTGGATGCAATGACTTCACGAAGCCTTGCTCTTGCGAATCCACTCGTACCACACCCAACCACCGATGACAAACAAGACAAGCATCAAGATGAAGACCATCTCTTGGCCGCTGAGTTGGTAGGGATTCGCTTGTTGGGCCACACCGACACGACTCAGCGTTGTGAGGCCGATCACACTCCCGCTTACGATGCGCGCCGCTTTGCTCATAGGACCCCCTTTAAAGCTCACAAGCTTTTTATTATAATCCGTGGGGAAGGCTAAAGTCAAGTTCAGAATAATACCAATCCCTTGCGGGAATTCGAAACATATCCCCTACCGCCACAAGTTCTGCTCTTCCCCTGGGCCAACGGAGATCATCGAGATGGGGACGCCAACCTCGTCCTCGACCAGCTGTATATATCTTTGTGCTGCTGGGGGAAGCTCGGAGAAATCCCGACAGTTCGAGAGCGGCTCCTGCCAGCCAGGCAATCGTTCGTAGACGGGCTCGCACTCTTGCAGGATCTCGCAGACCGTAGGAAACTCATGCAGAACTCTTCCGTGATAGCGATAGCTCGTGGCGATGGGGATCTCAGCAAAGCCTGTGAGCACGTCAAGCTTCGTTAGAGCGATCTCCGTAAAGCCGTTGATCGTTGTCGCGTAGCGCAGGGCAACTAAATCGAGCCAGCCACACCGTCGTGGCCGCCCCGTCGTGGTGCCGAACTCCTGCCCTTGAGTGCGCAGGCGCTCCCCAAAGCTGTCACGAGCTTCTGTGGGGAACGGCCCGTGGCCTACACGAGTCGCATACGCCTTGGCTACGCCTATGATCCGATCGATCTTGTGAGGAGGCACTCCGGCCCCAGAGCCGATCCCGCCGATCGTTGGGGTCGAGGACGTCACATACGGATACGTCCCCAGATCAAGATCGAGCAAAGCCGCTTGGGCACCCTCAAAAATTATATATTTGTTCTGATTGAGCGCATCGTGCAGGAGCTGCACCGTGTCTACAATGCGATCCCGAAAATCTTCTGAAAGCTTGAGCACTTCATCGGCGAGCCCATCAGCCCGAAGACGCTTCAGCTCTGGCTGGTCGGGCCAGAGCCTCTGATAGCGCTCTAAGACCGCCGAGAGCTTCTCTGCGAATTTCTGTGGGAAGAGCAGATCGGACATTCTCAGCCCAATGCGCGCAGCTTTATCGCGGTAGGCCGGACCGATCCCCTTGGCCGTCGTATCGAGCGCCGTCTGGGAGCCTTCTAACCTCTCAATGATAGGGTGATAGGGCATGAGCAGATGTGCGTTCGCGCTGATGTAGATCTCGGGTTCGCTGCCGCGCAGCTCGCGCAGGGCGTTCAGCTCCTGGACGAGCGCGTAGGGGTCAATGACCATGCCGTGAGCTAGGACCCCAGCACAGTTCTCGTGGAGCGCTCCAGATGGGATCAAGTGAAACTTGAACTCGTGAGTCTCTGGTGGCACTTCTTCACCGTGTGCCCCCACGAGCGCGGGAATGCGACTGGTGACGACGCGATGCCCGGCGTTGGTGCCCCCGTTGAAACGCACGCAATAGTCAGCGTGGCGCGCAAGCAGATGCACCACCTTCCCTTTGCCTTCATCGCCCCACTGAGCACCCAAAACAGCTACTGCGGGCATACTGTCACTTCCTCGCTAGCAAGTTCGCGCACCCCTTCAGCCATGCGCACGACCAGTCTACCAAATTCGGAAAGCCCCAGCACTTCGGCTTCGAACTTTTCTGCTCCCTTGAGGACCCCAATGCGCTGGGGCAGCACCGACAGCTGTTGCCATGCCGTGCGCACAAACTCACACCCTTCTGAGAGAAATCTCTCATAATCGCGCGCGAGCGCTTCTAAAGCTACCTCGAAAAACTCATCAAGCGCGATAGCCCGGCCCAGCTCACACAAAAGCGAAGTAGCCGGAAGGCGCGTCGGAAGCTCGTTATTCACATTGATCCCGATGCCAGCAATGAGCCATTGGATCTGATGAGCTTGGCTGCTCAGCTCGACCAAAATCCCGCCGAGCTTCTTATTATTGACATACAGATCATTAGGCCACTTGACGCCCACAGGCACTCCCCAGCGCTCCCGTAGAGCGCGTGCGAGCGAGACAGCAACCAAGATGGCAATACAGCCCGCTTGCTCGACGGAGAGTGGCGGCCGCAGCAACACGGAGAACCACGCGCCGCCCGGGGGAGAAGCCCAGCTTCGTCCCCGGCGCCCTTTGCCTGCTGTTTGCTCCGCAGCGATGATGACCGTGCCTTCGGGCGCGCCGGACTCTGCAAGCTCCTTGAGATACTCATTGGTCGAGTCGAGCAAACGAAAACGCTCAATGCGATAAAGCATTATGAGTGTAGCCTGTCAAGGTGCTTTACGCTCCTTGCTTACTTGATAGCGTACAAGGAGCGCTAGGACAAAAGCAGCTACAACAGCCCCTACAATCATGGTAATGAGCGGCCACATAGTTACTCCTTTCGGCTCCATTTTAGCACGAGAAAAGCAGCTGTGTAAAACCCTATACCAGCGAAGAGGCCTAAGATGGCGAACTCCCAGCGGAAGGGCTGCCCGCTCAACAACTGCCCAACCACTAATGCCCCAAATGTGATGTTGCCCGCATCTAAAAGCTTATCTGAAAGTTTATCAGCGTACGCTTGCCAGAGCTGCATAGCACATCACTTTGATCTTCTAAGCCCTACTTTGGCCTTATACCCATTGACATCGAGCTCCTTGGTGAACTCAACTCTGCGGAACGAGCTGTCGCGCTGCAGCGTGACCGCGAGCGTCTCCTCTTGGACGTGCCGGGCGTACTTCTCCAGCGCTGCTTGCACTTCCTGGTCAGCTTCGTAGTACAGCTCAATGCGATCCGAGACCTCAAAGCCCGCTTCTTTCCGGCACTCTTGGACTAAACGCACAAACTCGCGCACCAGGCCCTCCTGGCGCAACGCCTCATCAATACGGATATCAAGCAGCACTCTCACGTCGCCTTCGGCGCCCTCGACGTAGCCCTCTTGGGGAAGCAGTGTTACCCGCACATGCGTCCCTTCAAGCAGATCGACTTCTTGGCCGTCAACGCTCAGGCGGAGCCTCTTCTGCGCCTTCAGCTCTTGAACAAGGTGTACACGCCGTTCATGCTCGGCCCTGTTGAGGTGCTCCAGCACGTCCATCACTTTCGGGGCAAAGCCGCGGAAGTCCTTCCCCAGCGCGGCCTTCTCGTATTCGATCTTGGGCGTGTAGAACGCAAAGAGCTGCTCGTCCCTCAGCCATGCGAGCCTCTTGACGTTCAGTTCTTGTCTGATGAGATGCTGATACTCCGCATCCAGCGCCTGGCTCTCACTGAGCACGACCGCCACAGACAACGGCTGGCGCACTTTTACCTGCGCCTTGTTGCGCGCCTGCAACCCTGCAGTGACGATCTGGCGCGCCCGCTTCATCTGCGCTTCCAGCTCTGCATCGTAGAGGCTCTCATCATAGTGCGGCCAGGCGCACAGATGGACGCTCTCGGGCATTCTCTCCGTCTTTAAATTCTGATAGATCGCCTCTGCCAAGAACGGCACAAACGGCGCCATGAGCTTGACAAGCTCGAGCAAGACTTCATAGAGCGTCGTGAACGCCGCGATCTTATCAGCTGTCCACTGGTTGCCCCAAAACCGCGCACGCGAATTGCGCACGTACCAATTGCTCAGATCGTCTATGAACTGCTTGAGCGCCTCGGTGGCCTCGACGATGTCGTAGGCGTCCAGGGATTGGGTGACGCTGCGGATCGTCGTGTGCAACCGTGAGAGGATCCAGCGATCGAGCAAAGCCCTCACCCCTTCCCCTCTCCCTCGGAGGGGAGAGGGGCTGGGGGTGAGGGCCGGCTCAAATCTATCAATCCCCGCATAGAGCGCAAAGAAGCTGTAGACATTCTTTAAGGTCTCCAGCGGCCCTTGGAAGTCGGCGACCGCTTGGAGCGACAGGCGCTTGTCCTTCCACGGGGCGCTCGACGAGTAGAAATACCAGCGCACGGCATCCGCACCAAAGCGGTTGATCATATCCCAGGGATCGATCACATTGCCCAAGCTCTTGCTCATCTTGCGGCCTTGGGCATCCAAGCCCATCAAGTTCACCACGACGTGCTTGAACGGGTGCGGGTACGGGTGATCTTCATAGAGCAGGGTGCTGGTTACTAGCAGCGAATAGAACCAGCCGCGCGTTTGATCGACCCCCTCAGCGATGAAGTCCGCTGGGAACTGCTGCTTAAAGATCTCGTGGTTCTCGAAGGGGTAGTGCCATTGGGCGGTGTGCATCATCCCGGAGTCGAACCAACAATCTATGACATAGGGGACGCGGCGCATCGTGCCGCCGCAGGAGCACTGCAGCACGACTTCGTCGATCCAAGGGCGATGGAACTCGACCGTGCGCGCCTGCTCTTTATCTAAAGCTAACTCAACGAGCTCGTGGCGGCTCCCGACGCAATGCTCCTTCTGACACCGCTCACAGACCCACAACGGCAACGGCGTCCCCCAGTAGCGGTCCCGCGAGATCGCCCAATCTTTTAGGGTTTCTAAGAAATTGCCAAAGCGCCCGTCGCGGAAGTGCTCCGGGTGCCAGTGAATGTGCTTGTTGTTCTCAATAATCTCTCTCTGCTTGGCAATCGTCTTGATGAAGTACGAGTCGCGGGCGTAGTAGAGCAACGGCGTCTTGCAGCGCCAGCAGAACGGATACTCGTGCTCGTACTTGCCCGACTTATACAGCAGCCCACGCCGCTTCAAATCTTGAATGATGACAGCATCGGCGTCTTTGACGAACTGCCCTGCAGCCAAGGGGAATTCCTTTGTGAACTTTCCCTCTGCGTCCACGGGGTTGACGAACGGCAACTTTTCAGCCTGCCCAACCTGATAGTCCTCCTCCCCAAACGCCGGAGCGATGTGCACGATCCCCGTGCCGTCCTCAAGCGAGACAAAATCTGCCGCCACGACGCGATACGCGTCGGGATCGTCGCTCAGCTTATACGCCGGCTCGTAGCGCATCCCGACGAGCTCGGCCCCTGTCAACGTCTCGAGCACCTCGTGCGGCTCCTTGATGACAGATTCTACTAAGTCCCGTGCGAGGATGAGCGTCTCAGCGCCGACTTTGACTAGGGCGTACGTGAACTTTGGCCCGACGGCGAGCGCGACGTTGCTAGGCACCGTCCAGGGGGTCGTCGTCCAGACGAGAAAGTAGGACCTCTCCCCCAGCCGAGCTTGGGGGTTAGGTTGCACCCTTAACTTAAAGAAGATAGACGGGTCTTGCACGGTCTCGTAGCCCTGGGCGACCTCGTGCGAGCTGAGCGCTGTGCCGCAGCGCGGACAGTAGGGCAACACCTTGTGCCCTTTATACAGCAGCCCCTTCTCCCAAATCTTCTTCAGGGCCCACCAGACGCTCTCGATGTACTCGTCCGTATATGTGATATACGCGTTCTCCAGATCGATCCAGAAGCCCATGCGCTGGATGAACCTCTCCCACTCGTTCTTATAGAGCCAGACGCTCTCGCGGCACTTCTGGGCAAATTTATCGAGCCCGAACTTTTCGATCTCGGCCTTGCTCTGCAGCCCGAGGCTCTTTTCGACTTCAAGTTCGACGGGCAGGCCGTGAGTGTCCCAGCCGCCCTTGCGCAGGACATAATAGCCCTTCATCGTCCAGTATC
>JBKBIX010000029.1:12830-15295 GCA_046293845.1 Bipolaricaulia bacterium | reverse complement strand
CGAGACGATCTCTAACACGAAGAAGACGTACTCCATCGCCCAACCGAAGACAAACGTGTGAATGAGCGTCTCCGTCGCTAAGGGCGACGCTAACCCGATCGTCCACCAAATCCCTACCCCGGTGATCGCGCCGTAGACGACTGTAATCAAAATGAAGAACCACGCGTGCTCGCGCAGATACGCGAGATACTCTTTGTTATTGGTGCGGTATGCATAGCGCGTCTCGACAGCTAAAAAGAGCCCGCCGCCGACGGCATAGTGTGCAACTAAGACGTGCAAGACCGCGATAAGGGCGATCAGCATTGGGGAGGTGAAGAAGGGGACATACCAAGCAGGGTAGTGCATTCTCTCACCCTTTCGTTGATTGCTATTGTACTAGCGCAGGGCAGAGTTGCTATGACCTATGTCAGGGACGATAGTGCCGGCAATCGCGCCTCAATCAGAATCTGACCTTGGGCAAGCTACTCCTCTTCTAATCCTAACAGCTCAGCGATACGCGCCCTGTCAAACCCCACCACGATCTCCCCGTCGATATCGAGCACGGGCACGCCTGTCTGGCCACTCAAACGAATTAATCGTTCTACAGCTTCTTCGTCTTCAGAGACATCTACTTCAGTATACTCGATCTCATGCTCATCGAGGAATCGCTTGGCTGCAGCACACCACGAGCACGTGGGCGTCGTGTAGATCGTGACCATAGGCTCCTCCTCAGCTTCATGCTGCTTTCATGACGTGGGCGACGAACTCCCGCTCCGGCAGGGCCCCTTCAAACATCACTTCCCCGTCGTTGACGACCGTCTTGGGCACCCCGTACACGTCGTACTTATCAGCCAAGTACGGGAACTCCAGCGCCGAGACCATGTCGGCCCTAATCTTATCGCTGTAGAGCGCCATCTTGTGTGCCATTCTGACAGCCGATGGGCAATAGGGGCACGTGGGCGTCACGAAGACCTGAATGTGTATGGGTTTGATCAGGGTGTTGAGCAGACTTTGACTCTCTAAGGAGAGCTGCGTCATCCCGCGCGAGACGTCGACCAAGTCTTCTAGGAACGCGCCGAACTCGTAGCCCGCGGGGACGCCGAAGAACCGAATCCCGTAGACCTTCTGCCCTTCTAAAACGATCGCGGGGATCTTATCTACCCCGAAGCGCTTGGCTATCTCTTGCTCGTCCTTGAACTCATAGACTGTGAGAGCGAGCTTATCCGAGAGCGCCGTGACTTCTTGGAGGAGCTCATGGGTGATCTGGCACGGCTCGCACTCGAACTCTTGAGTAAAGTAATGGATCGTCACGGGGTTTGTAAGCTGTTCTAAGATTTTTTGAACTTGTTTCTTGTTCGACTCTGTGAGCAATGGCATAGGGAATGACCTCCTTGGGTTATATTATAAGCTAGGGTAACTGTACCAAGCCGTGCTGCATCTTCCATAGATAGTACTTCTCGAAAGCGACCTTGGCCCAATGTGCTTGCGGGCCGGGAATTAAAAGCTCGAACTTGCGCGGAGGCAGCATCTTGTCTGAAAGAATTAACACACCCATGTTCCCCGCGTCCATGGCGCACAGCGCGGGAATCTCTCCAAATTCTTTCTCTTCGTGAGGCGGATCGCCCTTAATCTGCGCAGCGATATTCTGGGCAGCGACCTTGGCCATCGTCTCGGCGGGATAGCCCGTCTTGGGCACCCCAACGGAGAGCGGCGTCTGCCACGGGGCCGTCACGGCAACGGCAACCCCCGCCGCGTAGATATCAGAGAAATGCTGATGCTGATAGGTCGGCTTGACGGGGATGAAGCCCTTCTCGTTGCCCAATCCCGGCGAATTGCGAATCGCTTCGACCCCTAAAAACGGCGGGATGATCATGGCGAACTTGAAGGGCAATATCTGCCCATCTAAGAGATGGACCTCGTTGGGCACGATCTCCTTGACGCCGACGTTGGTGAGCCAACGGATGCCAAGCTTCTTGAGGAAGAACTCGAGCATCTGCTGGCCGCCCTTCAGCCCCCCGATGCCAAAGTGCCCGCAGAACGGCTCAGCGGTGATGAACGTGATCGGGACTTTTTTCGCTAAGCGGGCCTTGCGCAGCGCGTGCGCGAAGTTAAACAGAAACTCATAGGCTGCGCCAAAGCAGCTTGCCCCTTGCGTTGCTCCAATCACGACTGGGCCGGGATCGTCCACGAGCTTCTTCCAGCCCTCCTGAGCGTGCAGGGCGTGCTCAATAGTGCAGATCGAGTACGTGTAGCCGTCGGGACCTAAGCCAGGAACGATCTCATATTGGGGATACGGCCCTGTCGCGATCAAGAGATAGTCATAGCTGAAACTTCCCAGCGTTGTGTGCACGGTCTTGCTCTGAGGGTCGATGCGCGTGGCCGCAGCGTGTACGAAATGAATCTTTGCGCGCTCCAGCACCGGCGCAAGCGAAAAACTAATATCTGCGGGCTTGCGCCAGCCAAACGGCACCCAGATGAGCGACGGG
>JBKBIX010000029.1:0-12732 GCA_046293845.1 Bipolaricaulia bacterium | reverse complement strand
TAGCTCCAGCGCGCCTGTCAGGCCGGCGAAGTTCCCGCCCACAATGACGATCTTGGGAGTGCTCATGGGCCGTCACTTCCCTTGGCGGAGCGTGCTGACGCGACACGCCCAGTAACACGGGCAGAAGCCGACAAGGGCCGTTCCTACCAACACGAGGCCCACGATGAGGCTGACGATGCCATACCAGCTTCCCTGCCAGCCGCCCCACGTCCACCCGCCTAAGAGAAATAAGACGATCCCGATGATCGCGCGGATGGCGCGATCCCAACCTGCCAAGTTCTTCTGCATCTGCGATCCCTCCTGTTGTGTATATTTTACACATATCGTGTGAGGATGCGCACCATTGTCAGAAGCTTGGCTTTGGCTTCGGGGTTTGCCATCTTGCCAGCGGTGCAGTTGCGTTCGATGGTGCGACAGTACCCTGTTGATTTGTTCTTAATTCAGTGTAGAATCAGCGCGGCCCATGCGCATCCGCCAGGTCTTCTATGGGGTTTTGGTGCTCGCTCTCCTCGCGGTCGTTCTTATCTTCATCGGATTACTGATACAGTCTGGGTGCGGCATCTGGCGGATCCCGTGCTAGCTTGCTCTAAAGAGAGGGCTCTCTGCACCGCTACGTGGGCAAGGATGTCGAGCGCGTCGTAGACAGGCCCATCGAAGTCTCGCACCACAAGCGAGAGCTCCGTGCACCCTACGATGAGGGCCTCCGCACCGCGCTCGTGCAACCGGCTCGCCAGAGCGCGCAAATCCCGATAGACCGTCAAGTCCAATGAGCCGCCCTTGATCGCATAGATTATTTCCATAATGCGCTCTTGATCTTCTGAGGAAGGGGTCACAATCTCTATCCCATAGGGAGCACAAGCATCGTGATAGAGCCCCGTTCGGATGGTCGTCTCCGTGGCGAGCAGCCCCACACAAGGCTCTTGGATGACCCGAGCCGTCTCAGCGATCATATCTATAAATGGGATACGAACAGATGATCTCAAATAGGGCAAGAAGACATGTGCTGTATTACAAGGCATGACGATAAAGCTCGCGCCCATCTTCTCTAATTTTCGGGCGCTGCGGCAGAGCGCCGGGCGGGGGTCAGGGCCACCGTGCAAAATAAACGGCCCGCGATCAGGGATGCGAGGGTTACTGTCAATGACAACGGGGATGTGATCTTGATCACAGTGGGCGGGGGTCTTGAGAACGATGCGCCGGAAGAGCTCTACTGTTGCGGCCGGACCCATGCCGCCCAAAATCCCAATGGTCGCACCGTTCATGCGGAGCTGATTGTACGCGTCTCCTCGCGGGAGACGAGAGACAGACGTCCTTCTCTTGTGGGGAGTTGGTCTTCTGGGCAGGGGTCGCGCTCTCTTGGGGAAAGCTGCCTCAATGCGTATACTAGCCGTGCTATGCGCGCGTCTATGTCCGAAGCCGTGATCGATCTTCAGCAGTTAGCGCGAAACATCGCGACGGTGCGGGCGCGCCTGGGAGATCGGACGAAGATACTCTTCCCCGTGAAGGCTGACGCCTACGGGCATGGAGCTGTCGGAGTAGCACGCGCTGCTGAACGCGCGGGCATTGATTATTTCGGCGTCGCCAACATTGCTGAAGCAAGGGAACTACGCGATGCGGGCATCAGAACACCCATTCTTATCTTGTCGTCCTCGAGAACAGCACACATCCCTGAGCTCGTCCAGACAGATATTGACATCACTGTATCGAGCGTGGAGTTCGCGCGAGCGCTCGCTGAAGAAGCCCAGCGTCAGGGCCGCAGGGTGCGTGTCCAAGTCAAAGTCGACACAGGGATGGGGCGCAACGGCGCGCTCCCTCAAGACGCTGTAGCTCTCTGTCGTGCTATAGCCCAGATGCCATCTCTTGAATGCACCGGGATCTTCTCACACTTCGCTTGTTCCTACAGCGAGAAACCCGAAGACCAAGAGTTCACGCGCCGGCAGATCGCCATCTTCAATGAGCTCTTAGCCCAACTTGACTGCGAAGGGATTCTCCCCCCGCTGCGACACATCGCCAACAGCTCGGGCTTCGTCCAATATGAGAGCGACGTGACGACGGGGTATTATAATATGATCCGTCCGGGGATTCTGCTCTACGGATACCCCGAAGTGCGTCGTCCCTGGACTGAGCCGATCAAGCCCATTCTGAGAATGCGCAGTTGGATCGTGACGATGAACGAGCTGCCCGCGGGGAGTTTTATCGGCTACGGGCGGCGGTTTCAGACAAAGAGGCCGTCAAAGATCGTCACGATCCCTGTAGGCTACGCTGATGGGGTGAGTTGGCTGTTGGCAAACACAGGGGAAGTCGTGATTCACGGCAAGCGCGCACCGATGGTCGGCTCGATCTCGATGGACCAGATCACTGTAGATGTGACGGATATCCCCGAGGCGAAAGTCGGCGACGAGGTCGAGCTGATCGGCCCACACATGACAGCAGAAGAGATCGCGCGCAAGATCGGGGCGAATTTTACAGAAGTCATCCTGACGGCGCTGTCCAAGAGAGTCGCGCGGGTGTACGTGGGCTAAGCTTGCACACGAGTACAAACGTTTCTGCTATAATTACAGTGCCATGGCTCTCGTAACACTGCTCAGCGATTTTGGCTCAGCTTCGGGGTATCCAGCAGCAATGAAGGGCGTCATTCTGTCGCTCTGCCCCACAGCCCAGCTTGTAGATATCAGTCATGATGTCGAGCGCCATCACGTTCGAGCTGGAGCATTCCTGCTCTGGATGGTCGCGCCCTACTTCCCAGAGAAGACCGTGCATTGCGCTGTCGTAGACCCCGGCGTGGGTACGGCACGTCGCGCCTTGGCTATTGAGTCGGGCGGACAGCTCTTCGTCGGCCCAGATAATGGGCTGCTCATCCCCGCCGCCCAGCGCCTGGGAGAGCCAAAAATCTACAGCATCGAGAACAAAAAGTATTTTCGAGAGAGAGTTTCGGCGACGTTTCACGGGCGCGATATCTTCGCGCCGGTCGCAGCGCACTTAGCCAACGGGCTCCCCGTGACGGAGCTGGGGCAGCAAATCACAGATTACATCAAGCTTTCGTTCGGTGAGGGCACCCAGCGCGGGCATATCTTAGAGGGCGAGATTATCTATATTGACTCGTTTGGCAACGTCATCACCAATATCGCTGGCGAGCTGTTACATAAATTCGCTCCTACAGGCGTATCGTTGGTCGTCGAGGTCTCGCGCAAGAGCGTCTCAGCTCGCTATGTGCAAACGTATGGCGAGGTCGAACCAAACGAGCTGGTCGTCACCGTGGGCAGCCACGGCCAAGTCGAAATCGCGACACATTTGGGCAGCGCTGCCCAGCGCCTGCGCGCCCGCACCGGCGAGACGATTCTTATCCAGCGCCCATGACTTCTATCAAGACTGACGAGATCTTTCGCGCCCACCCCTTCGCCCGCACGATCTTAGAGAAACTGACCAAAGCGGGCTTTGAAGCCGTCATGGTGGGCGGGATCGTGCGCGACGCCCTGCGCGCGCAGTTCGACCCTGACTATGAGTTCATCCCTCAAGAAGTCGACATCGCGACAGCTGCCCGCCCAGACGAGATCAAAGCGATCTTCAAAGAGCATAAAATCTTTGAAGTCGGCGAGGCCTTCGGCGTTCTGTTAGTCGTCTCGCCCGAGGGGGTTCCCTATGAAGTTGCGACGTTCCGCGCAGAAGGCGAGTACGACGGACGTTGGCCGGGGAGAGTCGAGCTCGTGCGCACCCTCGAAGCTGACTTGCGACGGCGCGACCTCACCGTGAACGGCCTCGCCGCGACCATGGAAGGCCACATCATTGACCTTGTCCAAGGCATAGAAGACCTTCGCGCCAAGGTCATCCGCACGATTGGAGACCCTGACCAACGGTTCTCCGAAGACTTTTTGCGAATTTTACGAGCGATTCGTTTGGCGTGTGCCCTCGACGGACAGATCCTTCCTGAAGTCAGCGCAGCGATGCGCCGCCACCGTGAGGGGTTAAAAAGCATATCAGCCGAGCGTATCCGTGATGAACTCCTACGAATTTTGAAGACCCCTCGCGCGACGCGAGGGATTCAGCTCTTAGACGAGCACGGGATTTTAGAGCTGATCCTGCCAGAACTCGTTCGGTGCAAGGGCGTGCCCCAGCCCGAGAAATATCACCCTGAGGGCGATGTCTATACGCACACGCTCTTGGCCCTCACATGCGCCGATACGATCATTCGTGACCCGTTGGTGAAATTCGCATTATTAATACACGATGTGGGCAAGCCCATCGCGTTAGAAAAAAATAACGGCGAGCACGCGGGCGGACATGAAGTGATCGGCGAGCAGATGGCTGAAAAGATCTGTCGTCGGCTCCGCTTCAGCATCGAAGAGATCAGACTCATAAAATTTTTGGTGCGCGAGCATCTGCGCATCGGGAAATTTGCAGAGATGAGCCCCGGCAGACGCGCCACCCTCGTCAAGACGCACGAGAACGCCAGTGCGCCTTTCGAGAGTCCTGCCCAGCGCTTTCCGTACTTCGCAAAGCTGCTCGAGCTCATGGTGTGTGACTGTGAAGCGAGTGCTCATAAATCGTCAGGGTGGCTCCCCGTTGTGCGCGAGTTGCCCCCGCTCTTGCTGCGCTTGAAAGAGCTCACCGAGCGCGAGCGCGCCCGCAAGCTGCTCGATGGACACGATCTGATACAGATGGGACTGTCCCCAGGCCCACGCATCAGAGAGATCTTAGAAGCCGTCTACGAACAGATCTTCGCTGGCAGAATCACGACGCGTGAGGAGGCCCTCGCCGCTGCTCGACAGCTTTTATCACCCTCACCCCTCAAGTCCCCTCTCCCCTGCGAGGGAGAGGGGCAGGGGTGAGGAGGCTAGGACGCACAGAATTATCAGACAAAAGCTACCGGGTTGATTTGGAAATGGCGATGGCATGTGATATAATATAGTGCTATACCAGAAGAAGGGGGACCGGGTCAGTCCTTCTCAGTGCTAAAGTCCCCCAATTCCTCTCACCACCCTAAGGAGGACTACCCGGTCCCCACTTCTGGTTTCGTCTGATGGCCGTTGCCAAAGAGCGTGTTTAAGAGATGAACCAACCCCATGCCGATAGCTGTGCCCAAGGCCACACCCTCCATGCTCCCCTCGAACTTCGGCTGGGTATAGCCGCAGTTGGGGCAGTGCAAATATTCTTTCCCCGTGTCATCCACCTTGCGCGCACTGAGGTTCGCCTTACAGATGGGGCACTTGGTCGGCTGCAAGACCGACTCTGGCAGGCGGCTCACCCCCTTGCGCATCAGGGCCAGCTCCGCCTCCTTGGCGTTAATATACACCCACGCCGGCACTTTTATCGTCTTGTAGGCCTCTGGATCTGGATTCATCATATCTCTTCACCGATTTCTCTGAGCTATTCTACGCCTCGTGTTTTGTAGAATTATAGTCATTGTGTTATTATGCTCTTAGTATTCACAGTCGCATTATACACTTTTTCTACCAACTTGTCAAGTCCCCCCCTTCTATGAGGGAAAAATTAGAATTTATAAAGCTTTTCAGCGCATAGTCGCTTGTAGCTTCTCCCGCAGACCCCCGTAGAAACCCACGAACGAGAGGGCTTCTTCTATGGAGATCCAGGCGACGGACTCGATCTCATCGTGGGCGGGCCGAAACCGCTCGTGTTCGAGCTGGGCTTGATAGAAAAAAGTGTGCCAGTGATAATTGGTCGTTTGCCCAAGACGTGATTCTGTCCCAAGGAACCTCACGATCCGACAGGGGACGCCCGTCTCTTCAGTAGTTTCGCGCACGGCGGCCTCCTCAGGGGTCTCGCCGTAGCTCACGAATCCCCCAGGCAGCGCCCACTGCCCAGCGTTGTAGCCGCGCTTGGGCTTGACCATCAGAATTTTATCTTCTTTGAGTATTATGGTTTTTGCCGTCAGGCGCGGGAGGCTCGTGCTGACCGCTAACCGCACAATAGGCAGAGCTTCGTCGAGGGCGGGGATTTGGTCTTTGTGCCACCAGTCCTGGGGGTGCGTCTGCAAGTGGGGCTTACAGTAATGCACACGCTCGCCGCGGAATTGCATAGTATGTACGACGTCAAACGCGCACGGAATCTCAGAAGGAGCAGTGGGGAAGCGCAGCCGCCCTCCATCAGCTATCAAGAAGACCTGGCCATCCCGCTCGAGATAATAGTGCTCCATGCTCCCACTACTATAATCTATACTGGATCATGGGCGCAAGCGGGATACAGCTGTCAGAAGAGCGTCAGCCGGATGACGAGGCCGACGAAGACCAACGCGACCATCGACATCAACTTAATAAGAATATTTAATGATGGCCCTGACGTGTCTTTGAACGGGTCGCCCACCATGTCGCCCACGACGGCAGCCTTGTGCGGCAGCGAGCCCTTGCCGCCATAATGGCCCTCTTCTATATATTTCTTAGCGTTGTCCCAGGCGCCGCCGGCGTTGGCCATCAGCAGCGCCAAGACGAATCCCGACACCAGCGCCCCGACCAAGACGCCCATCACCGCGGAGACCCCAAAGAGTATCCCCATAAGCAATGGGGAGAGAATAGCCAGCAGGGCCGGGAGGATCATCTCGCGATGGGCAGTCTTTGTGGCGATCTGCACGGCTTGGGAGTAGTCGGCTTTAGCCTTGCCCTCAAGCAATCCCGCGATCTCCCTAAACTGGCGTCGCACTTCCTCGACGATGGCTCCGGCGGCCCGGCCGACCGAGCTCATCGTCAAAGCACAGAAGAGAAAGGGCAACATCGCGCCGACAAAGAGCCCAAGCAGCACATACGGGTCCGAGAGCGCAAACGCCATATCGAGTTTAGAGAGATCGAGCTGGCGCCCGCTCAGCAGAGCACTGGCCTTGCCCCCTAAGCTGCTGAGCTGGAGCGCGACCTGATCCCAATAGTTGCTGATGAGCGCCATAGCTGTCAACGCGGCCGACCCGATGGCAAAGCCCTTCCCCACCGCAGCGTTGGTATTGCCCAACGCGTCCAAAGCGTCGGTGCGCTTGCGCACTTCGGGTTTTTGATGGGACATCTCGGCGATACCCCCAGCGTTGTCTGCCACCGGGCCGTAGGCATCGCTGGCGAGAGTGATCCCCAACGTCGAGAGCATCCCCACAGCAGCCATGCTGATCCCGTAGAGCCCCATCTTCATCGGGTCCAGCCCTGCTAGAGCGCTGCTCGCTGTGGAAGCTGCCCAATACCCTGCGATAATAGCCACCCCAACAGCTATGACCGGAACGGCTGTCGAGCGCATCCCCGTCGCCAGCCCGCTGATAATAACAGTTGCTGGGCTGGTCTGCGCTGTCGCCGAGATATGCTGCGTCGGCCTATACTGAGAAGACGTGTAATATTCGGCTGAGAACCCGATGACAATCCCTGCGGCTAGCCCCAATACCAAGGCGACATAGAGTCCCCAATAGCTCAGTGAGCCAAAGAGCACAACAGTGATGATGAACGCTAAAAGAGCGATGAGAAGAGCGCTGGTGTAGACGCCGCGGCGCAGGGCTTTTAAGAGCTCGCCCTGGGAGGCTTCTTCGCGCGCCTGCACTAAGAAACTCCCAAAGACAGAGCAGATAATCCCGATAGCTGCAATGAGCATGGGATAGGCGATGGCCTGCCCGATGAGTGTCGTATTCAGAAACGTTGTAATGCCCAAGGCAATGGCGGCAATGATCGCCCCCACGTATGATTCATACAGATCAGCGCCCATGCCCGCGACGTCGCCGACGTTGTCGCCGACTTGATCGGCGACCACTGCGGGGTTGCGCGGGTCATCTTCGGGAATACCGGCCTCGACCTTCCCAGAGAGATCAGCTCCGACATCGGCGGATTTGGTGAAGATGCCTCCGCCCACGCGAGCAAAGAGGGCTACCGAGCTGGCGCCCATCGCGGACGTCAGGAGCACCTGGGCGATCTCTCGCAGGTCGACCCCGGCAGTAGCAAGAATAACGAACCAGACTGTGATATAGAGCAAGCCCAAGCCCACAACGGAAAAGCCCATGACGCTGCCGGCTTCGAAGGCGACGCGCAGGGCTTTATTTAAACTCTGTTTTGCAGCGGTCGTAGTGCGCCCGTTGCTCGCCGTGGCGATCTTCATCCCCAGATAGCCCGCGAGCCCGGAGAACGCCCCAGCAGTAAGAAAGGCCCACGGCGCCCAGGGGCTGAGCAGCCCGCCCCAGCCCATCAGCAAGAGAATGACAAAGAGTGCCACCAGAAAGATCGCAACGACCATATACTGCCGGCGCAGGAAGGCTTCGGCTCCCTCGCGCACATACGACGAGAGCTGCCGTATTCTCTCCTCGCCCTCGTCAAAGCCCCGCAGACGGACGACCAGATACCCCACGTAGCCCAGCGTGAGCACAGCGACGATCATTGACGTGTACACGAAATCCATAAGCTATAGCTCAAACCCCCTAACCAAAGTTTCGCCCATTATACGCAAAACAGATAATACTGTGCAAATGAAAGAGCAAGCCACACACGTCTCGATTTGCCTTTGACGGCGAAGTATGCTATGCTGCTTGTACGAATTGTACGAAATAAAGGAGGTTCTATCTTCAATGAGATTGTCGCTTGGGTTCATGGTCTTGGGAATGCTCGTCTTGGTCGGTGTCGTCGGGTGCAATCCCACGGAGCCCCTGCCCCCAGGAGCCGCGCGGGAGTTCGTCTTAGTCATGAACGACATGCGCTTCATCGGGGAGAGCCCCCTGGCTATCGCCGGCGCAGACAATCCCGATATTGTCGTACAAGTCGGGGATCGGGTCAAGATCACCCTCAAGAACAAAGAGAGCCAGCTCATCCTGCACGACTTTAAGATCAGCAATTACGATGCCCATCTCTCTCAGTATCTGCGCCCCAATCAGTCCGCGACCGTGGAGTTCGTCGCCTCAAAAGCTGGCGAGTTCACCTACTATGACCCGCTCAACCCCACCACGATGCGCGGGCGCTTCATCGTGCTTGGTCGCTAGCCTATGCCCACCCCCAGCGTTGAAGATTATCTTGAGCGCATCTACGAACTGATCCAAACCAAGGGCTACGCCCGCGTCATCGACATCGCTGCGTCGCTGGGGGTGCAGTCGTCCTCGGTCACCAAGATGCTCCAGAAGCTGGACAGCGAGCATCTCGTCAAATACGAAAAATATCGCGGGATCACGCTCACCCCCCACGGCGAGGCCATCGCCAAGTCCGTGAAGAACCGCCATCGCCAACTCGAAGAGCTTCTCAAGATTTTAGGTGTGGATGAAGCGACTATCCAAAAAGACGTCGAGGGCATCGAGCACCACCTCAGCCCCAAGACGCTCGAATGCTTACGAGATCTCGTGAGCTTTCTGCACGAAGACCCCTATGCCCTCCAAGCGTTCCAGAAGCACCGGCGCACGCACAAGCCCTCCTCTTGAATTTTGCCCCAAATTTTTCTAAACTCTGGCACACCATAGCGAAGGAGTGATCGGTGATGGCCAGATGGTGGGATGACGAGCTTGAGCTGAA
Source organism: Bipolaricaulia bacterium (assembly GCA_046293845.1). GTDB lineage: Bacteria > Bipolaricaulota > Bipolaricaulia > RBG-16-55-9 > DRXL01 > JANXCC01. Next base: position 3,274 of record JBKBIX010000029.1, on the reverse strand, counting down.
GAAGAAGCCCTGGGACGATGATGACGACGACGAGGACGACTGGGACGATGAAGACGATTGGGACGATGACGAAGACTGGGACGACGAGGACGACGAGTGATATGCAGTGATCAGTGACTAGTCACTTGTCACTGATCACTCTCTTTATCTGCTCCTCGCCGAGCTGGAGGGCTTCGTCTAATCCCTGGGGGTTGGAGCCGCCACCCTGAGCAAAGCGTGCGTTGCCCCCGCCGCCCCCACCGATCAAGGGCGTCAGCGTTTTGAGAATCTGCCCGGCGTGCAGTCTTCTCGTCAACGCCTCGCTCACTTTGCAGATGAGCGTCGCTCTCCCCTGGAAGACCCCACCCAGCAGCGTCACGCCAGGAGCGATCTCCGACTCGATCAAGTCCGAGAGCGTCTTCAAGTCCTCTCCAGGGAGATCGAGCCGCGCGCAGACCAGCGACGCTTGGTGAACGTGCTGACGCTGCTGTAAGAGTCGGTCTTTCTCTATCAAGAGCAGCTGGCGCTTGAGGGCATCGCGCTCGCGCTTGAGCGCGTCGCGCTCGGCAAGAAGAGCTTCGAGCTTTGGCACAAGCTCTTGTGGGGACGTCTTGAGCATCTGCGCAAGCTGATCTTCTCTGCTCTCGCGCTCCTCCAGATGCTCTAAGAGATTTTCTCCGACGGCGACGTGCACCCGTCTTATCCCCGCAGCGACGCCTTGCTCAGAGACAATCTTAAACAAGCCGATCTGGCCTGTTCTCTGGACGTGGGTGCCGCCGCACAGCTCGACGCTGAAGGGTTTTTCGTCGCCGGGCAAGGGCGCAATCGTGATGACACGGACTTTCTCTTTGCCCGCGTAGTCTTCGGTGAAGAGCGCCATAGCGCCGCGGGCTTTTGCTGTCTCTAATGGCTCTTCCGTGATCGTCACGGGCAGATCGGCAAGTATGGCGCGATTGGCCAATTCTTCAATTTGAGCGATCTCTTCACCTGTCAGCGGCGCGAGATGCTTAAAGTCGAAGCGCAGCTCATCAGGAGCGACGAGCGAACCCGCTTGGATGCCATGAGAGTAGCCTAAGACCCTTCTCAGTGCCGCATGCAGGATGTGCGTCGCCGTGTGATTTCTCATAGTGCGGGCGCGGCGCTCGGCATCGACTTTCAGTGAGCACCGATCTCCGGCGCGAAACTCCCCTTCGATGACGCGAACCCGGTGGAGATAGACCCCGCCCTCGTCCTTCTGCACGTCTAAGACCTCGGCTTTGCCGGGGCGCGTGAGATTCTCGATCCAGCCGGTGTCGGCGACTTGTCCGCCGGCTTCAGCGTAGAAGGGCGTCTCAGCAAACGCCAAGAGCCCCTCTTCGACAAACAGAAGCTCCGACTCGTGCCCCCATCTCTGATAGCCCACAAACTGCGTAGGCGGGATGGTGTGCCGAGTGATGAGGGTCTTCTCAGGGCGTGGCTCAGCCCCACGGGAGCGCTCGCGTTGCTTCTCCATCTCGCGCTCGAAGCCCGCACGGTCGACATGCATCCCGTGCTCGCGTGCGATGTCTTCGAGCATCTCCACAGGGAACCCGTAGGTGTCATGGAGAAAGAACGCCTCCGGTCCAGGGATGAGTCGTTCGCCCTTGCGTTGCAGCTCAGAGATAATTTTTTCGGCGCGCTCTAAACCCTGATCGAGCGTGCGCTCGAAACGCTCTTCTTCGTGAGCCACAGCTTTGAGAATCAAGTCTTTCTGGTCTTTCAGCTCCCTGTAGTGCTCGCCCATCGTCTCGATGACCAGCTGGGCGACGCTGGGCAGAAATGGGGGGTTTAAGCCCAATTTCATCCCGAATCTGATCGCCCGCCGCATGATCATCCTTAGCACGTAGCCCTGCTTCTCGTTGCTTGGGAGCACGCCGTCGGCGATTAAGAACGTCATAGCCCGCCCATGATCGGCAATGACCCTATACGGCACAGTATACTGACGCATCTGTGCTGCGCTGTGGCCCGTTAGGCTTCGTAGACCCTCAAATATGGGCTGGAAGAGATCTGTATCATAATTGCTGGGAGCGTTTTGCAAGACCGCGACGATCCTCTCTAAGCCCATCCCTGTGTCCACGCCCGGCTTAGGCAGGGGTGTGCGCGTGCCGTCGGGCTCTTGGTTGAACTGCATGAACACCAAATTCCAGACTTCAAACCAGCGATTGCAGTCGTTATCGAGAGCTGGCGAACAATCGGGACGTTTACAGTCACAGAACTCTGGCCCGCGATCCCAGATGAGTTCCGTGTTTGGGCCGCAGGGGCCGACATCTCCCATCATCCAGAAGTTCGTCTTCTCCCCCATCCTGTGAATGCGCTCTTTGTGAGCTTTGGCGATCTCCTGCCAGAGCTGAAAAGACTCCTCGTCGTCTCTATAGATCGTGAAGTGAAAGCGCTCTTTGTCTAAGCCATAGACTTCGGTCAGCAGCTCCCACGCATAGGAGATCGCTTCGCGCTTGAAATAGTCGCCGAAGCTGAAGTTGCCCAGCATCTCAAAAAAAGTGTGGTGTCTGGGGGATGGGCCGACGTTCTCCAAGTCATTGTGCTTTCCCGACACGCGCATACATTTCTGCGCGGTCGCTGCGCGAGTGTATGAGCGCTTCTCCAGCCCAAGGAAGAGCTTTTTGAACTGCACCATTCCGGCGTTGGTGAAGAGCAGTGTGGGGTCATCGGGCACGAGCGACGAGCTTGGCTCGATAGTGTGCTCTTTGGCGCGAAAGTATTCTAAGAACGTCTGGCGCACTGCAGCAGCAGTCCATCGTGTGCTCATAGTGATCAGGTCTTAAGTGTAATCAAGCGAGCGCACGCGTGCAAGCCCTTTTTTACTTCACCGATAGACTTCGCGACGATGCCGAATAGAAGTTACAATGATCTCTTGGTGAGTATCGTCGATTCGATAACGAATTCGATAATCGCCGACGCGGATACGCCACTCATTAACTTGGGCAAGTTTACGGCAGCCAGGTGGTCGAGAGTTGTCTGATAGATCTCGAATCGCCGCTTGCACACGTAGATAAGTACGACCTGACAGTTTTTTGAGGTCTCGCTCAGCTCGCGAAGAGAGAGAAATTCTATAAGACATTAACGTGATACGCTTGCCGGCTCCCGTAAACTGTCGAGAAAAGTGCACAGACTATCATACTCATCTTGAACCGATTCAGGAAGTTTTTCCCAATCGAACTCCCCATGTTGAGCTATGCACTCGGCTTCGATCTGACGAATGCGTGCCAAGGCCGAAGCCCCTTCTTTCATTGCCGGAGGCCACAGGGATGGATCGGTA
>JBKBIX010000028.1:0-15345 GCA_046293845.1 Bipolaricaulia bacterium | reverse complement strand
TGGTGAACGTGGTCGTGAAGGAATAAAATTGAGCCGGAGGAGGTGCATACTATGCGGAAGCGAGCCTTGGTGCAGCTCATAGCTGCTGTCGGGTTGGCGTGCGCGATTGGGATCGCATGGGCAGTAGCCACACCACGCGTGCAAGACGTTCAAGAACAGCAACCTACGCTAGAAATCCCTCTCTACGAAGGAGCACAAGTTGAGTGGGAAGTGCGGTTGGCGACACAAGAGATGCCTAAGCAGCTCACAGAGTTGGTGCAAGCCCTCTCTGCACTCAAAGTAGCAGGCTACACAATCGAGGGCGAGCGCGCTCTCGAGGTGCTCAATTTCTACGACCAGACGCTCAACACTTGGCGCAAGGTCCTATGGGTCAAGCCTGACGAGTCAGGTGGAGTGCGGCTCTTTGCTCAAGATCGAAGCTATCTCTTGGTCATCGCTTCGAAGCGATACGAAGCAACGGATCTTGTGCTCGTCACGGCGCAAGCTGAAGCTCTAGACGTACCGATCTTTGAGGGAGCCGAGCTGCAGTGGGAGCTTGTGCTCACCAAGCAAGATCTCTTAGAGTATCTCAAGCGATGGTTTGGCAGCCTCATCACAAATCCCCCAGCAGCGATGAGAATGTGGTGGCAGCCGGAGCGCCCTCAAGACTCTCTAATTGAAGTGATGAGCTGGCTCGGGGTCTTTGGGATCGAGGCGCTCTTTCGGTTGCTACAGGACTTCTCCGACTTGAGGGTCGTCGGCTATAAGCTCGATGGGAACAAAGCCGTCGCTGCGCTCAGTTTCTATGAACAGCACTTTGGCAATTGGACGCGCAACTTCTGGGCCAAGCCCGAGGAATCCGGAGGGATGCGAATCTTCAGCCAAGGGAGCGCTGAAGGCCTCAAAGAGCTCGTTATAGTCATCAGCACTACGGAGCCGCTAGAAGTCACGAACGTGATCGTGCTGCGGGCGCGACGCTAACCCTTAGCGTCGCGTATACCTCCCCATAAGCTCGGCTTGGGCGAGGATGTGCCCCTCCATCGCCTTGAGCAGCTCTTCTTTTGTCGCCCCGGAAGCGAGAGTGAGCACGGTATCGAGCGCGTAAAGCTTAAAGAAATATCTGTGGGTCCCGCTGGGCGGGCACGGCCCGCCATACCCAATCCTTCTCCAACTGTTGCGCCCCTGACGGCTGCCATCGGGAAGATCGGCGTTCGTTGGGATTCCCTCAGGCAGTGAGCGCGCTGTCGCGGGAATATTATAGATCACCCAATGGACCCATGTGCCCATGGGCGCGTCGGGATCGTCCATAATCACCGCGAAGCTTTGAGTCTTCGCTGGCGGATCACTCCAGCTTAAGGGCGGTGAGACGTCCTTGCCATCACACGTGTATTGCTTGGGGATCATCGCCCCATGAGTAAATGCAGGGCTTGTCAGAGTCATAGCAGGCCCTCCTTTCTGTGCGGGGGTTTGTTCGCTCGATTTGGAACACCCTGTCAGAATCGCACTGACAAGTGCGAGAACGATCACGCTTCTCATGGCTTGTGTGCAGTCTGCCCCAGAAAGATCTCCGTCGCTGTGACGGCGACTTTGATCGCGTTCTGCTCAGCGAGCTCAAGATTTTCCGGGCTGATCTCTTCCTGCGTGGGCGTGTCCACAACCCCGCAGACGCAACCGGCACGCAGCCCCAAGGCGCTGCACATTGTCAATAGAGTCGCGGCTTCCATCTCGTAGTTGAGCACGCCTAAGCGTTGCCATTCGCTCTTGGTTCCGCGCATCTCTCTGATAATATACTGACTGAACGAATCCGAACGCTCCTGCCCAGGATAGAACGTCGCCGACGAGCACGTGATCCCCACGTGATAGGGGATTGTGAGCTTTTGGGCAGCACGGACGAGCGCCCACACTAACTCATAGTCGGCGACAGCAGGGTACTCTATCGGGGCATAGTGTGCCGAAGCCCCGTCGAGGCGCACTGCCCCGCTAGAGATGACGACGTCGCCCATAGTGATATAGGGCTGAAGCGCACCCGTCGTCCCGACGCGCATAAAGATTTTTACGCCAAGCTGCGCTAACTCTTCGACGGCAATTGCCGTCGAAGGTCCGCCGATCCCCGTGGACGTGATCACGATAGGAGTCGCTCTGATGAACCCCAGCCACGTGCAAAATTCTCGATGGGACGCGACAAAGCGCCCGTTCTCGATGGGTTTTGTGGTGGCGATCTTCTCCACTCGTGCGGGATCGCCGGGGAGGAGGGCTATCTGTGCCCCTGCAATCTCTCTATCGCTCACGCTGAGATGAGAGAGCATAGCTCCTCCTCCCATGACGATCTTCATCTATGAGTCATCGCCCCTTAGACACGAGCTGCTTGAACTTGCGGCCGGCCTTGAACTTGGGCACGCGCTTGGCCGGGACGTCTATGGGCTGGCGCGTGCGAGGGTTGAAACGCCGCGCGGCCTTGCGTACCACTGGCTGGAACGTGCCAAACCGCGCCAATGTCACCGACTCCCCGCGGGCGACCGCCTCCATGATAGCGTTCAGGGCCGCTTCGAGAGCGCGCTTGCCTGCGGCTTTCGAAGACAGCTTCGCTCGCGCCGTGACCAGCTCTACCAGATCGCTCTTGTTCATCTCTTCTCACCCCCTTTCTCTTTTTGCCCTTGTGGCTTTCTATTATAAACGATCAGCGGGCCTGTTGACCAATTGCTCTCTTTCAACGTGACGGGTATACTGAACAGTATGGCGTATACGCAGTTTGTCACCGATCTGGAGGGCCCGCTGACGCTCAACGATAATGCTTTTGAAATCACAGCGCATTTTCTTCCCGACGGCGCACGCTTCTTCGCCCTCATCAGCAAATATGACGACGTCTTAGCAGATATCGTCAAGCGCCCCGGCTACCGAGCGGGCGATACGTTAAAGCTCATCGTGCCGTTCTTGCTTGCGTTTGGGCTGCGCGACCGCGATCTGGCAGAGTTTTCCCGAAAGAACATAAAGCCCGTCCCCAGGGCGCGCGAGACGCTGCAGCGCATTCGCGCGCAGATGCCCGCGTTTATCATCAGCACAAGTTATGAACCCTACGTGCGCGCCGTCTGCGAAGCCTTGCGCTTCCCCTTCGAGAACGCCTACTGTACGAAGATCTCGCTCGATGCGCACAAGCTTTCCGAGCACGAGCGTCAGGAGCTACGAGAGCTTTATGCTCAGATCATATCGCGCCCATCTCTCAAGATTTCAAGGGAAATCAGGGAGGTGAGCGACCTTGCGGTGCACGATCGAGAGACCATCGCGCTGCTTGATGAGATCTTCTGGGAGCGCGTGAGGGCAATGGAAGCCGGGCGCATTTTTTCTGAGATTCAGCCCGTAGGCGGCCCAGAGAAAGCGCGCGCGCTGCGCGAGATCGCTCAACGCACTCACATTTCTCTGACGCAGACGATCTACGTTGGCGACAGCATCACCGATGTCGAAGCGTTAGCGCTCGTGCGACGCGAAGGGGGCTTGTCGGTAGCATTCAACGGGAACAGCTACGCGCTGCAAGCTGCCGAAGTGGGGTGCATCAGTGCAGATGCGTTGATCCTAGCTGAGATCGCGGAGGCATTTATGCGGGGCGGACGAGAGGCTGTAGGGCAGGGTGAGGGCCTCACGACGCAGATAGACGACGCGTTTATCGCGCGCAGCGAGCAGATGCGGCGCCGCCTGCGCGGCGCAGATATTGGGAGTTTAGGATGAAGCGCTTTCAGTTTGGGATTCTCACGTCGCTGCACGATGACGACGCTGTAGCGCTCCTGCGCGATCTCGACAGCGCTCTTGCATCGGGGCACATCAGGGCTCATGTGCCGTGTGTGCTCTGTAACGTCCCAGAGCGCCCTTCTGATGAAAAATTGGCGGTGCGCATCGCAGCTGTGAAGGCTCTAAAGTTTCTGAACAAGCTCATTTTCTTTCCGTCGCGGGAGTTTCAGAAAGAGTTGCGCGAGCAAGCCCGCACAGACCCCAATCTCCTAGAGCGCTGGCGTATCGAGCACGACCGTGCTCTGATGAAGCTCTTGCCCCCACATGTGAGACTCTATCTCTCTGTAGGCTATATGCAGATTCTCAGCGCTGAGCTTCTGAACGCCCTCGATGTGCTCAATCTCCATCCCGCGATCCCCCATATTGGCCCTATTGGGATGTGGCCCAAAGTGATGGAGGAGCAGGCTGAACGCCCGCTGCCCTATCTGTTAGCAGTGCCCCACGAGCACTTGGCCCACGAGATCCCAAAGATTATGAACATAAGCTATCTCAAAGCTGGGGGGATGCTGCACTTAGCTACGGAGCAGACGGATCGCGGGCCGGTCATCTCGTGGTATGAGTTTCCGCTCAGCTCGGAGAGACTCACGAAGCTTTGGCTTGAAGTGACGGCATTGATACGGACCAAGGGGGTAGAGCACGCCAAGCGAGAGCCCGTATGGAAAGAGCTTGTGCAGCAGATCCGTCGCGAGCAATTTGCGGGCGAGACGCCGCTGATGGTGCTGACCCTCGAGAAGCTTTCACAAGGGCTGTGGGAGATCAGGGAGAGAACGCTCTATATTGAGGGCAAGCCCTATCCTTACGGGTACTGTCTCAATCGCGAGATCGCAGCGTTGAGCCGGCCCCCCATCTGACTGACGACGAGCTTTGCAAGCCGCGCCCCTAACTCCGCGCATTCGCGCAACTCGCGCTCCTCAAACAACCCGTACAGAAAGCCCGCAGCAAACGCATCCCCTGCCCCAGTCGTGTCCACGACCCGCTTCACGCGCGGTGCCTCCACTCTATAAGCGCGCTTGCCATCCGTGACGTAGCTCCCCTCAGCCCCAAGCGTCACCGCGACGATCTGCGGGCCAGCTTTCAGCAACGAGCGCGCCCCGATCTGAAGGTCTTCCGTGTGGGCTAACAGGCCAAGCTCGCGCCGATTGAGAAAGAGCACGTGTGTCCTCCTAAGAACAGGGTAGAGCGCTCGCAGGCCACGGCGCGCCAAGAGCGCCCCTGGCGCAAAGCTTACGAGAGCCTTGGGCGAGAGCGCACGCACCAGCTCGCACTGGATCGCCCACTGCTCCTCACCAACAAACGACGATAGATGCACAAACCGGACACGAGCCACATAGCTGAGGTCGACATCGGCTTTGCGCAAGAGGCTGTTAGCCCCTGGCTCGATGTAGAGCGTGCGCCGCCCTTGAGAGTCTACAAACCCCAAGGTGCGCCCCGTCTTCGCCTTGGGCTTGATGACGATCCCCGACGTGTCCACACCGACGCTCTTAAAACTGTCAAGAAGCATTCTTCCAGTGTCGTCATCGCCTACGGCACCGAGAAAACCCACGCGCAGCCCAAGCCGCGCCAGTGCATAAATAGTATTCGCTGCTGAGCCTCCAGGATAGGCCCCAACAAAGACGACTTCCCCTTCGTCGTCATCGAGGAGTTTTTGAACACGATAGAGCTCGTCGAGGTTGAGCGCCCCAAAGCCTACCACGTCAAATGCGTGCATATCTTTTATTGTACACATTTTGACACAGCACGCCGACTTTCGGTAAGCTAAATCGTGATCCCTTTATGAGAGCGTTACTCTCCGTCAGCGACAAGACAAATATTACTGAGCTCGCACGTGGGCTGATTGAGCTGGGCTGGGAGATCATCTCCACCGGGGGCACGGCCAAGTTCTTACAAGAGCGAAAAATTCCCGTGACGCCCGTTGAGTCTATCACGGGGTTTCCCGAGATTTTGAGTGGGCGCGTCAAAACGCTTCATCCGAAAATCTTCGGCGGGATTCTCGCCCTCAGAGATGATCCCAAACATCAGAGCGAGCTTGCCGCCCAAGCGATCCAGAAGATAGACTTAGTCTGCGTCAATTTCTACCCGTTCCTCGAAGCTGCCAAAAAGCCCAATCTGTCTGAAGCGCAGCTCATCGAAGAGATAGACATTGGGGGACCATCTCTCGTCCGTGCCGCCGCCAAAAATTTCCAGCATGTCATCGTGCTGACCGATCCGTCTGATTACTCGAGCGTTTTAGAAGAGCTCCGCGGGGGCGGCGTCTCGGAGATGACAAAGCGACGCTTGGCCCTGAAAGCATTTGCGAAAGTCGCCGAGCTCGATATCGCGATCTATCAGACACTCCACGAGCAATGGGCCCTCACCCCTGCCCCCTCTCCCGTGAGTGAGTCACGGGAGAGGGGTGGCACAGCCGGGGTGAGGGCCTTCCCTGACAAACTCTTCTTTGCCTACACCAAAACCCACGAGCTGCGCTACGGCGAGAACCCTCATCAGAAGGCTTCTTTATATCAGAACGCGCTCGCGCCAGGGCTTGCGTCGCAGATCGAAGTCGTATGGGGCAAAGAACTCTCATATAATAATTGGCTCGATACGGAGTCGGCGCTCGCTCTCGTGAGCGAGCTTGCACCCCCCGCGTGCGTGATCATTAAGCATAATAACCCGTGCGGGGTCGCGCGCGGCACGACGCTCTTAGAAGCTTATAAGCGCGCTTATGAATGCGATCCCGTCTCGGCGTTTGGCGGGATCGTCGCGCTCAATCAGACTGTAGATAAGAAGCTTGCTGAGAGACTCAACGAGATCTTCTTGGAAATCATAATCGCGCCGGAGTTTGCGCCCGAGGCGCTGCCCATCTTGCACCAGAAGAGAGATCGTCGGTTGTTACGGTATAAGAAGCTGAGCTTCCCCAAGGAGACGCTGCGCTTCCTCTCGGGCGATCTGCTCGTCCAAGATACAGATAGCATCGTCATCCAAGAGAGCAGCTGGAAGGTGCTCGATGACGCTGTGCTCTCGGAGTCGGAGAAGCGCGATTTGATCTTTGCTTTTGCAGTCTGCAAGCACGTCAAGTCCAACGCGATTGTCGTGGCGAAAGACGAAGCGACGCTGGGGATCGGTGCGGGTCAGACGAACCGGGTCGGCTCGGCCAAGATCGCTCTGGCGCAAGCCGGTGAAAAAGCCCGTGGCGCGGTGCTCGCCTCTGATGGGTTCTTCCCGTTCCCCGATACAGTCGAACTCGCGGCACAATACGGCATCGCAGCGATTATTCAGCCGGGCGGCTCGGTACGCGACGCAGAAGCCCTTGCAACCGCAAGAAAGCATAAGATCAAGATGGTCCTGACGGGAGTGAGACATTTTAGGCATTGAGCGTATGCCAAAGCTGAAGGCGATCTTCTTCGATTTGGACGAGACCCTTTTGGACACGTCGGGCTGCCGGCCTCCGGCAGTCGAGGCGAGCTTTCGCGTTGCAGCGCAGCAGTACCCCCGGCTTGATGTAGAAGCCTGGCGCAGAGCTTCCGACGAAGTCAAAGCTGAGATGCACGATCTCTGGCTCAATTCGCCCAACTCCGGGGCGGAGCTGTTACGCGAGGGGTCGTATCGCATCTTAAAGAAGCTGGGCATAGATGACAGTGAACTAGCGACGCATGTCAGTCAAGCGTACTATCGGACGTGGCTCAAGCATTTAAAGCTCTTCCCCGAAGTGCAAGAAGTGTTGGCGGCACTGCGCGGGCGATTGCGTCTAGGGATTATTAGCAACGGGCCAAGCGACCTGCAGCGATATAAACTAAAGCTTTTCGATCTGGAGCGCGAGTTCGACCCTATTGTTATTTCGGGTGAAGTTGGGGTAGCCAAGCCCGATCCGGCGATCTTTCGTCATGCGCTAGGATTGGCGAAAGTCTCGCCGAGCGAAGCGCTTTATGTTGGGGATTCGCCGACTTATGACATCGCTGGGGCGAAGGGAGCGGGAATGCAAACGATCTGGGTGAATCGCAATGACTTGCCCATGGAGAATCTCGAGATTAAGCCAGACGGGGTGGTGCGGGATTTAAGGGGGCTCCTCGCGCCAGCCGTAAGTAAGAAATCTTGATTGTTTTCTAGAAAGATGCTATACTGATGACACCATGAAGAGGGTAGAGCGTTCGCGACGGCAAAAGATTGGTACAGCTTTAGATGAAAAGCTGCTGATAGCAGTGAAAGTCTTGGCGGCTAAGGAGCATAAGCGATTGGCGCAGGTCATTGAGGAAGCGCTGTTCGAGCATCTGCGACGCAAGCGGGCTCAGAGTGTTGTTGATAGAACGTATGGAACACTCAAGGCCCCGCTGGAGGTCGTTCAGGCGATTCTCGAAGAGGAGCCGGGGGTTCTTGAGAGCTAAGCCTTTAAGCAAACTCTCTACGGGTACGCGTGTCTTTATAGATGCTAATATTTTCATTTATCACTTTACGGGGGCTTCTCAAGAATGCAGGGAGTTCTTAGCACGATGCGAGCACGGCGAGGTTTTCGGAGCCACAGGAGTCTTTATCTTGTTGGAGGTCTTACACCGACTGATGATGATTGAAGCTCAGGCTAAGAAACTCGTCACGCCAGGCAGTGTAGCGAAGAAGCTCAAAGAAAAGCCAGAGATTGTGAAACACTTGAAGGACTATCAGGCACACGCCGATGCGATCTTAGAAATGGGGCTAGAAGTTCTGCCGTTGGACATGGAGAGTATAGTAATGAGCGAGCACTACCGTCAAAAGCACGGCCTTTTAGTGAATGATTCGGTGACGGTGGCACTAACGCTGAGTCAAGGGATTTCGGCGTTAGCTAGCGCTGATCGTGATTTTGAACGAGTGAAAGAGTTGACTATCTACAAACCGATGGATGTAGCGGTGCAGACCAGTGAGTCGGAGAGGTGAAACGAATTCAAGATGATGCCCGATTTCAACGGCCATGGTACTTTACTCATAGAATCAGGCACACCGCTAAAAGGCACATTTCGCACCTCACACTCTCTTGATCGAACTAATGGATTGCTTATTGAATTCTTAGTAGATAATGCAGATCCCAATGCATACCCCCTTAGCAAATACTTTTCTCGAGCCCTGCGGTTTGAAGGCGTCGTTACAGATGGTAAGAAGATTATTGCGGATGGAGTCCTACCTCTCTCAGCTTCCTTAACTGCAATCAATATGACTACCAATCTAAAGCTAGAGCTACTACCCATTGAGGCCCTCGAAGTCGGCTCAGAAACATCTGGGGAAAGTGTAAGATTCTTAATTCCTAATTTGCTCTTTACAGGCTTAGAGTGCAGTGAATATCAAGTTCCAGGCGGTATAGGCTTACGAATAGATCGAATAGATAGGGATAGGCTCGAGTTTGAGGTTTCCTTTAGAGACAAACAACTACATCTAACACTCAAGCAATTGCCTACTTATAAGCAAACAGCAGAAAAGCTAAGATCAGAAATATCCAGCCAATGGACTTCTACTCTTACGATACGCCAAGACACTCGAGCCCCCCTAGATATAAAGTTTGCACTTGAATGTGCCGATTTATTTCTGCTTTTGACCTCCTTAGCCATGGGAGCGCGCATTTCATGGGTGAGTGCTGAAGTTCTGGATGAAAAAGATCAAACTCTTTACCAATATATCAAACGGGGTACAGTTAGGAATAGACATAGCTTACCCTCAAGCATTATGGGGAATGGAGAACTAATAAAAGTAATAAAAGAAGGAAGCAGTGTGGAGGAAAGTCCCTACAAAAACTTTATTGATAGAGCATTCCGCAGTTATCAAAGCTTCCCAGAAAAGCAACAGAAGGCTCTAAGAGATGCAATAGAGAGCTATTGTGAAGCCGTGGGAATTTGTACCCTTCCAACGCAACTTAAGCTCACTGCCCGCTCGTTTGAAGCTCTCATCAAAGCATTTCTCAATGAAAAGGATCTCATGTACTCAGTGCGTGGTCTTGACCTAAGAACTAAGTTATCTGATCTGCTCAAACAATTCGTTGATTTATTGGAGCGGTATGATCCTAACATATCTACTGAATTTAATGAACGGTTAAGCGGTAAGATAGAAAATCTCTTACGACGCCCATTCAAGGTAACTCTGGCTAGAATTCTTGACAAGTATCTCAGGGAAACTGGTAATCCTTATAATCTAAGCTGGGTGAGAGAATTTGTCAACGCCAGGAATGATGCTGTCCACGGCTATGAAATGACCCAAAAGCATTATGAAGCATGGTTGAAAGGCAACAACCTTTTAGAGGAACTACTAATGAAAATTCTAAACTATAGCGGGCCTTACATAGAAAGAGTCGGGTTCCCTTTTGATTGGAAGAATCTCAAATGAAACCGGAACTCTACCAACGAGTCGCATTGGCAAGAGATCTGCCTGAGCATGGCTTGCAAAAGGGCGACGTCGCCGTCATCGTCGAGCATCTGCCTGCTACGCCTGAGTCTCGTGGTGAGGAGGGCTATGCTCTAGAGGTCTTCAATGCATTAGGAGAGACCATCGCTGTCGTCATGGTTCCAGCTTCGGCAGTCGAGCCGCTCAAGGAAGATGAAATTTTGCACGTGCGTCCCTTAATGAGATTATCATGAAAGTCCTTCTCGTCGGCTCTGGCGGACGCGAGCACGCGTTAGCGTGGGGTTTGGCACAGTCCCCCAAGCTCTCGAAGCTCTATATTGCTCCCGGCAACGCTGGCACGGCCCAGCTCGGCGAAAATATCCCCATGAGCACAGAGAATTTTGCAGCGCTTGCCCAGTTCGCTAAGAAGGAGAAGATCGACTTGACTGTCGTCGGTCCCGAAGCCCCCATCGTCACTGGAATTCGCGATCTCTTTGAGAGAGAGAATCTGAAGATCGTCGCGCCCACCCAGAAAGCCTCGTTCTTAGAAGGCAGCAAGGTCCAAGCCAAAGCGTTTATGCACAAGCACAATATCCCTACAGCGCGACACGCAAGCTTCGATGACTTTGAGCAAGCCCTCGCGTTCGCCCGCACGATGGCGCTCCCGATTGTTATTAAAGCTGACGGCTTAGCTGCGGGCAAGGGCGTCGCTATCGCCCAGTCACACACTGAAGCTGAACAGATTCTCAAAGACTTCATGATCGCGAAAAAGTTCGGCACCGCATCGCAGCGCGTCGTCGTCGAAGAGTTTTTAGCCGGCAAAGAGTTCTCGCTCTTCGTCGCTTTTGATGGGGTCTCTTGGAAGCTGCTCGGCACGGCCCAAGACTATAAAAGATTGCTCGACGGCGACCGCGGCCCGAACACCGGGGGCATGGGCTCGATCTCACCTGTGCCTTGGTTCAGCGAAAAAATGCTCGACGAGACGGTGAAGAAGATCGTCGCGCCGACGTTTGCAGCCTTGCGCAAAGAGAACTTGAGCTATGAAGGGATTTTGTATTTCGGGCTGATCTGGACAGATGACGGCCCTTCTGTCTTAGAATACAACGTGCGCTTTGGTGACCCGGAGACCCAAGTCTTAGTGCCCAGATTCGACTTCGATCTTTTAGAACTCTATCTCGCTATCACTGAGCGTCGGCTGGAGCGCTTTGAGACGAAGCTCAAGCCCGTCAGCGCTGTGTGTGTCGTCTTGGCATCTGGGGGGTATCCGGAGCACTACGAGAAGGGCTTTGTGATCGAAGGGCTTAAGGCCCTCATCCCCTCACCCCTTTACTTCCCCTCTCCCTCAGAGGGGAGAGGGGAAAGAGGGGTGAGGGTGAGAGGGGCTGGGGGTGAGGGCCATATACTCATCTTTCACGCGGGCACAGTGCGCAAAGACGGGCAGATCGTGACATCTGGCGGGCGGGTGCTCAACGTTGTGGGGCTGGGTGCCTCCGTGAGCGAAGCCCGCGAGCGCGTGTATGCCGCGATAAAGCAAATCAGCTTCCCTAAGATGCACTACCGCACAGATATTGCAGCCTAACACGCCCTCTCGATATAATCAGATCACCATGGCTGAGATCGAACTGAAAAAGATTTCAGACTATATCTGGGAGATCCCGCAGACGGGCGGGATGCGCGTCCCAGGGCGCGTCTTCGCTAGCGAGAAATTATTAGAGAAAATCAAAGAAGACGAGACGCTTCTCCAAGCGCGCAATATGGCCTATCTCCCCGGTGTGCACAGCCCCGTCTGTGTCCTCCCTGATGCCCATCAGGGCTACGGCTTCCCCGTGGGCGGCGTCGCCGCGCTCGACGCCGAGAAGGGCGTCATCTCCCCTGGAGCTATCGGATTTGACATCAACTGCGGGGTGCGCGTCTGCAAGACACACTTAAAATATGACGACATCACGGGCAAAGAACAGATATTAGTAGATACGCTCTTCAGCGAGATCCCCACGGGGATCGGCGAGGGCTCTATTGTCGGAAAACTCTCCAAAGACGAGTTAGATAAGGTCGCGGTGCAGGGCGTCCAGTGGGCACTGCGCCACGGCTACGCCGTCGAAGACGACTTAGAACACTGCGAGGACAACGGCGTCCGCCCGGGTGCCGATCCCGATGCAGTCTCTAGCGAAGCGAAGGAGCGCGCGCAAAAACAGTTGGGCTCGCTCGGCTCTGGCAATCACTTCTTAGAGGTCCAGCGCGTCGCCGAGATCTTCGACGCAAGAGTCGCCCAAGAGTTCGGGCTGTTCAAAGACCAGATCGTCGTGATGATCCACTGTGGCAGCCGCGGCTATGGGCACCAGATCTGCACAGACTATCTGCGCTTGATCGAAAAAGAGCATCGCGATCTCTTAAATTCGCTGCCCGATAGACAGCTCGCGTGCGCGCCGGTGCACAGCAAATTAGCCCAGGACTATTACGCTGCGATGAACTGCGCGATCAACTTCGCGTGGTGCAATAGACAGATAATTATGCACAAGGCTCGAGAGTGCTTCGAAAAAGTCTTTCGTGCGAGCTGGCGCGAGCTGGGTATGAATTTACTCTACGACGTCGCGCACAATATTGGGAAACGCGAGACGCACAGAATTAACGGGAAAGAGATCGACGTCTATGTGCATCGCAAGGGGGCGACGCGGGCCTTCCCGCCGGGGCGGCCCGAAGTCCCTGCGGCATTCAGAAGTGTCGGTCAGCCCATTATCATTCCGGGCTCGATGGGCACAGGCGGCTATATCTTAGTTGGGACCGAAGTCGCGATGCGCGAGACGTTCGGGAGCACGGCGCATGGGGCTGGTCGCGTGATGAGTCGCGCCAAGGCGACCAAGCAATATCGGGCAGACAATCTCGTTGCAGAGCTGCGCGAGCGCGGCATTTACGTGCGTGGGCAGAGCCGCGCCACAATCGCCGAAGAGGCTCCAGGGGCGTACAAAGATTTAGACGAAGTCGTGCGTGTTTCACACGAAGTGGGGATCGGCAGAAGAGTCGCGAAGCTCCTGCCCGTCTGTAATATCAAGGGGTGAAAAGACTGGCCCTCACCCCGCCCTGTGGGCACCCCTCTCCCGTAGTGACCTACGGGAGAGGGGTTGGGGGTGAGGGCCTCATCTGCCCTCACCAATGCCGTCCGAAGTTTATCTCACTTCTTCTCCAGCAGCCAAGTGCGCAGAATAGCCGAAGCGTCGATCTCCGCGCCGCTGATGTTCTTGCGAGTAGCGATGATGTTCTGCAGTTTGTTCAACCACAAGGGCACCAGCGGCACATCGCGGGCAACTAATTGCTGAATTTGCTTGTAGATCGCCATGCGCTCGGCGTACTTGGCTGGGTCAACTAAGCTGCGCGCCTTATCAAAGAGCGCCTTGTACTCTGGGAACGCCGGATGATGATTGAGGAACGTGCCCAGCCCTTCGGGGTCGTCCACCAGCCACGGCCCGAGGAAGTTATCCGGGTCAATGAAGTCTGGGAACCACCCCAGCGCGAAGAAGTCCATCTGCCCTGCGCCCAGGCGCTGGAAGAACGTCACGCGCTCCAAGATTTCGATCTCGACTCGGAAGATCCCAGTCTCTTCTAATGCGCGTGCTACGATGAGCGCCACGTCGCGCTCGGTGTCGCCGTAGCGCGTCGTCGCCGTGAACTTAATCCGCAGCGGCGGATTGAGCCCCTTCTCTTTGAGATATTCTTCGAGAAGCTTCTTCGCTTCCGCGACGTTGCGGTCGGGCATCGCTTTGACATACGCGTCCTTGAAGCCCGGCGGCACCATGCTGTAGAGCGGATCGTTGATCCCTAAGAAGACCTGCTTGACGATCTTATCGCGGTCAACAGCAAGCGCGATCGCCTTGCGCACGCGCACATCGTCAAACGGCGGCCGGGTCACATTGATTACTAAGTAACGGATGTTGAGGCTCTCCCCGCGAATGACGTTGACGTTGGGGTCTTTCTCTAACGCCAAGACGTCTTCAGGATTCAGAGTATGGAACGCGATGTCAATGTTTCCTGCGCGCAAGGCTGCGGCGAGCTGGGGCGCTGCCCCCTCGGGGAAGAACTGCGTGATAATTCTTGGTGTCTTAGGGGACTGCGCCTTGTTCCAATACTCCGGGAAGGACTCGTAAACGGTCTGCTTGTCGGGGTCCCAGCGCGCGAGCTTATAGCGCCCGGTGCCGGCATATTGGCCACTCGCGAGCTTATCCGCTGGTGTGGACTCGGGGCTCATGATGAACGCGCAGGCACATCCAGCCAGGCGCGGCAGGAAGGTCGCGTCCGGCCCCTTGGTCACGATCTTCACCGTGAAGTCGTCGACCTTTTCGACTTTCTCAACGTCATACATCAAGGCTTCCCACGCGCCGTTGGGCCCGTTGAGCTTCTTAGCACGGTTGAGTGAGAAGACAACCGCGTCAGCGTTGAAGTTCGCGCCATCCCAGAATTTGACGCCCTTGCGCAGCTTGAACGTGTACTCTTTGCCATCAGCTGAAACCGAGATGCTCTCCGCAAGATGTGGGACAACTTTGGCCGTCCCGCGCTCGAAGTCTACCAACCCCTCGGAAGTGTTCTGGAAGACGTGCCATGTCCAATAATCGTAAGAATCGGCGACGTCCAGGGTCGTGATGCCATCGGTCGTCCCGATGATAATCGTGTTCTGTTGCGTGGACGCAGGAACCGTGAGAAACGCTAAAGCACCGAGAAGAACACTTAATACGAGAAAGCGCGCTTTCATCTTTTACCTCCTTTTGGTTTTGGCGATGCGCTAAGATATCCCGCTGTATAGTTCTGAGATCGACCACCTCCTTTACGGGCATTATATATTATAGCCCAGTCGAGCTCAAAAGGGAAGTCCCCCTTGCTGCTAGACGCGCTGGCGCCTTCGGGGATTGAGGAGATCGTTCAGCCCCTCACCGATCAATCCAAACCCTAGCGATACTAACATGATCATCACCCCTGGGAACGTGATGAGCCACCAATGGCCACCCTGTAAGAATTTTTGACCCTTGTTAATATCAATGCCCCAATCAGCAGCAGCGAGGTCATTGGGGTCTAACGTGGGCGACAGCCCCAACCCCAAATACGACAGCCCTGCTTCGGTCAAGATCGCATCGGCGATATTGAACGGAATAATAGCTAAGACGGACGTAATCGTATTTGGGGCGATATGGCGCATGAGAATGCGCAGGTGTGAAGCCCCTAACGACTGTGCCGCTGCCACGAATTCCTCCTCACGCATCTGGAGCACCTGCCCGCGTACCACACGATAGT